>JAJXBQ010000146.1:0-9022 GCA_021640525.1 Segatella copri
GTCACAATTTGTGATCTCAAAAATAAAGATAGAAATATGGCAGATAATATAGAACCACCTCCATGCCTATGTGGTATATAAGAAAATTTACGGAATGCAAGCCGCAGTGGTTCTCAACCTTATGCATAAGGGAAAGGACTTGCTGGCTTTAATGAAGTAAATATAAGTGAGTTTTTCCGCCTCACTATGTGTTAGCGAACTCATTTTGAGGCTAATTCTAATCTATAAATAAATACCTAAAAAAAAGAAAGTAAAAGATGATGAAATCGGAGACCAACTGTCCCCTAAGGGTGTATTCCCTTATAGTTCTCCTGGCATTTGCTTGTACCAGCAAAATTGTTAGCGCAAACAAATTCTAACGTCCTCTACTAAGGAACGAGCGACAAAGAACTTAATTACTGACTATTATAAATTTCGAATTATGGGGAGATTTATTATCAAGCTCGTGCGCTTGATACTGAAGTATGGGCGATTCGGCCTTTTTTGCGTGGTCATTCAATTGAATGGCAACAGCAAGTATATTGAGTATACTTACAATTTGAGGCGTTCCCTCCTATGGATATGAGCATACACGCACACTTACTGGTAGATGTTGCCATGCAGGAAAGAGATTATCATGATGCGCTCGTAGTACGTCGATACTTAGAGACCTTTAACAGAATAGACAATCATTTGGTTGAAGCTGAACTTCCTAGGCTTGATGCCTATATCGCCACTTTGGATGGCTATTATGAATACCTGGAGCAAAGGAATAGAAAACCATTGAAAAATGGTACCAGAATCGGCCGAAAAAAAGAATACCTTTTTGTGTCTGATGAATCATCTTCTGTAAAAGATGAAGAGACGACCGCCGAGCAAGCCTCTTTATTTATAGAATTTCTCACCCTAAATGGCCTAGATTCTATGTCTACCAGTGCGAGCAAGTCTTCACCAATGAATATCGCAATATTTGCGTTTATCAGATATTGGAGAAGAAGGGGGATCTTGGCACCGCAGCACATCGTTAGTGCCAATGCCATTTATCGATTTCTTACCGATGATTGCCATATACGAAAAGAAGTTACGATAAAATCGTTCTACAATGTCTTCAATCATTGTGAGGACATGAAAAATCAAGAAATGGATGATAAAGTGGCTGATTTCTTTGCCCATAGATGATTTTTTTTATGGGACAAATATTAATCCTATTTTTCCTATTTTTCCCATAGGTGTTTTTGCCTTATCTTTGCACCCGTAATCAGACAAGTAAAGTCTGGTTGCGGGCATTATTCATCTTTTAAACAAGTTGTTACGATTATGAAACAAGCAGCAAAGAAGCAGCTCCTCAACGCCCAGAAGGTGGACGGAGCCATCATCAGTGAGGAAAACGGTACCATCGCCTTCCGCAAGGCGCCATGGAACGATACCGAGGTTATCAGCGAACAGCCTAAGGTGATACCGGGCAGAATGGTATGCTCTGGCGAGAAGGGAGGCGATGAGTTCGACTTCAAGCCTTACGAGCGTACGGGCGAGAAGCTTTTTGAGGAAATCTTCAAGACCAAGCATGCCGTGGTGCGCACCACCAAGCGCACGGTGCAGGTGAACTATACCTTCAGCCGTGACCTGGACAAGCAGGACATGCTGCGCTACCTCAAGGTAGAGCACAAGGAACTGATTGCCGGATTTAAGGAGAATGTTGAATGTTGAGTGTTGAATGTTGAATTAGGCTAGCGCCTTTGCGACCGTTAGGCAATTCAACATTCAACATTAAATTCAACATTCAACATTAAATTCAACATTCAACATTAAATTCAACATTCAACACTCAACATTCAACATTAAATTCAACATTCAACATTCAAAAAAAATGGAACATATTATAGCATATAATCCGTACAAGAATGGCAATAAGGGGAGCGTAAGCTCCCAGCCACTCTCGGTCTACGACAAGACCATCGCTTATCCCTGGATGGCAGACCTGGTAGCTGCCATCCGTGGGGGAAACGATGAACTGAAGAAGCAGTTGCCCTTCCGCTGCGCTCACTACTACCAGTTCCGAGACAACAGGCGCTCGCAGAAGAACGCCGTGCCCGAAAGCTTCCTCTTCCAAACTACCATCGACGTGGACGACAAGGAATATGTGGATAAGGCGATAGAGAAGGCACGAGAGCTGAACTGTAGCGACACCATCTGGAACGGAGCCCTGCTGCACCTGGAGTACTCAGCCCGCAAGAAGTTGCACATCGACATCCGCATGCCCGTCGGCATGACTATCGAGGAGACACAGCGAGCCTATTGCGAGGCGCTGGGCGTGCCCTACGACGAGAGCTGTATCACGCCAGAACGCATGCTCTTCATCACCGACAAGGCGTCAGAAATCTATCGCTCGCCCCACTGGTACGAGGTGCTGCCACAGGAAGAACTGAAGAGGCGCAGACAAGCCTACCTGACTCGTGGCCTCACCATTGACGGAAGACAGCAACAGGGCACTCAGCCCCAACCATTCAACATTCAACACTCAACATTCAACACTCAACAAAATGTTCAAGACCATCGACTTTCGGGCTCTGACAGCCATTACGCTGTTTCTGCTGGCTCTGCTGTTCAGCCTGCCCAACCTTGTGATAGCAATGCTGCTCATGCTGCTCATCTCAGCCCTGCTGGAACTCATCAGGATGCTGTCGCAGTGGCAACCGGCAAGAACCTAGCAGCCTTCGACCTCTTCCGCAATGCGGCAGGTCTGAAGGACGTAGACATCAACACCCCAGGTTCCCGTCACTCATCGCTCCTGGCGATTATGAGCGCAGGCGCATCGAGAGTGATGCCCGAAGAGGAACTGAAGGCGGTGGTGGCGCAGAAGATGCCTGCCTTCTCGCAGGAACGTGACTGCCAGCAGCTCATCCACGACTTCTATGCGAAATATGGCGACAGTTCGAAGCCGATGTCGCAAGCCGTAATCCGCATCAATGCCCAGGCAGAGAAGTCCTCCCAGAAGGACGCCGTGGCATTCCAATCCGCAAGTTCCGTGAGTTCCGAGGGCGGCACGGATTCCAATGCGGAAGATGATAAATTAACTCCGCCTCTGATGCCCGAACATCTCCCCCAACTCGTGGAGCTGCTGTTATCGAAGACACCGGACGTATACAAGCCCGCCGTGGCACACGCCATCTTTCCGCCACTTGCTACACACCTCTGTAAGACCACCTTCAAGTATATCGACAACGTGGAGCACGAGGCTACCCTGATGTGCTGTCTGCTGGCGGGTACGGGCGCAGGCAAGAACTGTGTGCAGATGCCCATCAACATGATTATGGAGGACATCAGGCAGCGCGACCGTGAGAACCTGCAACGGGAGAAGGAATGGAAAGACGAGGTGACACGCAAGGGTGCCAACAAGGATAAGCGCAAGCGTCCGGAAAACCTCATCATACAGGAGATAGACGCCGATATGACCAACCCGGCCTTCGTTATGCGCACGGCTGAGGCTCAGGAACATTTCCTCTATACAACGCTCAACGAGATAGATCAGTTCGACGCCCTCAAGGGGCAGGGCAACCAGCAGTTCAAGATTATGTGCCTTGCCTTTGATCCTGGGAACTCATACGGTCAGACCCGCGTGGGCACATCGAGTATCACCGAGCGCATCACCATCCGGTTCAACTGGAATGCATCGACCACCGTCCAACTGGGGCAGCGATATTTCTCCAAGGTGCTCACCGACGGACCTATCAGCCGCATCAACTTCTGTACCATCCCAGAGCGGGAAATCGGTGCCGAAATGCCAGTATACGGCGAATATGACGATGCCTTCAGAGAGGCGCTCAGACCGTACATAGAGAATCTGTGCAAGGCGTCGGGTAGGATAGACTGTGCTGAGGCTTTCGCCCTGGCAGAAAAGTTGAAGGATGAGAACGCCGACTTTTCGCGCATGTCGCAAAACAGGGTGTTCGAGAATCTCTCCTTCCGTGGCAACGTTATTGCCTTTCTCAAGGCTTGCGTGCTATACGTGGCAAACGGCTGCAAATGGGAACCCGAAATAGAAGAGTTCATCAGATGGAGCGAGAGCTACGACCTGTGGTGCAAGATGATTTTCTTTGGTGCAAGCATAGCCAAGGCTAATGAGGTAGGAGAGAAATCGAGCAAGCGAGGACCTGCCAACCTGCTGCAGCAATTGCCTGACACATTCACCTACACGCAGGCTGAAATGGTACGTCTGCATAACGACTTCGGAAAGAAGGGTACGGCGACGATGCTGAGAAACTGGGTGAACCGCCATTATATCGAGAAAATTCCTCCGAAGGGAGTAAATGCCGACGGAGCTGACGGAAAGCAGGACGGAAAGGTGTTCAGTATTCAGTTATTCAGTTTTAAGAAGCTATTATTCCGTTCTGACGGACTCGACCTGAGATGTTTCAACGCAAAATAGTTTAACACTTAACATTCAAACAAAATGGAAATAGTATTAAAGCGTATAGCTAAAAAGGGAACTTATACCATCGGCAGACTCTATCTGCTGACCGATAGTAGTGTAAAGCGTAACTCGCTGCCCGGCAAGAAGAAAGACGACAAGTGCAAATTGATTCATACCTTTGACAGCCAGCTGCTGTCCAAAGATACATATCTCTGCGATACCATGGAGCCTACATGGCGCAATCTGTTGGGTATCAAGCTAAAGCCAGAGGAAGTGGATGCCCGCTATAGCCGCAAGAGCGGCGTGAAGGCTCGTAAGGTACCTGGCCATACTGCCATTGCTGAGGGTACTTATCCTGTGGTCATATCGTATTCGCCAAGATTCAAGCGTTGGTTGCCATTGCTGTTGGGTGTGCCGAATTTCGAGGGCATCCGCATCCATGCAGGCAATTATCCTGACGATACGCAAGGCTGCATCCTCGTTGGAGAGAACAAGTTCGAGGGCATGGTGGTGAACTCCCGTATCTGGCTTCAGCGGCTCATCAACGCCATGACAGCGGCGCGCGACCGAGACGAAAGTATCTGGATAACCATCCTATAGACAAACAGCATCCCTGCATAAGGGATGCTGCTAATCTGTTTTTATATATTTTCTGACTGAAAACGTTCTTAAAGCTTTGACCAGTCGATGCTGCGGATAAATGCCAAGGTTGAAACCCAATCGCAGTCGAGGCAGAAAGGAGTAGGAACATCCGGGGTGTTGTAATAAGCCAGGGTAAACTCTGTATCTGCATCCTTAAATGCCTTGTGGTCGATGGTTGCCTGCTTGAAAAACTGGGTTACGAGCGGCTTGTTCTTGCTTGAAGCCTCCTTCAGTCGCCTCTGATAGAGCGTAATATAAACGCTCATGGCGTAGGCCTGCTCGTTGAGATAGCGAACCTTTATGTTCAAGGTGTCCTTGCTCAGATTCTTGTCGAGCATTACATACGGTGGCAGAATCTTGCTGCGCATGTAGGTCATCGCGTCAAACTTGAAGAGGGCTGTACGGCGCTCGTCCATGCTCTTCGTGGTGTCGTTGATGATTGCATCAGAAGTGCGGAGCACCTCGTTTAATACATCCTGGGCGCTTGCCTTAGCTATGCTGAGGGTGAGCGCGAATAATAATATAATGTATCTCATCTTTCTGAAATTATTAATTATCAATTCTTTTTAATCGTTGGTGTGGCGCATGAGGAAGATGCTGTGGTCGATGCACGCTGGCAATTCTTCCTTATAATGCGTTACCATGATCATGGTTTTGTTCTGGCGGCGACAGAAGGCTTCGATAACGTCTTTTACGAGTCGGCGGTTGCGGTTGTCGAGTCCGTGGAGCGGTTCATCGAGAATCAGCAGTTCCGGATCCTTGACAAAGGCACGTGCCAGGAGTACGAGGCGCTGTTCGCCGCTGGAGAGCTTCAGGAAACCACGGTCTTCAAGACCTTCCAGTCCGAATACTTTCATCCAGAAACGGCACTTGTCCATATCTTCTTCCTTCGGCTTTACATAGAGACCTACGGAATCCATCAGACCGCTTGCTACAATGCGGATGGCTGGCAGGTCTCGCTGGTAAGAGCGGTGAAGCTCAGGCGATACGTAACCGATGTGCTTCTTGATGTCCCAGATGCTTTCGCCGCTGCCTCTTGGATTGTCGAAGAGGGTAATGTCGCAGGCGTAACTCTGCGGATTATCGGCACAAACCAGACTGAGGAGCGTACTCTTTCCCGCTCCGTTCTGTCCGCTCAAAGCCCATCGCTCGCCGTTCATCACGGTCCAGTCGAGGTCATTGAGGATGATTCGTTCGCCATACTGTATGCGCACCTTGTTCATCTTCACCACTTCCTGGGTGTGGTATTCGCGGTCGCTGTAAGGCTGGTCTACGATGGCCTGTTCCAGCTCCGGGCTCAGCACATGGGCAGGCACGGATTCTCTGCCGGCAAGATATTCGGCGAGGGTTACCTTAGGCAGAACCTTCATATCCTTCACTTCTACCACGTGGGTGATGAAGTCGGGAATATCATCGCTCTTGCTCAGTACGAGGATTATCTGCAGGGCTCGCTCTGAAGAGAGGGTCTTGAGCAGTTCCTTCAGCTGGTCGCGGGTTTCAGCATCGAGTCCGATAAACGGATTGTCCATGATGAGCACGCGAGGCTCTGAGAAGAGAGTAGAGGCAAGTTTGAACTTGCGGAGCTCGCCACTTGAGAGCAGGATGGTGTATTTGTCCATCAGGTGCTGCATGTGGAAGAGTTCGTAGATGTGCTGCTGCAGGGCTCTGCGCTCCGGAGTGTCTTCGCCAGCCATCTGGTAGGCTTCTTCCAGCTTGTCCTTTACGATAGGCGTGTTCTCGTCTATCTCAAGCTGGTTCCAGCGCTGCTGCAGGAAATAAGTGCGGTCGTTATCGCCTCCGTAGGAGTCGCGGAAGGTAATATACTTGATGTTGTCGCTCACCATTGTTTTCTGACTAGGTGAGAAATCGTAATCAGGGTCGTGCATCAGGAGTGGGTGGCGACCTACGATGATGTCGACAAACATTGATTTTCCTCCACCGTTCGGACCTACGATAGCGATGTGCTCACCATCGCACGCCTCGAAGTTTACGGGTTCTGCCATACGCCATTCTGGCATACGGGTAACACCATTTTTAATGCTAATAATCTTTTGCATCTCTCTTATTTTTTTATTCTACTCTGATTCTTTGTTGCAAAGTCTTTCCAGCTGCTGTAGTGCTTGGCGTCGGTCTCCGGGCGGTTCATCTGCAAAAAGTGGCAGTAGGCTGCTCCCAGCGCATCGGTAGCGTCCATGAACTTCGGCATTTCGTCTTGCTGAATATGGAGCAGTCGCTGCAGCATTCCCGCCACTTGTTCCTTCGAAGCCTGTCCCTGTCCCGTAATAGCCATCTTGATTTTGAGCGGCGCATATTCGTGGATAGGAACGCTGTGATGAATGGCGGCTGCGATGGCTACTCCCTGCGCTCTGCCCAGTTTGAGCATCGACTGCACGTTCTTGCCGAAGAAGGGGGCTTCGATGGCCATTTCATCGGGCAGATAGCTGTCGATGATGCCGGTTACGCGGTCGAAGATCTTGCCCAGCCGGAGATAGGGATCGCTCTCCTTGCGCATGTCGATGACGCCCATCACCACCAGTTCGGCCTTGTTGCCGATGATGCGGATTACGCCATAGCCCATCACGTTGGTTCCGGGGTCAATGCCGAGAATGATCTTCTCTGTGTTCGATTTCTTAATCATCACTAATAAATCTCCTGACTTTTAAAAATGCTGTTTTAACGGTCCATATATGGATTGTGAGCGAGCTCTTCGCCTATGCTCGTGTATTCGCCATGACCCGGTAGAACCTGGGTTTCGTCAGGTAGCTGTCCGAGATGGCGCAGACTGTTGATGATGCGGAACATACTGCCACCTGGGAAATCGGTTCTGCCGATAGAGTTGTGGAAGAGGGTGTCGCCGGTGAAGGCTACGTGCTCTGCCTCGCAATAGAAGGTGACGGAACCGCTGCTGTGGCCCGGAGTGGCGATGACCTGAAACTCGTGGTTGCCGAACTTGATGACCTCTTCATCTTCGAAGAATCTGCCAATAGGCGGAAACTCGTAATCGAGCTGCATCTGGTAGAAGGTTTCTGCCTGCTTGGCGAGTCCCTTCATCAGTTTTTCATCTGCTGCCGATACTTCCGGCTTCAGTCCGAACTCCTGATAGATGGTATTGTTGCCGAAGTTATGGTCAAGATGGCCATGGGTTACGAGCAGGTGAACTGGCTTGAGCTGGTTCTCCTTAATATATTGTGTAATAGCCTTGCGCTCTTCCGGATAGAAGGCGCCGCAATCGATGATGACGCATTCCTTGGTCTCATCGCTCACCACGTAGCAGTTTTCCTGCAACATGTTTACTTGAAATCTTTCTATATGTAACATTTCTTACTTTGAACTTTATGATTACTTTTCACTCTTCACTCTTCTATGCCGGAACGTAAACCAGCTGCTTGTCCTGGCTGAACCATTCTTCATCGAAGAAAGTACTGAGCGGAGTGATTTCTGAAATCTTGAAGTATTGCTTCAGCTCTTCTTTCAGATTGCCGCCTTTCAGACACAGAAGTCCATTAGGCAGAGCGTTTTGTCCCTTCTGCTTAAAGTTTTTCTTGATGATCTTCATCAGGTCAGGAAGCTGCATTACCGCACGGCTTACCACGAAATCGTACTTGCCTTTTTCGTCCTCTCCGCGCAGATGTTCTGCCTTGAGATTCTGCAGATTGATAGCCGTAGCCACCTCGTTGCAGACTCTGATTTTCTTGCCCGTTCCATCTATCAGCTTGAACTTGCATTCAGGGAAGAGGATAGCGAGCGGAATGCCCGGGAAACCGCCGCCGCAGCCGAAATCGAGAATCTCCGTGCCCGGACGGAAATGGATGGCCTTGGCTATTGCCAGAGAATGGAGCACGTGGTGCTCGTACAGATTATCGATGTCCTTGCGGCTGATGACATTGATCTTGCTGTTCCAGTCGCGGTATAATGCATCGAGTGCCTCGAACTGCTTTTTCTGCTCTTCCGTGAGGTTCGGGAAGTATTTCTCTATTATTTCTATCATAT
>JAJXBQ010000438.1:0-551 GCA_021640525.1 Segatella copri
GATTCGCCTTGCGAGGCGAAAAACACAAGACGCATGCAATAGGAGAAAAAACGATATGGATGAACAAACCCAATTAAAGGATTCGATTTTGGCCCAAGCCCACGAAAAAGGGCGTAAACTCTTAGAAGAGGCCAAGGAAACCATCCTAAAAGAAGAGACTGCGCAAGAAGAGCGTTTGATCCAAGATAAACTCAATCAACGCTCCGAGCAGCTCAAGCGGATTCAACGTCAATTGCAACGTGAAACCCAACAAATCGAAAATAAAAAACGCCAATCAACCCTTGTCACCAAGCAACGAGTCTTAAAGGATCTCTTTGCAGATGCTTATGAAGCGATGGTGGCATGGCCTCTTGAAAAGGAATTGCAGTTTGTAGATGCGGTCTTAGATCGCTATCAGGGACAAGTTGTGACCCTGACCTTTGGGGCGGTGAGTGCTAGCAAATTTGATTCAGCAGCTCTTGAGAGATTGAAGCAGACGCATCAGAATGTGACAGTTGCAGATGCAACGATCCCAGCTCAAGCAGGCTTTGTCCTGTCGGTTGGGAAGATTG
>JAJXBQ010000438.1:561-1307 GCA_021640525.1 Segatella copri
TTTGGTGGATTCCATTTGGGAGCAAGAAAGCTACCAGATGGCAGCCAGCATTTTCACAGATGAAGAGAACTAGGAGGTTGCAATGAGCGAACGGACCTATTCTCAAGTCAATACAGGAATCAGCGTACCTGAGGCTAGTTTTGTCAGTCCCAGTCAGTTTGAGCAGTTGCTTGCAAGTCCCTCAAGCGAGAGCCGAGAAGGCTTGTTGCAGGGGACGCCTTATGCTTTAGACAGCCACGAGATCAAGGATTTATCAGCCCTTGAAGCCCGCCTGATGGCAGCCTTGTTGGCAGAATACCAATGGGCTTTTGAGGTAAGCCCTCAGTCAGACCTGGTTAGCCTTTTTACCTTGAAGTACACCTATCACAATCTCAAGGTTTATCTAAAACACAAGGCGACAGAGCGCAAGTTGGGGCACTTATTGATCCCTATCGGTCCTTATTCTCTCGATGTGCTCGAGCATTTGGTGGCGACCTTTTCTGCAGAGCATTGCCCAGCCTTTATGGCGGAAGAAGTGGCTGCAACCTGGCAAGAATTCCAAGACTATCAGGACTTGCGAGTCCTCGAAATTGGGATGGACTTAGCTTATTTTAAACACCTGAGATACTTAGGGGACAGCCTAGATCATCCGATTTTGAAGCAGTTGGTGGACGTGACCATTGACTTTTACAATGCAATTACGGTCAAGCGGGCCATGGATCAGCAAAAACCGCATAGCTTTATGCACCAATTACTCTCAGATGAAG
>JAJXBQ010000147.1:0-8925 GCA_021640525.1 Segatella copri
ACATTATGCGTTAAAAACCAAACATTAAACATTAATAATTAAACATTAATAATAGGAATGAAGGTAATAAAGTATCCTGCAAAGGAGGAATGGAGCGAGATTGTAAAACGCCCACACCTGGATGTTTCGCAGCTGAATGCGACCGTACAAGGTGTACTCGACGATGTGAAAAACCATGGCGACGAAGCCGTGAAGCGTTACGAGGAGAAGTTTGATCATGCCCATCTCGATTCTTTGGCTGTGACTAAAGCTGAAATCGAAGAGGCAGAGAGAATGGTTTCTCAAGAACTGAAAGACGCTTTGCACCTCGCCCATCATAACATTGCCGCATTCCATCATAGCCAGAAGTTTGATGGTGTAAAGGTTGAAACTTGCCCTGGTGTAACCTGCTGGCAGAAGAGTGTGGCTATAGAGAAGGTGGGATTGTATATCCCGGGAGGTACTGCTCCTCTCTTTAGCACCGTTCTGATGCTGGCTACTCCTGCCAAGATTGCAGGATGTAAAGAAATAGTACTGTGTACTCCTCCTAATAAAGAGGGCAAGGTGAACCCGGCTATCCTCATGGCAGCAAAGATTGCGGGCGTGAGCAAGATCTTTAAGGCGGGTGGCGTTCAGGCTATCGGAGCCATGGCTTACGGTACGGAGAGCGTGCCTAAGGTTTATAAGATTTTCGGTCCGGGCAACCAGTTTGTCATGGCTGCCAAGCAGCAGGTTTCCCTGCACGATGTGGCTATAGACATGCCTGCCGGTCCGTCTGAAGTTTGTCTTATTGCCGACGAAACAGCCAACCCTGTGTTTGCTGCTGCCGACCTGTTGTCGCAGGCTGAACATGGTTTCGATTCTCAGGTTTTCTTCATTACTACATCTGAAAAGGTGTTGGATGATGTAAAGAATGAAGTTGAAGTACAGCTTGAGCGTTTGCCACGTAAGGAGATGGCACAGACCTCGTTAGACAACTCTAAGTTTATCCTTGTGAAGACCGAAGAGGAGGCAATCGACCTCTGCAATACTTATGCGCCGGAGCATCTGATTATCGCCACAGCCGATTACGAGCAGCTGGCAGAAAAAGTTGTGAATGCAGGTAGTGTATTCCTCGGAAACTATGCGTGCGAAAGTGCAGGCGACTATGCAAGCGGTACGAACCATACCTTGCCAACCCATGGTTATGCTTTGGCTTACAACGGAGTGAACCTGGACAGTTATAATCGCAAAATCACCTTCCAGCATCTTACAGAAGAAGGTATTCGTAACATTGGGAATGCTGTAGTGACCATGGCGGAAAATGAGCAATTGGAAGCTCATGCCAATGCGATGAGACTGAGAGTGAACAGTTTGAAACAATAGGGTGAAACGGGAAGTTGTAAAAATACTTCTTTATAGCTTTTGAAAGAAAAATGAAAGAATTGAAAGATTTGTGCCGAGAGAACATCTGGAATCTGGCACCTTACAGTTGCGCCCGTACGGAGTTTGCAGGCAGAAATGCCCGCGTCTTCCTCGACGCCAACGAAAATCCATATAATGACCCTTACAATCGCTATCCTGATCCGCTGCAGGTTGAACTGAAGAAGCAGATCAGCAAGATTAAGGGTGTGGCTGAAGAGAAAATCTTCCTGGGCAACGGTTCCGACGAGGCCATCGATTTGGTTTACCGTGTATTCTGCCGCCCGGGTAAGGATAATGTAGTGGCGATTGCACCTACTTACGGAATGTATGAAGTTTGTGCAGACATCAACGATGTGGAGTATCGCTCTGTGCTGCTCGATGAAAATTATCAGATTTCTGCCGGAAAACTGCTGGCAGCCTGCGATGAACAGACAAAGGTTATCTGGATCTGCAGTCCGAACAATCCTACGGGCAATCACATCAACCGCGAGGCAATCGTAGAGGTGCTGCAGAAATTCCAGGGTATTGTCATCATCGACGAAGCCTACGCCGATTTCTCTTCGGAGCGCACATTCCGCAGCGTGCTCGACAGATTTCCTAACATGATTGTGCTCAACACCATGAGTAAGGCATGGGGCTGTGCAGCTCTCCGTCTGGGAATGGCTTTTGCGAGCAAGGAGATTGTTGACATATTCAATAAGGTGAAATATCCTTATAACGTCAATCTGCTTACTCAGGAGCATGCGCTGGAAGTAATGAAGAATCCGCTGAAGGTTGACGAATGGGTGAAGAACATCCTGCAGGAGCGTTCTAAGGTAATGGCTGCATTCCTGGATTTGCCTATCTGCGAGAAGGTTTATCCTACTGATGCAAACTTCTTCCTGGCTAAAATGACCGACGCCAACGCCATCTATAATTATCTGGTGGCACAAGGCATTATCGTAAGAAACCGCAACAAGGTTCAGTTGTGCGGCAACTGTCTGAGAATTACGATAGGAAACAAGAGCGAGAATGCTGAATTACTCGGTGCTTTGAGACAGTACTAAATTATTTTGGGTAAGTTAAGTATATAATATGAGAGGGTGAGTCATAAATATATGATTCACCCTCTTTTTAGCATTTATCTTCTTCTGCCTCTACCTTCATTTCTTCCTTGATTTCCACGACCTTGATTTCCACGACCGCCGCGTTCGTTCTTATCCCCGCTGTTGTAGCGGTTCTTTCGGTTATGGTTGTCGTTGTCGAAATTAGGGTTGAAGCTCTTTTTCTTCTTGTCCTTGAAGAAGCCGGCACCCTGGTCTTTCTGATTTCTCAGCTCGGCTCGGGCCGCTGCTACGGCATCACGGATGTTGGCATTCGAAGGCTTACCTGATTTTAGAGATTTTCCGTTATTCAGGTATTTCTCCTCATCATAGCAACCCACATTGCCATATCCCTTTGGGGCAAAACGGTCAGAAGCATTTCTGCCACGGCTTTTTCCTGCGTTCGGTTCAGAAGCATTTCTGCCAGCTCCACGCTTGCCTTTAGCACCTTTTCCTACACCTGGATTATCGTATGTAGAACCTATCGCCTTATCGTCATAATGCGTCTTCTTACCCTTGAAACTGCCACCCATGCTCTTCCTGTCGTAGAGTTTGTCGATGAGGTCGGCTCTGCCTATCCGGCGAAGTTCACTCTCGATGGCACGGCGCTCTTCAGGCTTGTACCAGAAGAAGAACATGCGCTGGGCAAGTTTCTCTTTCTGAGTCTTGGCGCTGAAGACCGGCTCCAGGGTGTAAGGATTGTACCCCGTGTACCAGGTCTCGGTAGAAATGGTCATAGGAGTAGGGGTGAAATCCTGCACCTGCTCCAGATGGAAATCCAGTCCCTTCGTAATGACGGCAAGTTCGGCCATGTCTTCTTCATGACAGCCCGGATGCGAACTGATGAAGTAAGGAATGATCTGCTGGTTCAGACCTTCTTCCTTGTTGATCTTGTCGAAGATGCGCTTGAACTCGTAGAAGAGGTCGAACGATGGCTTGCGCATGAACTTCAAAACCTCCGGACTCGTATGTTCGGGAGCCACCTTCAGTCGGCCGCTCACGTGCTTGGTAATCAGTTCGCGCGTGTATTCTCTAGCCGCCTGATTCACCTTTTCGTCCTTGCTCTTATGCAGCAGAAGGTCGTAACGCACACCACTACCAATGAAACTCTTCTTGATTCCCGGCAAAGCATCTACAGCATGATAAATCTCCAGAAGCTTGCTGTGGTCAGTATTGAGGTTCGGACAAATCTGAGGGTTTACACACGACGGGCGCTTGCACACTTCGCAGGCTTTCTGATTCTTGCCGTGCATTCCGTACATGTTGGCAGAAGGACCGCCCAAATCGCTCAGATAGCCCTTGAAATCAGGCATCTGGATGATTTTCTTCACCTCCTTCAGAATGCTCTCCTTGCTGCGGCAAACCACGAATTTACCCTGATGGGCAGAAATAGTGCAGAAAGAACAGCCGCCGAAACAGCCACGATGAAGGTTCACGGAGAACTTGATCATCTCGTAGGCAGGAATGGTCTTGCCCTTGTATTTAGGATGAGGCAAACGCGTATAAGGCAGGTCGAATGCCGCATCCAGTTCCTCGGTAGTCATCAGCGGGAAAGGCGGATTCACCACTACATATTTGCCGTCAACTTCCTGAATCATGCGCTGAGCATGCATCTTGTTGGCTTCTTCCTCCAGATGGCGCACGTTCTCAGCCTGTCCCTTCTTGTTGTGGAGACATTCTTCGTGGCTGTGTAGGATGATGTCATCGTCCTTGAAACCGCCCGGAATCTCACTTTCCTTGCAGTAGAAAACCACCTGCGGCATTTCGTGGATTTGGCTAAGCGTCTTGCCTTCTGCAAAGGCATTGGCTAGTTCAACGATAGAACGTTCGCCCATTCCGTAGAGAATGAGGTCGGCGCCCGAATCGCAGAGAATGCACTTGCGGAGCTCGTCTTTCCAATAGTCGTAGTGGCTGATGCGGCGCAATGAAGCCTCAATACCGCCTAGTGCTACAGGTACGTCGGGAAAGAGTTTCTTCAGTATCTGCGTATAGACGATAGACGGATAGTCGGGGCGCATGTCGTGGCGGGAGTCGGGACTGAAAGCGTCCTCGCTACGCATGCGGCGGTTGGCCGTGTAGCGGTTCACCATCGAGTCCATGGCACCCGGAGAAACACCAAAGAAGAGGCGAGGGCGACCGAGTTTCTTGAAGTCTCGGAAATCGCCGTGCCAGTCGGGCTGGGGAACGATGGCTACCCGATAGCCGTTGGCTTCCAGTATTCGTCCGAGGATGGCAGGACCGAAGGATGGGTGGTCAACGTAAGCATCTCCTGAAAAGAGGATGACGTCGAGTTCGTCCCATCCGCGCAACTCGCATTCTTTCTTGGTGGTAGGTAAGAAATCTGTTAACTTATAATCCATTCAATATTGTTTAATCATTTACTGCGTCTGGTTCTGCATCTGCTGCAGCCTCAGCCTGCTTCTTGTCTTTCCAGTCTACGTAGAGCAGAACGAGGTTGTGAAGACCGAGCGCCTTCATGTTCTGATTGTAGATGACGTCGAGACAGAGATCGAGCAACTCCTTATCCTTGATGTCGCTGCTCTCGAGGAGTGAACGCACATTAAGTTTCAGTTTATCGAGCACTTCCTCGTCGATAATGCCGTTGCTGTCTACGAGGTTGCGGAGTAACTGATACTTTTCGATGGTCTCTAAATGCTGGTCGCTCACTTCGATAGAGCGAGTGCCAGACTGGTTGGCTTGAATCTTATACATAAGCTTAAAATTTTTTATCTGTTTTACTTTTAATTTAATCTGTCAGAAATTTGAGAATGCCGAGCAACACGCTGGTGCGGGTTCTTTCGTCGATGATGCATTCCAGCGGGAATCCCATGACGAAGCTGCGGTAAGTAGTGCTCTTGTAGGCAACCGCCGCACTCGTTCCCGTATCATATTGCATCGCCGTGAAGGCGTAATTGCCAACCGGTTTCAATATCTCGGGATGGGTTGCCGCATAATGCTGGGCATTCAGCTCGTTATAATAGCTGAACTGCAGACCTAATCCCTTGACGTTAGACGAAGTGTAGACAATACTGTCTCGTTCTGTTACGGTTGAATCTTCGGGATTGATGTCCCTGGTGATGGCCGTAGAACCTGTAGGCTCGTAGCTGAGTTTCAGAATGTCGCTCAGGAACGCCTGTTCCTCTTCTGTCTGCATGTCGCTTCCGTTGTAAGAACCGCTTATCAGGATTCTGCCGCCTTGGCTGGCGTACTGCCGGATGCGGTTCTGCAGCTCAGGTGTGAACGATTTGAAGAAGGCGTGAGTGTAGCCATCATGGCGCTCCAGTCCGTTGATGAGGTCAACAGCCTGATAGTTCTGCATCTGAACCCTGCCGCTGGCGATGACTTCGCTCGAACAGCTTGAAATATTGTATTTGCCCGAAGCCGCAATACTTGTAGCATGCGCCTGAACATAGTTGAAGTCGTTGCCTGCCACAAACTTGCCAATCATTTCGTTGCCGCTGAAGCCGAGTCCGAAACTGGTTTCGTTGCCCATTCTGCTTCTGTCGAATACCTGCTGTTTGCCGCTCCATCCCGCCGTCAGTCCGTAGCTTACGCCTGGGTCTTGGTCGAAGTCAAATCCCTGTTTTTCCTCATCGTCCACGACCTGCGGAGAGGCAAGACGATGGAAATTGTTCACGATGAGCACAGACTTGCTGGCAGCAGGATTATAGAGCACAGAGAGGGTTTCGGTGGTGAAACTTTCTCCTCCTGCATTAACCGCAGCCACCTTGAAATGGTAAAGTTTGCCCGGTTCCAGCTGCATCTGACAACGGGTGGTGTTCACGATGGTTCCGTTGTCAAATCCGCCTTGTCCTTCTGCTTTATAAATAATGTATGAAGTAGGGCGGGCAGATGGTTCCGTCTTGTCCAGCTGGGCTGTCCATGAGAGTAGGGCAACGCCCTGGTTCTGCGTAACGCTGAAGTTCTGCGGAGCCAGCGGCTGAACCACGTATCGGGTTCCATGATTGCTGTTTACGAAGCGCAGAATGGTTTTGTAGATAGAGCGTGCAATGTAGAATTTTCCGAGCGGATCCTGAGCAATTCTCATGTCTGGGAAACTCTGGTGCGAAAGCATTTCGAGGATAGCCGACGGAACTTCCGGCAGACGGGTTTCAGAATAGTTTCTGTCCCATAGGTAGCGTTTGCCGAATTCTCCGAACTGAGCCGTCAGATCCGTAACGAGATTATCGCGCAAAGCTCTTGCGAAATCCTTGGATGTGAATCTGGAGATTCCGCTGTTCAGCATTCCGTCATTATAATCTGTGGTGCAGATAGCGAGGGCTCCGACGGTAGTTTTTCCATCCTTATTGTAACCCGCATCACTATGAAGTGCCAGCGAGAGTTCTATAGGCACGTGCTTGCCATTTTTGGCAGGCATGTAAACCGAACCGCCACCCAGCCAATTGGTCATCAGCGAACGGGTGTTGATGTCGTCGGCGTAATCATTTTCTCCCTTTCTGCCTCCATAAACCTTATAAGGAGCACCAGCCCATTGGGCGTAGTATCTGGCTCCTTCCAGGCAACGGGGCAATCCGCTGGTGTAACCGCCACGCTCTATGTTTCCCATGCCGCCGCCAAAGCGGACAGCATCTGTAGTTACTACTCCACGGCGTGAAGCCTTGTTGGTGCAGACCACGCGGTTGAACTCGTTGCAGCCCTTGTCGAAATCGAAGGTGCCCAGGTAAACCCAGGTGCCTCCGCCCATGCGCTGGTTAACGGAAAACTCCGTGGCTTCGCCCTTGTGATAAACGATGTATCTTGCATCGCTCACGCTCTTGGGTAGCGACTGGTAGCTAACGTAGACTGCGTATTTGCCGGCTTCCTTGAAACGGGGCTGGTAGCTTACCTGGCTGGTTTTCTTGCGCTTGGTAGCCTTCGCCTGTCTCACGGTTCCCATACGGAACGGATTTTCCCCATCTTTCAGTCGATAGCGGTTGGCAAAACCGAGCGAATCGCATTTTTTCCATCGCTTGCTCGCCTCCTTTTCGAAATAATAAACCGACTTAACAGCATCATCATTATCGATGACGATTTCGTTCCTCTGCCAGTCTCTTTCGCGGGGTGTGAAGACGATGGCTCCCGCATTCTGGAGCATCGGGATGAGGTAGGGCACTACGATGGTTTGGGTAAAGAGATCTTCGTTTGTGCAAAACAGGTTAGGGCGTTGCCATTTCCATACATCTCTGTCGGCATAATAATACCGTCCGTGCGAGGCCCATAGCGAAAGGTGCCTGTTCTGTAGTCCTGCCGTAACGAAATAAGGGCGGGAAACATTAAACACCCATGGGTCGCCATCATAATCTATGCCTTGCCATGCGCCGCTGTTAGCCTCGTCGTAGATAGGAAAAAACGATTTGCCGTTAGCCTGAAGCGAAGCTCCAGCGGCTAACAGCAAACTGCTTATCAAACAATATGTTATGTTTTGGTGTTTCACTATACGAATACTCCTTCTTTAATAGCTGACTAAACCGTTATCTTCTAACGTTTAATCAATATTTCCGATTGTGAACTTCTCCGGTTTCTTTCCTTTGAAATCCTTGAAGTACAACTTGATTTCACGCATGTCTTTGTCAACATCTCCTGACGGGATAATCTGCCGGGTGCATTGGATGACCTTCTTCTCATAGTCAAGCCCATAGAGATGGATAGGCAGATGCGCCTTGAGGGCTATGAAATAGAATCCCTTTTTCCATTCTGGGTTGAGCGAGCGGGTACCTTCGGGCGTAATGCACAGTCCGAAAGCCTTGCGCTTATCCGCTTCTGCAGCCAGATTATCCGTCATGCTAGTATGTTTGCTTCTCCACACAGGAATACCTCCCATCTTTCTGAAGATAGGACCTAGCGGCCAGAAGAACCATTCCTTTTTCATGAGGAAATTACATTTGATTCCCTCAGCATGGGCAAAGAGCTGGCCCAGTATCAGATCCCAGTTGCTGGTGTGCGGAGCCATGCAGATAATATACTTTTCAGGAAGCTCCTGGGTGATGATTTTCTTATAGCCCAAGCGCTTATACAATATCCATTGACAAATTCCTTTTACCATATATATAAATAGGTGTATTTTCTGATTCTTATGATAATAGGATTATGCCAGGTTTGAAATCTGGTCGATGATTTCGCTCATCTGCTTGTTGAAGTCGCTTATGAGCTTTTTATAATATTCACCCTTCTTGATTCCCGGTTCCGGGTGAGACACGCGGCTGATGTAATCGCCGTTGATCATGACGATAGCTGAAAGAATGCCATCCACATCTTCCTGTGTAGGCTTACCGTTATACAAAGATGCAGCTACTGTTTCGGCGAAAAGTTCGCTTGTAATGTAGTTGATCGTGCGCTTTAAATCTCTTTTATTAGCCATAATTCTTTTCTCCTAATTAATGAATAATTAAAAATATCGCTCAAAGATAATCATTTTCTTTGAAATAACATCATTTTTTGGGAAAAAATGTATCTATTAACG
>JAJXBQ010000439.1:0-1292 GCA_021640525.1 Segatella copri
CTAATATGAGTACAAACACCCCGATGATGATCAGGGCTAATTCTATCCTTGGCATGGTTTCTAATATTTCCTTCATGGTGCAAATATAGTGTTTTTCTTTCAAAAAAGGTGTCTACTTCCCCTGTCAATGTGTCTACTTCCTATGTTTTAGGTGTCTACTTCCTAGCAAGTAGACACCCTTTTTAACGTATTTTTTCATTTCGCAATGCGTTTTTCTGGTATTTATTGAAAAATGGTTAATCCTGTTTTTCATCATCTGGGGCTGCATTTGCAACTTGTACTTCTCGCCATTCGGTAGGCGTACAACCTTCCTTTGACTTGAATATCCTGTACAGATAGGTACGGGCAGAGAAGCCACACTCGGCAGAAATAATGTCATTACTATAGTCTGGAAATTCAAACATCATCTTCTTTGCCGCATTGAAACGTATATCACCAAGCCATATTCTGAATGTAGTTTTCAGATACTGGTCGAAGAATACAGATAACTCATCCTTGGAGATACAAAGTGTGCGAGAAAGCGTCAACATGTTTACATTACAATCCTTATAGCCCAAATCCATACACCATTGGTCAAGACTGTTTTGGATAAAGTTTCTGCGCTCCTCAGACAATTGATGTAAAGGTTTTTTCTCTCCGCTTCGTTGATTTTCCTCTTCTTTATCCAATAGCTCTTCTGTTGGAATATAACTGCTGCCGAGAGCGATAAACGTAAGGTTGAAGAACAGCAAGGCAAGCAATACGGCTGGACCTACTATATATAATAAGGTAGTAGAAAAGATGGCAACTGGCATAGCGAGAACTGCGAGCCATAGAATGATTACACTTGCACGCGAATATTTCACGTAAGGCAACAAATCAGTTGCCGCCATTGTCTCCAACATATTTTTACGTCTAATCATCTCCTGAATAATCATGTATATGCAATAGAAAACACTTACGCAAAACAGAGTCAGCATCAGATAAAGCCCTCCTCTGATATACAGGCTATGATGGAGATTGATACCCACGCAAAAGACCACAATGATGGCAGCATAAATACCACTGCACATCAGTATCATCTTTCTGAGGTTAGCACGGGTGGTTTCTATGTTGTAGATTCCTATGGAGATAAGCGAGAAGCAGGGGGTATAGAGGAGGATGTTGATGACCGCCCCCAGATTATCGTGCATAGCACGGAACCCGAAAGTCATCTGCAGCACATATTGTATCGCCAGTCCTATCAGGGCTCCATCGAGAACGCTCATACCGCTTGTTCTCCCATCTTACATGCAGATGAGAGAGTGCTACGA
>JAJXBQ010000148.1:0-8846 GCA_021640525.1 Segatella copri
TCTCTAAGCATACAAGCCGAGACTCTTGGCGAACCAGCCGAGACAGAGGCATCATGGTATGCCATGCGCGTGTTCATGAACAAAGTGGCGCTTTGCCGAGACTTGTTCAACCTGTTCAACAACGTGCTTAAGGATTTTGACCAGATGAAAGACACATTCCCCGAAGATATGATGGGCGATGTGATGGAATATTACGCCCCCTTCGTAAAAGAGAGACATGTAAACAGCCAAGGCAAGAAGATTGTGGTGGAGCGCCCACTCATACCCTCGCTTTTCTTCATGCGCAGCAACAAGCGACAGGCGCTATGCCTGGAGCGGGAACTGTGTGGCAAGGCAAGGCTATATCGCCAGCTGGTGGACTTCGATCCACAGCCCATCGCCATTCCCAAGCGACAGATGCAGATGTTCATGATGGTGTCGTCGGGCGATCAGGAGGGGCTGGAGTATTTCGAGGATGGAGCCTTCAACTGGAAGAAAGGTGAACGTGTCAGGGTCATCGACGGCAGGTTCAAAGGTCTGGAGGGCGAAATCAAGCGTATCAATGGCGACCATCGGCTCATCGTCACGATAGAGGGAATCTGTGCCGTCGCCACCACCTATATACCAAGATGTTTTCTAGAAAAAATATAAAATCATATGAAATATCGTAAATCATTGCTTTCTGGAGTTTTTTGTACGGGACTTCTTGTCCTGTCAGCTTGTGGAACCCCACAACAAATAGCTTATTTCCAGGATTTTAACCAAAATCCTGACACGCTAATCAATCTGAAAAGTGCGGTAATCACCGCCAAGCCAACAGATAAACTCTACATCGGTGTGAAGAGCAAGGATCCACAGATCACACAGCTCTTCAACCTTACGGGAACCGCCACCAGCTACTCTACGTCGTCCATCGCCAAGGATGCCTATTATTATACGGTAGACAGCAAGGGCAACATCGACTTTCCTGTGCTGGGCACCCTGCATGTGGCAGGTCGTACCCGAGAGCAGATTGCCGAGGAAATCAAGAAAGTTCTGGTGGAGCGCAACTTGGTGAAGGATCCCGTGGTGACCGTCAGCCTGACAAATCTCCACTATTCGGTGATTGGTGAGGTGGCACGCCCTGGACAGTATGAAATCGAGGACGAGAAAGTGACTATTCTCGATGCCCTTAGCAAGGCGGGCGACCTGACCATCTATGGCACCCGTGAAGACGTGATGGTGTTGCGCCAGGAAAACGGCCACCAGAAGATATACAAGATTAATCTCTGCTCGGGAAACAGCGTGTTCAACAGTCCGGTATATTACCTGCAGCAGAACGACGTGGTTTACATCAGCCCCAACGAGACCAAGGCTCGCCAGAGCACGGTCAATGGCAACAATGTCAGGAGCACGGGCTTCTGGATTAGCCTTGCCTCACTTGCCACCAGCGTGGCGGTACTTATCAAGAAATAATGTAAGAGTAGAGTGAACACTCAACATTCAACACTCAACATTCAACACTCAACATTCAACATTCAAATTCAATGATTCAGAATAATCAAGCGACGATGCAGAATGCTCCGGGTCGTCGCCCCCAGCAGGCAGAAGACTTCATTCGTCTGCAAGACTTAATGTATCTGTGCCTTGTGCGCTGGCGATGGTTTGTCATCTCGCTCGTCGTCACCCTGGGCATAGCCACTTATTACCTCCTCTCCACGCCGAGTGTCTATCAGCGCACGGCATCCATCCTCATCAAGGAAGACGGCAAGAGCCAGAGCATCAACAGCGATGTGGCCAGTATGTTCTCCGACATGGGACTCTCGGGAGGCAAGTCGAACGTCAACAACGAGTTGATTGCCATCCAGTCGCCAGCCGTCTTGCTGGAGGCAGGCAAGCAGCTCAGACTCGACGTAAACTACAGTGAAGACGGTACCTTCCATCCTGTGGCTCTCTATGGCAGAACGCTTCCTGTAACCGTTCATTTCTATAGCTTGAACGATATGCAGAGTGCCAGTTTGGATGTAGAGGTAAAGCATGGCAACCTGTTTTCCATCGTACATGTGAGTGGTACCGACAAGGCTGGAAACGAAGTGGAATCGGACGAGGAGGTACAGGGCAAGCTGGGCCAGACCGTCCGCACGGCGATGGGCTATGTATGCGTAGACCAGGCACCGGGCTATTCAGCCTTCGTCAATGGATATGAGAGCAGGAAACTGCATGTGACTCGCACCAACCTCTATGCCATGACCGACCATATCAAGGCGTCGCTCTCGGCAAGCATCAGCGAGGAGAAGGCAACAGTCATCGACCTGACCTATAAGGACCAGCTCACCCAGCGCGCCGAGGACGTGCTGAACACCATCATCTCCGTATACCGCAAGAACTGGATGGAGGACAAGAACCAGATGACCGTTTCCACCTCCCATTTCATCACCGAGCGTCTGGGCGTCATCGAGCGAGAACTGGGCGATGTAGACAAGGACATCTCCTCGTTCAAGAGCCGCAATCTGCTGCCCGACGTAGAGACCGCCGCACAGCAATACATGCAGAAGAGCGGCGACGTAGACAAGCAGATACTCGAGCTGAACTCACGTCTCTCCATGGCACGCTACCTGCGCGACTTCCTGACGGGCAAGGTGGGCAAGAACCAACTCCTGCCAGCCAATATCGGCATCGACAGCCCGGGCATCGAGCAGCAGATTACCGAATACAACAAGCAGCAGCTGGAGCGCAACAACCTGGTGGCTAACTCCAGCGAGCAGAACCCATTGGTGGCTGACTATGACCAGAGCCTCGCCTCCATGCGCCATAGCATCGTAACCAGTATCGACAACTTCGTGGTGACACTCAACTCGCAGCTTGGCAACCTGCAGGCAAACGAGGCGCAGACCACCAGCCAGATAGCCAGCAACCCTAGCCAGGCAAAGTACCTGCAAACAGTGGGTCGCCAGCAGAAGGTGAAGGAGGCGCTCTACCTCTTCCTCTTGCAGAAGAGAGAGGAAAACGAGCTTTCCAAGGCTTTCACCGCCTACAACACGCGCATCATCACCCCTCCTACGGGCGACATCAAGCCCGTGCAGCCTGTGCGCCGCAACATCATCCTCGTGGCTTTCGTTCTCGGATTCCTGATACCTGTGGTAGTCATCTTTATCCGTGAGAACATGAACACGACGGTGAGGGGTAGAAACGACCTCAAGAACATCACCATACCATTCCTCGGTGAGATACCATACAGCATCAGTCGTAAGAACAGACCAACTCTTCTGCAGCGCATCCAGTTCTGGAAGAAGCCGAAGGAGACGCGACAGATTGTGGTGAAGGCAGGCAAGCGCGACATCGTGAACGAGGCGTTCCGCGTGCTGCGCACAAACATGGAGTTTATGGTAGGTACCCATCCCGAGCAGAACGTCATCATCCTTACGTCTTTCAACCCAGGCTCGGGCAAGAGTCACCTGGCAGGCAACATCGCCATGTCGTTCGCCATCAAAGAGAAGAAGGTGCTCCTCATCGATGGTGACCTCCGCCATGGTTCCGCATCCATGCTCGTGGGCAGCCCTGGCGAGGGACTCAGCGACTATCTCAACGGCAGGACCGATGACCTGGAGGGCATCATCTGCCATGGCGAGGAGCATGGACTGGTGAAGGATTTCGACGTGCTGCCTATCGGTACCATGCCGCCTAACCCTACGGAGCTCCTCTTCACCGAGCGTCTGGAGAAGATGATCAGGCAGATGAGGGGTGAGTACGATTATGTGTTCATCGACTGTCCACCAGTGGAAATCGTGGCAGATACCCAGATTATAGAGAAACTTGCCGACCGCACCATCTTCGTGGTACGCTCGGGCTTGATGCAGCGCAGTATGCTGGGCGACATTGAGCAGCTCTACAAGGACAAGAAATTCAAGAATATGTCGCTCATTCTGAACGGAACCAAGGCTCAGGGCGGCCGCTACGGCCACTACTATCGCTATGGCTATCACTATGGCTATGGCTACGGCTACCACTACGGCTCCGACAAGAATGGGGGGCAAAAATAGGAAAGTAGAAAATTGGATAAAAGAATAGAAAAATATGAATATATTCCGTGAGGCGTTCCGTTGGATTTGCAATCCGACGGCAAGCAAGAAAGCACCATCAGAGAGACTCCCCGGCGGCATCGACTGGCACTGCCACATCCTGCCCGGCGTGGACGACGGATTTCAAGAGGTAAAGAAGTCGTTGGAAATGTTGTGCCTTTACGAAGGCGCAGGCATGAGGGATGTCTGGCTTACGCCTCATATTATGGAAGACGTACCCAACGAGACCACCCATTTGCGCCAAGTATTTGCAAACTTCCAGAAACAATATCAGCAGGACTTCGCCGAGCGAAACCCTGCTGACAGAAAAATGCTTCGGCTGCATCTCGCAGCCGAAAATATGCTAGATGCGCTCTTCGAAAAGCGCCTGAAGGCAAACGACCTGTTGCCGCTGGGCGAGGATGGCAAGCTCCTGTTGGTGGAGACGAGCATCTTCTCTGCCCCGATGAATTTTCATGCCCTCCTGGAGCGCATCAAGAACAAGGGCTACACGCCCGTGCTTGCCCATCCTGAGCGCTACCTCTATATGGAGAAGCGCGATTACGAGAAGCTCAAGTTGATGGGCATAAAGTTCCAGCGAAATGCGTTCTCGATAGATGGACAGTATGGCAAGAAGGTGCAGAAACGATGCAAGTGGCTCATGAAGCACGATATGTATGACATGGTGGGCTCCGACATGCACCGCCTCAGCATCTTCTGGCAATACTGGTAGAATTAGAACTTAAGGTTAAGGTTTGATTACTGGGAATTTACTGGCAGCTCTGTACGCAGAATGCGCTAGCTACGGCGGTAAGTACGGTGATGATGAAATTGATCACCTTCTTGATGGTTTCTTTCTTCATAGTTCAAATTAAAATTAAAAATTCAACACTCAACATTCAACACTCAACATTCCTCATTCCCCATTAAAGTGGAAATTTTTTCGCTGCATCGAAGCAAGGGCATGCCTTCGGGGTGGTGCCCGGCAAGTCACGATGACCCACTATCTTAGCCTGTGGGAACGTAATCTTGAGCTTGCGCAGCAGATTCCACATTGTGTCATACTGGGCACGGGTAAGGGTGTCGGCAGGACGACCCTCGTCATCCAGCCCGCCCTCGTAACAGATGCCGATGGAGCAGCGGTTGTATGGGCGGGCATGTGAGCCCACCTCCAGCAGCTTTCTGAACTGCGTGATGCTTCCGTCCTTGTGGACATAGAAGTGGTAGCCCACGGTGCGGAATCCACGCTTCTTGTGGTCGCGCATCAGTTGCTTGTCGGTGTAGTTACGGTCGGCACGTGTTGCCGAGCAATGAATTACGAGAAAACGGACGCTCAGAGGTGAGTCCATCATCTCGCCGTTCTCTGTGTAGGCGAGCAGGAGATGCTCATTGAGCACCTCCTCGCTGCCAATCGTCATCGGAAATCGATCTTGTGTCATTTTCGGTCAATTGATTTTAAAAACTTGTTAAGGGGATTCGCAATCCCCGTTAGTTGATAACAGAGATTTGCAATCCCCGGTTACTCAAGTCCTGTGTCACCCGAATCGCTGCCTGGGGCTGTGGTGGAGCCCGAATCGCTGCCCGGGTCAGTGGTGGAGCCAGAGTCGGTGGTGGTCGAAGACTTCTTTTTCTTAGCACCATACTTCTTCAAGTTGGCGTCGAGGTTGAGATTCACAGAGCGGAAGTCGCCCGTGGCGCGGGCTTTCATTCTTACTCCTTCGATGTTCTTAGATACGGTGAAGTCGTCGGCGTTCTCTGCACCCATCTTGTTCTTGATGCTGATGTAGAAGATGGCGAGGTTGTCGAGCTTTACATTCTTGCCCATGAGCAGGAGCTCCTTGATGTGGGTCACGGCATCGATGAGGATGCCCTTGATGGTCCCGGCTGAGAATGGAGAGTTGTGACCATGCATGTGGTCGGCGAGCTCATCGAGATCTACAGTTTCACTAATGTGGGGCTTGGCGTAGTACTTGCCATAAGCCTTCACGTTCTTCTTGTTGTTGTTCTTCTTTAAATCGTACTCAATCATAAGGCTAATAAATTGTTTTATGGTTCGTGTTTCATGTATTAAAGCGCTGCGCAGTGCTTGTTTCTTGTTTACTGTTGCAAAGATACGACTTTCATAAGAGGCTTCTGTACGATAGGGGTGAGATAGGGATACGATGGGGCATAAAACTGGAAAACTCAGTATTATGGCTCGCCCAGATACTCATAGATGAGCAGCGTCTGGCGCATGGTGAAGGTCTTCGCCAACCGTTCGTAGCCCTCTCTTCGCAAGGCTTCAAGCAGAGGCGGACAGTGGTTTACCATTCGCATCAGGTGGTTTAGTGCCACGTGTTTCGACTGCTCCGGAAAGTAGAGCTTGGCAAGCTCGAATTTTTTGTATATCTTGATTTTCATATAAATTTGACTTTTATGAATCGCGGTAATAATACTTAGCGTTTCTCTTGATGATACTTAGCGTTGCTGGCAATGCTGGTTAGCACTTGCCAGAATGCTGCTTATTGTTGGTCAGAACCATTCTGGCTATCCGTAGCTATGGTTCTGTACGGTTTCAAGTACGTTTCTGCGCATTCGTTTGGGCTGCAGATCGCCTCGGTGTTGATTTCTCCCGGATTCTTCTCTATCACGAGCCATCCGTTACCTTTGGCGCGGTGTACCTTCTTGAAGCCCAGTCGCTGCATCACGGCACTCAGATTTTGGTGACTCATGTTGCGGCTCAGGGCAGGACTTCCGCCTATGCGCTCCATGATTTCCGATGAATAGCGGAACTTTACATATTGAGGGTCGGTGTCTGATTTCGGCACCTTGTAGAAGCGCAGTATCTGGTCTTCCATGAAGTTGGAAACCATGAACATGCCGTTGTGCTCCCTCATCACGTCTATGTCGACGGTGGTGAGCCAGTATACCCATCCCTCTTCCTGGTTCTTCACCCGATTGGTTACCTCTTGTCCCAGAGCTACAGCCTGGGAATAGACGTGCTGGTAGTCGATGGGTGTCTCCCTAGGGCTCTCGATATTGTCTACGAACCATGGTGAGTAGCGCCGGTTCTCCTCGTCGGTGATGATCTGTATGCTGTTGCTGGTGCCGCAGAGGGCACCACGGTGCAGCAGTTCCGAACGATACTTGTCGTAGGGGCGGCGGATGGAGAACACCAGCTTGGTGACGTTGCTCTTGAGGGCGCTCAGCCCCTTGCCGAAGGTAGACTCCAGCTCGTCGAGGCATATTAGTGCCTTGCTTGAGAAAGCCTCCATGAAGTCCTTGTCGGTATAGTTGGCGGTTGACTCGTTGATGAAGTACTGGCGCAGGCATGGTGGCAGGATATAATAGAAGAATGTGGTTTTGTTGATGCCACCCCTCCCGATGAATATCAGGATGGTCTGGCTCACCACTCTCGGTGATACCCATGCCACCACCATCGATACGAGCCATTTCTTGAAGAAGTATCTGAACTCTTCCTGCGAGTGGTGGTAGCCAGGGCAATAGTTGATGGTTACCCGGTTGGCAAGCTCGTCGATGTAGTCGGTCTTTCCGTCCCATTTGGGCAGACTCCTGAGATATTCGTCGAAGGGATCCCAAGGCTCGCTGAAGTCGCTGTTGATGATGGCGTGCAGCTTGATGGCGGTCACTTCGAGTCCCATCTCGTCCATCTGGGTCCAGATGGTGTTCTCTATGTTGTCGTCGATGCGGGTCCACTTATGGTATTTGCCTTTGATTATATCGCGACTCAGCACCTCGTGAAATCCCGTCACCTCATTGTGGTGAAACTCGTATCTCATCGAGAGCCACTGCTTGATTACCTTGACTGTCGGCTTACCCGAGAAGCCCTCGCCTTTGCGGTAGAAGTGCCAGGTGCCTAGCTTCTCGGTGTGCTTGTAGCATGATTTCATCACGCTGTCAGCATCGGGATAGTCGGAGCTGAAGTTGCTCTTGGCGTAGGTCATTGCCTCTTCCTTGTCTATGCCATAGCGCACGCACACCTTGCCGAAGTGGAGCACATACTCGTTGTGGGCACCGTTCTCAAACTTGTAGCCCCACGTGTCGAGTAGGTTCTGTATGTGCTGCGCTGCCTCGTCCATTGAGGGAACCCCCTTGCCAAGTGCCACCATCTTCTGGCTGTTTCGCTTGCGCTTGCTGGCACGTTTGGCATATTTCGCTTCGTTGGCCTTCTTGGTGTAGAGCGCCTTCAGGTCGTGGGTGTCCAAGCCGAAAGGCTCTGCGTCCCAATGAAAGTAGGCGGTAGGGTCGTGGGCGAGTCCGCACATCCGGGTGATGTCTACGCATTGCTCGTCGGCAGGCACGCCTAGCAACTTACTGTAATAGCTCATCGCCTTGCGTATGATCACATCGAAAAGTTCCAGTGCCGTCACCTCGTCGTCATCTATGGGCAGGTATCTGGAGATGATGCGCAGACCCCGTTGGCTCACGGTGATGAACCTCATCATGGTGTGAGGGTCGGCGTCCGCCTTCTGTACGACCTCCTTCATCTTTTCTGCAGGAATCTTGTCGATGTCCACGGCGATCATCTGGGTGGTCTTCAACACGTTGCGCAGTTCCTTGCCCCGTCCGTCCATGAGCACGGAGGTAGTGATGCCTGGCATCATCACCTTGGTTTGATGAGCGAGCTCGCTGCTGATGCGCATGTTCTTGCGGTAGTCTTCGGTACGCGCCTGGGTCATGGCGTCGAGGGTGATGATTCGCTGCAGTTCATCAAGACTGATGAGTTGTCTGCTTTCGCTGGAGGCGATAGCATAGAAGAAAGATGGTAATACCATTTCTTGTCTTTGTTCTTGTTCTGTTTTTGTCATTTTTAAGCAAATGATTATAAGT
>JAJXBQ010000149.1:0-8817 GCA_021640525.1 Segatella copri
AGCAACTTCAGCCAGCTTTGTGCAGGCTGCCCCCCCCATTTCAAACTAGTTTTGCGGCTGGTATTGAAAATGTGCAAGAAAAAGGTCATACCTTTGTAAAAGGAAGAGTGATTGATTCTGAGGGAAATCCTCTGGTAGGTGTCACGGTGCAGATTGAAGGCACAAGCTATGGTGTTATCACTGATGCTGATGGTAACTACATACTGGAATTTCCATCTATGGCGCATCCTAAAATTGTATTTTCCAGCATCGGCTACAAATCGAAGAGTATTGAATTTCGTGGCGTAAAAGAGCAAAACATGATGCTGGAGTTGGATCATGTTGCGCTGGATGATCTCGTTGTCATTGGTTACGGCAGCAAGAGCCGTAGAAATGTAACTACCGCTATCTCTACCGTGAGTCAGGAACAGATAAGCAAGTTGGCTGCTACCACACCAACCCTCGATGGTCTTCTTCAGGGTACTGTAAAGGGCGTATTGGCTACTACCGCAAATGGTGAGCCAGGTTCATCTCTCAAGTTAAACATCCGTGGTATTACATCTCCTTATCCTAAATCGGGTAAGGGTAACAACAACCAGCCTCTTTATGTCATTGATGGCGTTCCTACCTTCATGGAGGATACCGGTATCAATCCGCTCATCAATATTTCTCCTAACGACATCGAAAGCATTGACGTGCTGAAAGATGCCGCAGCTACTGCGATCTATGGATCACGTGGAGCCAATGGTGTGGTCATCGTCAAGACCAAGAACGGAAAGCGCAATGAGAAGACCAAGGTAGATTTCGGCTACACATTCTCGTTCAGTAATCCTATCAAAAACTATAAGCCATTGAACATTTCTGAATACAAGAATGTGCAGGACGAGATTCTGCGTAATACTGTAAATGGTATGAACGACGGCAGCTCGCAGGTAGGTATGAATGGTTTTGATTATATTCTTAACCAGTATGGAAATGTTTCGCTCAATGAAGAAACGGGGTTTTATACCTATAATGGTCTTAATGAGAATCTTTATGGCAAGGATAATGTCAACTGGGCAGATGAGGTTATCAATAAGAATGCGCCTACCCACCAGTATAATGTGGCTGTCAGAGGTGGAAGCAACAAGACCAACTATTCTTTCTCTTTCAACGGAATGAACCAGGAAGGTCTGTTACTCAACGACCGTATGGAGCGTTATGGTGCAAGACTCTCTATAGATTCTGAAATCAACAAGTACATCACCGTGGGAGGTGTGCTCGACTATACCTACTCTTCTCGCAAGAGCGGAAGCAACGATCCTGCATTGGGATATGATAATGACGGATGGATGACTCGTCCGGATTTGGCTGTACGCGATGCGGATGGCAATTTCCAGCGTGTAGATAAGTTCGGTCTTTATACCGATACCTATAATGATGCCAATGCGGTAGCTAAACTCCAGCGCAAGACGAAGTATGAAAATGATCAGTTCTCTGGCAATGCTTATATTGATATTAAGCCTGTCAAGGGATTGACTCTTCATGCTGATGCCAATATATCCAGATTCATCTTCAGCAACAGTTATTTCTCGCCAAAGATTACGCTCCCGGAACAGTTGGGTTTGGAGCCAACATCAACCTTGGCAGAGAGCAACTATCGCAATACCAATACTTCTATCAATTTCCGTGCCGACTACAAGTTCACGCTTACTGAAGCTCATCGTTTTGATGTGATGGCTGGTTATAGTGCTGACAGGTATTGGAGCAAGGAACACGACCAGGCTTATAGTGGTTTTCCTAACGATGATGTATTGAACAATGCCAGTTCTGCAACCACCGTCAACAAGCCTATGGAGACTTATTCCAAGAGTGGACTCAATTCCCTCTATGGCCGTTTGAGCTATGATTTCCTCTCACGTTATCTGCTTGATTTCAGTCTTCGTTCCGATGAGTCATCAAAATTTGGACCGGGTAACAAGCGTGGTACTTTCCCTGCAGTTTCTCTGGCTTGGCGCATCAATCAGGAGCCTTTCCTGGAATCTGTAAGAGATATTGATGATTTGAAGTTCCGTTTGAGTTGGGGTAAGACTGGTTCCACCAACGTATCAGACTTTTCTTATATCCAGTATTTCAATGGTAATCTATATGGCGGACAGAGCGGACTCACCCTTGCTTCTACTTATCCAAACAAGGACATCAAGTGGGAGATGACAACCGAGTATAATGCTGGTGTCGACTTTACTTTATTCAATGGTCGTCTGAACGGTAGTTTTGATATCTATCATCGTAAGACAGATGGTGCGCTTGCTCCAGCTCCTATCGCCTTGGAGTTTGGTATCGGTACATTCTACAGCAATATTCTCGACCTGACCAATAATGGTTTCGAGTTCTCTATCGGAGGAGATGTGGTTCGCACCAAGGATTTCACCTACAATACGATGCTCAGTATCTCATCCAACAAGAATAAGATAACCAAGCTCAATGGTTCTACACTCGACATGATGCACCAGGATCTCTACATGGAAGGTCATGCCATGGGAACCGTGAAGGGATATAAAGTGGCAGGCATTTATCAGAGTCAGGATCAGATTAGTAAGTTGAATGAACAGGCTATGGCCAAGGGATATGATTTCTATCAGGATGGAGCTGCTGTAGGTGACTACATGTATGTAGATACCAATGGTGATGGCTATATTTCAGAGGCCGACCGTACGGCGATTGCCAACCCGGAACCAAAGGTATTCGGCGGATGGTCAAACACCCTGTCATATAAGAACTTCACGCTCTCAATGCTCTTCCAGTATCAGTTAGGTGGTGATGCCTACTACAACACGATGTCGGAATCAGCCAGTGGAGCCATCGGTATGAGTATCTTGCGCGAGATGTATGGCAACACCTGGACACCGGATCGTACCGATGCCAAGTATGCCAAGTTGATGTGGATGCCTAGTGTCTATACCAACACCCAGGTCAACGACCGTTATGTATATTCCAACTCATACTTCCGTTTGCGCAACATCACGCTCTCTTATACCTTTGAGCCAGCATGGTTAGAGCGCTTGCATGTGAGTGGTGCATCGGTGTTCTTTACCGCTACCAACCTCTTTACCATTACCGATTGGCCAGGTTTGGATCCAGATATGGCAGCCACAAATGCCTTTACCAAGACAACCGAGACCAAGGATGTATATCCAATGAGCCGTTCGTTCTCATTCGGTCTTAAATTGCAATTCTAACTCATTCAAAGAAACGAAGATTATGAAACATATAAGATATCAATTTCTGGCGTTACTGTCAGTATCAGCGCTCACATTCACATCGTGCGACTTGATAGGCAGCATCGATGATATGGAACCAGACCATGTGGTAACCGATTTAAATTATATTACCGATGCCGCATCTGCTCAGACTGCTCTCAATGGTGTTTACGCTTCCTGGCGCAGTACAGGTGTATCTTACTTGAGATATGGTATCGCCTCTATGGCGCATACCCAGGCACAGGCGATGGTAATGGGGGCAGATGAGTTTGCGGCAGAAAACATCCAGATCAATAACAGTAATGTGGAGACAGCCTATACAGCCTACTACAATGTCATCAATACCGCCAACACCTTCCTGGTTCACATCAATAAGCAGATACCAGGCATGACAGAGGAAAAACGTACCGAGATGATAGCAGAGGCACGTTGTCAGCGTGCGTTGGCTTATCTTACTCTCTTGAAATGTTTTGGAGAGTATTGGAAACAGGATTCCCAATACGGAGTCTGCCTCTTCAAGGATGAGTTGGTAAGAGATAACCAGGTTCGTCAGCGTTCTTCTGTTGCTGATACTTACAAGTTGATTTCTGAAGATCTCGATTATGCCATCGCCCATTGCGAACAGCATCCGGCAGACCATTATCACATGAGTAGTCTTTTTGCCAAGGCATTGAAGGCAAAGATGTATTTTGCTCAGGATAACTATCCGGAGGCAGCAAGATTATCTGAAGAAGTGATTAATGAGGCTGAAGCAGCAGGATATGAACTTGAGAGCGACTATGCTAATATCTTTACAGAACAGTTCAATTCCAAGGAGATGCTTTTCGCCCCTTATACTGCTAATCCGAATGAATTGATGGATGCTTCTTGGTTTGCCTTCTCTCCAGGATCACTCCTTAAAAAGGTGGCTGATGATTTGGTTCCTGATGATGAAACAGGTGGTGATATCGTTGTTCCAGATCCGGGAGAGGGTGGGGATGTAGTAGTTCCTGATCCGGGTGAAGGCGGTGATGTCGTGATTCCTGGCGGTGATGGCAGCGAAGGAGGTGATGTCGTATTGCCTGGTGATGGAGATGATGGTGGTATCGTTATCCCTGGTGGTGACGGTGGTGATTTTCCATTCTTCCCAGGTGAAGATGATGCTGCTTCCTACGATCCTCTTTATACTTGGGCATACACGGGTAAAGGCATGATTGGAATTGCCAAGTACAGCAAGTTGACTCCTGAGTTTATGTTCGAAGATTCCTATTACTTCATGCGCCTTGCTGAAGTTTATTATATCGCTGCCGAAGCAGAGGCTCGTCAGGGTCAGTATGCTAAGGCTCGTACGTTCTTGGCTACTGTCATCGAACGAGCTGGATATACTGAGGACGATGTGAACGCTATTGCCGACAGTGATCTTCTGGGTGAAATTCTCAAGCATAAGTTGTGTGATATGAGTAACGAAAATCTGGAAGAATGGTTCGATCTTTGCCGTTATAACCGTCAGGGTGGTTTCGAGAGTTGGACAGAAGATGAGAAAGCAGAACTTCCTAGCTTCCGCCGATATCTTCTTCCTATACCAAAGGCATCTATGGGAGCCAATAATCTTCTGGTTCAGAATCCGGAATATGTGAATCAATAAACATTATATAATAAATAATATCGAGAAAAAATGAATAAGATGAAAATGAAAACTTGCATGATGACACTTGCCGGTCTTGTACTTGCAATGGCTGCCAGCGCGCAGAATTTTGAGATGAAAGGCAAGGTTAAAGGTAACGTGGACGGCTGTTCTGTCATGTTGCAGAAGTATGGATTGGAAGGTGTTACCAATCTGGATAGCGTTACAATCAAGAATGGTGAGTTCACCCTCAAGGGGGTAGTTAACCAGCCTGAGCAGTATCAGATGGTCATTGATATGAATCAGCCTGGTACAGCCGAACCTGACTACCAGAAAATCTTCTCAACAAGAGTCTATGTTGAGAATAAGCCGATGACCTACGATGTAGATCTTACCGGTTTCCCTGCAGAGCGTGATATGAGTATGATAGAGCCTGTAGTAAAGGGTTCTACCACTCAGGATATTTATCAGGCTTATCTCGAACTGATGTCACCTATTCAGGACAAGATGCACAAGATGGATGATAGTATCAACCAGACTACCGATTTGGCACAGCGTGTAGCCCTTGCCAAGGAAGCCATCAAGTTGCAGGAGGAAATGCGCCATCAGACCAGTCTGTTTATTCAGCAGCATACCACTTCTCTGGTAGCCTTCGACTTGCTTCTCGAGAGTTTCTCTTCTTTACCAACCCCATATACCTCTCAGCAGATTGACGAGATGATGGGCTGGTTGAAGAACGACTGGAGTTCTTCTGCCCAATATCCGATGCTGCAGATGCAGGCAGAGATGGCAAAGCATACAGCTATCGGCAACCATTATATCGATGGTACCGTTGTCACTCCTGAAGGCAAGCAGGTGAAGCTTTCTTCACTTATCAAGAAGGGTGAATACACCATGTTGGAGTTCTGGGCTTCCTGGTGCCGTCCATGCCGTCAGGAGATTCCACATCTCAAGAAGGTACACGAGAAATACAAGGATTTCAACATCATCAGTATTTCTGTAGATGAGAGAGATGCCGACTGGAAGAAGGCAATGTCCAAGGAAGGAATGACCTGGACACAGGTTCGCAATCCTGAAGGTTTTGGCGGTATGGTGATGGGCGAGTATGGCATCAATGGTATTCCAGCCTGTCTTATCCTTGACAAGGATGGCAATTTCTATAAGACCAACATGCGTGGTGCTTATCTTGATGCTTTCCTGTACGATTACTATAAGAAGTAAAATAGTTTAGTGCATAAAAATATTCCCCGATATGAATCCTCAGTATTCCTGCAGGATTTGTATCGGGGAATTTTGTTGATGAATTGTATGAAGGATAGATCTTCGCGAAATGAAAATCCATCATCGTAATTTACCATGCTTCCAGTTTATCTGCAATCTCTGGCATCTTATCCTTGGTGAATACAGGATTCTTACCTTCCTTCTTCTGTTGGCGATAGTCTTTCAACAGGAAGACGGCCTGACGGGAAAGCAGGACGATGGCCACGAGATTGCAGAGGGTGAGAAGAGCCATCGTGATATCTGCAAAACTCCATGCAAAATCCAGAGATACTACCGCTCCGACCATCACCATTGCTGCTACAGCAAGACGATAGACAAATACACCCAGCTTGGAGTCCCTGATATATCTCACATTGGTTTCTCCATAATAATAATTGCCGATAATGCTGCTAAAGGCAAACAGCCATATCATTACCGCAACAAACGGATTGCCGATGTTTCCGATTTCGTGGGTCAGGGCATCCTGGGTAAGTTGAATTCCATTTGAAGCCGTAAGATCCACACCGCTCACCAGGATGATGAAAGCGGTGCAGGAACATACCACCAGCGTATCTGTAAAAACACCCAAAGCCTGTATCAATCCCTGTTTTACAGGATGACTGACTGTAGCTACCGCAGCAGCATTCGGTGCACTACCTTCACCTGCCTCATTACTGAACAGACCTCGCTTGATACCCTGTATCACCGTAACGCCAAGAACTCCGCCAGCAGCCTGATTGAATCCGAAAGCATTCTCAACAATGGTAAGCAGAACCTTTGGCAGACTGGTGATATTCCAAACAACAACACCTACAGCTATCAGAAGGTAAACGACAGCCATCACAGGAACCACGGTAGAAGAGAACTTAGCCACTCTATGGATGCCACCGAAGATGATGAGCAGGGTGAGCACAGTGAGGGCAATTCCCATGGTGGCAGGTTCGATACCAAAAGCCTTCTGCCATGCCAGACAGATAGTATTGCTCTGCACAGAATTATAGGCAAAGCCGAAGGTAATGATCATCAGCACGGCAAAAAGAATACCCATCCATCCCTTTCCTAAACCATACTTCATATAATAGGCTGGTCCGCCATAGAAAGATATTTTGCCTTTTCGCTTGTAAAGTTGGGCGAGAGTTGATTCTATGAAAGCTGATGCAGAACCCAGTAAAGCCAGCATCCACATCCAGAATACGGCTCCCGGTCCACCGATGCTGATAGCAGTAGCCACACCTGCAAGATTACCTGTACCAATACGGCTAGCCAATGCTACCACAAATGCTTGGAAGGAAGAGATGTGTTTCATTTCGCCATCCACTTTCACCTCCATCGACAGTTCATCGTGTCCTATCTCTTCCGGTTGTACCTTGTCGGGATGAAGCAGCAGCCTGATCATCTCTCTGATAAGGCGGAACTGGACGAAACGAGTACGCCAAGTGAAAAACAGGGCACAGCATATCAAGACGGTGATGATGATATACGACCAAAGAAAATCGCTAACCTGAACTAAAATGTTTTGTATTGAATCTATCATTTATCTATTTAAACCTTATTATTTCTTTACTTTTTTATAACCTTCAGAACCTGGTCAGCAATACTTTTCATTCCCTTGATAGTAGGGTGACCGTTTTTCTTGTCAATATCATGAAGGGCAATGACAGGAACCTGATATTTGTTGCAGATCTTTTTTACCGACTCATTGATAACATCCTTGAGTTCAGAGTTTAAGATGAAATATACCTCTACATTAGGATAATGCTGTCGTATATCTGAAAGCAGCTTGGACATGGCAGGGCGGAAACAATACAAATCTGCGCGTTTCCAGTCGCTATACTGATAGTTGCCGAGTGGGGCTTCAGCCCAGTTGTCATTCGTTGCACCGCAAATCAGGATGATATCAGGATTACCAAGAAGAGAACTGCGGCTGATGAAGGAACGGTCTGTATAGTCAGCGTCATTATATCCTGTGTTGCAGATAGTAGCACCTGAATAGGAATTGATATTTCCCATCTTATAATCTCCTTCCTTGATAACTTGCCACCACCAGGTTTGCTCTACCTTGTTCACATCTGTGGTCTCTGGTGGAGTAGTAGGGGAGTACCAGGTGGCATAACCCTTAGGAATGAACCCTTCGAAAGTGGAATACGAGTCACCGAGAACGGCAACGGTCTGCTTCACCTGTGCCATGAGCGGCATGAAGGTGAGCATAATGAAAGAAATGATAATCGTAAATCTTTTCATGATGCTTGTTCTTGTTTTAATGCTTCTTATGTAATTCTGCTGCAAAAGTAATATAAATATGTGAATAGACAAAAAATATCGGAGGAAAATTCATCTTTCTGTTTCTATTTTGGTCTAAAACTAAGCATGATTTGAGTTATACCATAATTTTATCATGTGCGCGCTCAAGCGCATATGCACGCAAGCGTACGCATGCATATATATAATAATGTATACACAAAAAATCGCCATGCTAAAATCTTTATAAATGTTAAATGCTTGCTAAAAAAGCAACTTTTTTGCGAAAAGATTTGGTGGAATGAAAAATAGTTAGTACTTTTGCACTCGCTTTTGAGAAATACACTTTCTCTTAGCGACTAAAGAAAGAGTTCTTTGAAAGATTTTACATAAACAGACAAGTAGTACAAGAAGCGGTTAACTTCTTAGAAATAAGAAAGTTGACTGGGTAAAAGAAACGAACCGTCAAGCAATTGACAAGTCAGGTTTACTAAGCTT
>JAJXBQ010000440.1:0-1275 GCA_021640525.1 Segatella copri
GCACGCATTTTTGCCACTTCCATGAAGTAGTTTTTACCGATTGCCCAGAAGAAGGACAAACGTGGAGCGAATTTATCTACGTGAAGGCCTGCATTTACACCGGTACGGATGTATTCAAGACCATCGGCCAAAGTGTAACCTAATTCGATATCTGCAGTAGCGCCTGCTTCTTGCATATGGTAGCCAGAAATGGAGATACTGTTGAACTTAGGCATGTACTGGGATGTGTACGCAAAGATATCGCCGATAATACGCATGGACGTAGCTGGAGGGTAAATATAGGTATTACGTACCATGAACTCTTTCAAGATATCATTTTGGATTGTACCAGCCATAACCTTTTTATCAACACCTTGTTCTTCACCTGCTAGGATGTAGAACGCCATGACAGGCAATACGGCGCCGTTCATTGTCATGGATACGGACATTTGGTCGAGAGGAATACCGGAGAATAGAATTTCCATATCGAGGATGGAGTCTACCGCAACGCCGGCTTTACCAACGTCACCCACTACACGAGGATGGTCAGAGTCATAACCACGGTGTGTAGCAAGGTCAAAGGCGATAGACAAACCTTTTTGGCCCGCTGCCAAGTTACGACGATAGAACGCATTGGATTCTTCCGCTGTGGAGAAACCCGCGTACTGACGTACTGTCCAAGGACGAGTAACATACATTGTGGAATAAGGTCCACGCAAGAATGGAGGTACACCAGCCATATAGTCAAGGTGTGTCATCCCTTCATAATCCATCTCTGTATAGAGAGGCTTTAGTTGGATTTGCTCCATTGTTGTATTATATAAATCTTCAAAGCTTTTTCCTGTTTCTTTTTGAAGTTCAGCAAGCCATGCATCGCGAGATGTCGGCGACTGAGATCCCAAGCCAAGAGAGGAGAAGTCTGGATTTTTAAACATGAGCTCACATCCCTTTCTTATCTTGTAACGTATGTAAGATTTCGTAGCAATTTGCACGAACGGAAATGAAGTCGTCTACGCCAGCTTCACGGTATACAGGCTCAAGGTCCTTAGGAGGCGCCCCTGCCAAAATAACTGTTACATTCGGCATAGTTTCTTTCAACTCTTTAGCGAGTGGTGGTACTAATTCTGGATATGTATCATCTGTGGAACAGATAACGACAACATCGGCACCACTTTCACGAGCAGCCTTCGCCGCATCAGCCGTTGTTTCATGGCCGTCATTTTTAATAACTTCAAAAGCACCTACTTCGAAGAAGCCTGTGGAGAAGTCCGCACGAGGTTTATGTTGAGGGATTGG
>JAJXBQ010000441.1:0-1275 GCA_021640525.1 Segatella copri
GGACGATAACTGACAGGATGACGATGATGGCAGGACCTGTAGGTAGTTTTTGTACAGTTGTACTCCAAATGGTACCACCAATGGCGGATACCATGCCGAAGAAACCTGCTAGTATACACATGGTGCCGAGTTTGTTCGTCCACTGACGGGCTCCTACGGCCGGTGCAATGAGTAGGGAGCTAATCAAGATAGCCCCTACAGACTGAATGCCGATGATAATGGTCATAATCAATAGGGAACGATATAAAATGAGGGTAAAGGTGACCGGAATTTGCAATGTTTTGGCATATTCCACGTCAAAGGAGATGAGCTTTAGCTCCTTCCAAAATAAGGCTGTTAAAACGATAATGATGAGCGCTGCCGCCGATGTAATGTACACATCGCGAGCTAATATAGTGGCGGCCTGTCCAAATATAAATTTTGAAAGCCCCGCCTGACCTGCATTATTTAGACTTTGAAGGTAGGTGAGTAGTACCATACCAAGACCAAAGAAAGCAGATAGTATAGTAGCCAGAGCACCATCGAATTTGATTTTACTGTTTTCGACGGTAATGGTAATGAGCCAAGCTGCAGTAATCGAGGATAGGGCGGCCCCAGTGATGAGGACTTCAATATCCTTTATGCCTGTCAGCAAGAAGGCGATAACTACACCAGGTAGTGCCGCATGGGAAAGACCGTCACCAATGAGGCTTTCCTTGCGCAGTACTGCGAAGGTGCCCGCAATACCACTGGCGAGGCCTAAGAGCGCCGTGCCAAGCAGTACCATCTGCGTCGTGTAGGATTGGAGTATGGTCATACAATCCTCCCCTTGCCGTAGGTGCGCTCAATAGCCTCCTCTGTAAATGTATCTGTTACAGGACCATAGGCAACAGTCTGTTTATTCACCATCGTTACCCAGTCAAAATATTGAGGTACCGTATTTAAATCGTGGTGCACGACGATCACTGTTTTGCCGCGCGCTTTCATTTCTTGTAACAGGGAAATAATAGCGTGTTCTGTCGTTTTGTCGACGCCTTTGAAAGGCTCGTCCATGAGGTAAATATCTGCCTCTTGTACGAGAGCACGAGCTAAGAATACACGCTGTTGTTGTCCTCCTGAAAGTTGACGGATTTGTCTGTTTACATAGTCACTCATGCCCATTTTGTCGATCATAGAGAGGGCTAGTTCTTTATCCTTTTTACTAGGTCGTTTGAACCAACCAAGATGACCATAACGGCCCATGAGTACGACGTCTAATACGGTAGTAGGGAAGTCCCAGTCGACACTACCACTTTG
>JAJXBQ010000442.1:0-1275 GCA_021640525.1 Segatella copri
AAGGAGGTTAAGAACACATGGCTCGTTCACTGAAAAAAGGACCATTTGCAGATGCGCATCTGTTAAAGAAAGTAGACGCTATGAATGCAGCAGGACAGAAGCAGGTAATTAAGACCTGGTCCCGCCGTTCTACAATCTTCCCACAGATGGTTGGTCACACAATTGCAGTTCATGACGGCAGGAAACACGTTCCGGTATATGTAACCGAAGATATGGTAGGACATAAACTGGGCGAATTCGTAGCAACCAGGACCTATAGAGGTCACGGAAAAGACGAGAAAAAATCCGGCATGAGAAAGTAATTCACGGGTAAATTGAAAGGAGGTTTTACCAATGGCAAAAGGACATAGATCCCAAGTCAAGAGAGAAAGAAATGCCCAGAAGGACACAAGACCCAGCGCAACATTATCTTACGCAAGAGTGTCTGTCCAGAAGGCTTGCTTTGTATTAGATGCCATCAGAGGCAAAGATTTACAGACCGCACTTGGTATTGTAACTTACAATCCCAGATACGCTTCCAGCTTAATCAAGAAGTTACTGGAATCAGCAGCAGCAAATGCTGAGAACAATAACGGAATGGACCCGGCAAAACTTTATGTTGAAGAGTGCTACGCTAACCAGGGCCCGACCATGAAGAGAGTCAGACCGAGAGCTCAGGGACGTGCTTACAGGATCGAGAAGAGAATGAGCCACATCACTGTTGTTCTGAATGAGAGATAGGAGGCAAATATGGGACAGAAAGTTAATCCACACGGCTTAAGAGTCGGTGTTATTAAAGACTGGGATTCCAAGTGGTATGCAGAAGCTGATTTTGCTGACTGCCTGGTTGAAGATTACAATATTAGAAAGTTCCTGAAGAAGAGACTGTTCAGTGCCGGTATTTCCAAGATCGAAATTGAGCGTGCATCTGACAGGGTAAAGATTATCATCTATACTGCTAAGCCAGGTGTGGTGATCGGTAAGGGCGGCTCTGAAATCGAGAAGTTAAAGAAAGAAGTTCAGAAGCTCACTGACAAGAAGCTGTTCGTAGACATCAAGGAAATCAAGCGTCCTGACAGGGATGCTCAGCTGGTTGCAGAGTCCATCGCAGGACAGCTGGAAAACCGTGTTTCCTTCCGCCGTGCAATGAAGTCCACCATGGGCAGAACCATGAAGGCTGGCGTTAAGGGTATCAAGACCGCAGTTGCAGGCCGCCTGGGTGGAGCTGATATGGCACGTACCGAATTCTACAGCGAAGGTACCATCCCGCTTCAGACATTAAGAGCAGATATTGAC
>JAJXBQ010000443.1:0-1273 GCA_021640525.1 Segatella copri
TTTGTCTTTTACAAGCAAAATCCCACGAAACCCAATAGGTTGCGGATTTGAGGTTAATTACTAATCTATTTCCTTTATTCTGCTTAAGAGCATGCAAAGTTACGGCTTTATTCACTAATTACCAAATTTTTCTCCCCTTTTTTTTAGAGGACCAGCGATGGAATCGCTGGTCCCCAGCCTTTTTACCCTTTTACCTTTAAATGTATGAACTTCCTTCCTCTTTCTGTCCATACGAGGTAGGTGTGGGTGTAGGCGGTGCCCAGCTTCGCCTGTGCCCCATCGCAGTGAGGGTCGGGGAGGGTAGAGTAGCGGGTGCGGCTCTTCGCCAGGCCCATGTGGGCATAATCAGCATAGAGCAGATACTGGCCGCTCTGGTAGTACTGGATATGAAGGGCACAGAGCTGGCGGTTCAACTCCTGCGCCGTGATACCCAGCTCCTTCGCTATCTGCGTGGTGGTATAGCAGGAAACAGAGTTGAGCACATTGTCGGTGTAGAGCGCCTTCGGCAGAAGATGATCCACCTGATTCTCCAACTGGATGATGTTCTCACCGTTCTTGGCGATGCAAACCACCTGTTCGTCTACCACACCGTTCAGCCGACGAATCTCCGTATCCTGTTCTCCGATGAGTTTCTTCTGCTGATCAATCTGCACCTGCTGGTTCTTCAGCAGATTCTCCTTCTCCTTGAGTGTAGCTCGGAGAATCTCTTCTGCATGTCGAATCGTCTCCTCATCACTCTCGCCCTGCTGTAGCGGAATATAACCGCCTGTCTTGCGAATCTGTGGCAGCACCTCGGAAGTAACCCAGTTTTTGAATTTCACCGCCGTAGGAAGCTTGGAGCCGAGAACCAAAGCATAGAATCCGCTCTCGTTAACGAAAAGCACTTGAGACCATCGCTTAGCTTCACTTCCATCCTTCTTGATACCTGTTACTACCCATGTACGGTGTTTCACCGTATCATGTAGCTTAACTAGTTGGTTTACAGCATCATTCGCTCTCCTATATCCCAGCACATCACAGACATCCTTTGCGCAGAACAAGGGCTCCCCATTTTCATCGGTCAAGGTGCGAATCTTACCGAATTCAGGGTTTTCAAACACAACAGCATTACCCGCTGTCTTTTCATTCTTCATTTCTTCTTTTTTTGTTTTATAATTTTTTTCCATGATATAAAAATGTATTAAAAATTAATCACTGAAGTTTCGCATGTAAGCTCCACACGCCCTGTTTTACTCTAATTGAGCAAGCTTTGAGCGTATTTTTTAACGTTAAT
>JAJXBQ010000444.1:0-1267 GCA_021640525.1 Segatella copri
AAGAGAAATTCGAACGTACCAAACCGCACGTAAACATTGGTACAATTGGTCACGTTGACCACGGTAAAACCACGTTGACAGCTGCTATCACTACAGTGTTGGCAAAGAAAGGTCTTTCTGAATTGCGTTCTTTCGATTCTATCGATAACGCTCCTGAAGAAAAGGAAAGAGGTATCACTATCAACACTTCTCACGTAGAGTATGAAACGGCTAACCGTCACTACGCTCACGTAGACTGCCCGGGTCACGCCGACTACGTAAAGAACATGGTAACTGGTGCTGCTCAGATGGACGGTGCTATCATCGTAGTTGCTGCTACTGATGGTCCGATGCCTCAGACTCGTGAGCATATCTTGCTGGCTCGTCAGGTAAACGTACCGAGACTGGTTGTATTCATGAACAAGTGTGACATGGTAGACGACGCTGAAATGTTGGAACTCGTTGAAATGGAAATGCGTGAACTGCTTTCAGCCTACGAATTCGACGGCGACAACACTCCGTTCATCCAGGGTTCTGCTCTTGGTGCGTTGAATGGCGTTGAAAAGTGGGAAGAGAAGGTTATGGAGCTGATGGATGCTTGCGACACTTGGATTCCTCTGCCTCCGCGTGATATTGACAAACCGTTCTTGATGCCGGTTGAAGACGTATTCTCAATCACTGGTCGTGGTACTGTAGCTACTGGTCGTATCGAAGCTGGTGTTATCCATGTAGGTGACGAAGTTGAAATCCTCGGTTTGGGTGAAGACAAGAAGTCTGTTGTAACTGGTGTTGAAATGTTCCGCAAGTTGCTGGATCAAGGTGAAGCTGGTGACAACGTAGGTCTGTTGCTCCGTGGTATCGACAAGAACGAAATCAAACGTGGTATGGTTCTTTGTAAGCCAGGTCAGATTAAGCCTCACTCTAAGTTCAAAGCTTCTATCTACGTTTTGAAGAAAGAAGAAGGTGGTCGTCACACTCCGTTCCACAACAAATACCGTCCTCAGTTCTATCTGCGTACTATGGACTGTACAGGTGAAATCACTCTTCCGGAAGGAACTGAAATGGTAATGCCTGGTGATAACGTAGAAATCACTGTAGAATTGATCTACCCGGTAGCATTGAACGTAGGTTTGCGTTTCGCTATCCGTGAAGGTGGTCGTACAGTAGGTTCTGGTCAGATTACTGAAATTCTTGACTAATAACCAATATAATCTTAATCAGTTCCCGGTATACATCGGGAACTGATTATGTACAAACGGGAGTAGCTCAGTTGGTAGAGCACCGGTCT
>JAJXBQ010000445.1:0-1266 GCA_021640525.1 Segatella copri
CATATTGACCTTGAGCGATGTACAGGTTACCCATAGATTCGCCAAGTTCTTTAGTTCCGGCAGCTTTACCGAATGATGCTTCAGCAGCAGCTTTATCACCCTTCATCAAAGCGATCAGACCTAAGTTCATGTTAACTTCAGGAGTAGCGTTTACGCTGGCAGCTTTCTTGAAGTAAGATTCTGCTTTGTCGTAGTTACCGGCTTGGTAAGCTAATTTACCCAAGTTGTTGTAAGCACGGTAATCGTTCGGGAATTGTTTTGTAGCTTGAGCATAGATAGCTTCTTGCTTAGCAGGATCGTTAGTCAGTGTAGCAGCGTACAGCAACTCTTCAACGTTCAGTTCAGAAGGATTGGAAGAAGCCAGTTTAGAGATTTCTTCGTCAGACTTGCCGATGATTTCGTAGTTCAAAGTCAAACGAGAACGACGCAACTGAGGAAGGATTTCGTCAGCCAAAGTCTTGTAAACAGAAGAAATGTTTTTGATTTCCTGTTCTCTCTGTGCAGGATCCTGGTACATTGACAATACGCGGAGAATCAACTCTTTGTCCTGGATGTTGGATTTAGAAACCAGTTCTTGGAAACCTTCCCAGTCCTGTGCAGTATATTTAGCGTCAACCGGAGCGTCGATTTTTGCTTTCTTCAGGTCTTTGTTCAACATCTTGGTTGTGTTGCTTTCACGGTTTTCAGCAAGAGTAGTATTCAAGCTTACACCACCATCAGGAGAAGCATATGAAGATACTTCGATGTTGCTGATCTTCTTGTTGGCAGCTTCGTTTACGTTAGCCACTTCTTTGTTGAATTCTTTAGCAGTCTTCAACTCGCTTGAACGGATGTTAGCCTGTTGGATCAAGAACATGATGTTAGCATCGTGCTTTTCTTTGATGATACGTTGGAAAGCGTCTTCGCCCAGTGCAGGGTTTGCGTTACCTAATGTATTGTTCACCAACTCAGAAGTAGAAATTACACCATCAGCTACTTTCACAGCAGGGATAGTAACCACTTTCTTACCGATAGTAGCTTTAAATTCGAGGTACAATTCTGACTTAGCCATTTCAGGAACATAGTCGAAAGAAGTTTTCATTGTGTAGCTACCACCCATCTTGTAAGAGATAGACTGGTCGTTACCTTCTACTTTTTCGCCTTGGAAAGTAGCTGGCTGGCCTTTAGCTTCGCCGCCATTCCATTTCAAAACCGGAGTAACTTCTACAACAGCTTTCTTGTTGAAATACTTTTCAGGAAATTTACCATTGATGGTCGCAGGAACTT
>JAJXBQ010000446.1:0-1260 GCA_021640525.1 Segatella copri
GGTGTTATCTAATGTTAGATAAACTATTTCAACTCAATGAGCGCGGTACCACTGTTAAAACCGAGATTTTAGCAGGTATTACTACGTTTATCACAATGGCGTACATCCTATTCTTAGCGCCTAACATTCTTAGTCTCGGAGGGATGGATAAAGACGCAGTCCTCATCGCTACAGCCTTAGGTAGTGGCCTTGTAACGATTGCTATGGGTTTATTCGTAAACTATCCTATCGCCCTCGCTCCAGGGGTTGGTCTCTTAGCCTTTTATTCCTTCACCGTAGTTCTCGGTATGGGCGTAACATGGCAAACAGCTTTGGGTGCTGTATTTATCTCCGGTCTCGTATTCCTCGTATTAACACTTACGTCGATACGCCAAATGATCGTTGAAGGCATCCCAGCCTCTATGAAGGTTGCCATTACTGTTGGTATCGGCCTCTTCATCGCTATCATCGGCTTAAAATTATCCGGCTTGATGGCAATTTCTATTAGTTTGTCTCCAAACTCCTTAGGCCAAGTTGTGCAAACACATGGTAATTTAGTACCTCCAGCATCCGAAGCGCTCTTGACGCTCGGTAATTTGCACAATGGTGAAACATTGTTGGCTCTATTCTCCCTCATCTTTACAGCTCTATTGATGGCTCGTAAAATTCAAGGTTCCCTCTTGATTGGTGTGGTAGTAACAACAATTGTATCCTATGCTACTGGCCTTTCCACAATGCCTGAGAACTTCACTGTATTGGCAGTGCCTGATTTCTCTAAAGCAGCATTCCTTCAATTAGATATTCCTGGTGCGCTCCACATGGGCTTAATCACGATTATCTTCTCCTTCACCTTCGTAGAATTGTTCGACTCCATGGGTACTTTGATTGGTACTGCTACAGAGGCGAAAATTGCAGATCCTAAATCTGGTAAATTCCCAGGTCTTGGTAAAGCCATGACTGTCGATGCTATCGGCGTTAGTACTGGCGCATTGCTCGGTACTTCTACGATTACTGCCTTCGTTGAAAGTGCGGCAGGTGTAGGTGCTGGTGGCCGTACAGGCTTAACAGCTGTTACAACAGGCGTATTGTTCTTAATCTGCTTGTTCTTAGCTCCAATCGTATCCTTGGTGCCAAATGCAGCCACATCTCCTGTTCTTATCATCGTTGGTGCCCTTATGTTAGGTGCTATCCGCAATATCGATTTCGATGATTGGACAGAAGGCTTCCCTGCATTCCTCGTTATCGTTTTGATGCCGTTCACATACAGCATTGCAAACGGTA
>JAJXBQ010000447.1:0-1255 GCA_021640525.1 Segatella copri
AGGCTCGAACTCCCGACACCCGGTTTTGGAGACCGGTGCTCTACCAACTGAGCTAGTCCTGTATATTAGCCGGCCGTTGCCGACCGGCTGTTTGTTTTATTCTATCTTCGAGTATTATTCGATGATATCTGTGATCTGACCAGAGCCTACTGTACGGCCACCTTCGCGGATTGCGAAACGAAGACCCTTGTCGCATGCTACCGGAGTGATCAACTTAACTTGGATAGTTACGTGGTCACCAGGCATTACCATTTCTACACCTTCTGGAAGAGTGATCTCACCAGTTACGTCGAGCGTACGGATGTAGAACTGTGGGCGATAGTGGTTGTGGAATGGAGTGTGACGTCCACCTTCCTCTTTCTTCAAGATATAAACCTGAGCCTTGAACTCATCGTGAGGTTTAACCTGTCCTGGGTGGCAGATAACCATACCACGCTTGATTTCGTTCTTGTCGATACCACGGAGAAGCAAACCTACGTTATCACCAGCTTCACCTTCGTCCAAAATCTTGCGGAACATCTCAACGCCAGTTACAACTGACTTCTTGTCTGCACCAAGACCAAGGATTTGAACTTCGTCGCCAACCTTAACGCGACCAGCCTCGATACGACCAGTTGCTACAGTACCACGACCAGTGATTGAGAATACGTCCTCAACAGGCATCAAGAATGGTTTATCAACGTCACGTGGAGGAAGTGGAATCCATGTGTCTACTGCATCCATGAGCTCCATAACCTTGTCTTCCCACTTAGCCTCACCGTTCAATGCACCAAGTGCAGAACCACGGATGATAGGAGTGTTGTCACCATCATAATCGTATGACGAAAGAAGATCACGCATTTCCATCTCAACGAGCTCAAGCATCTCTTCGTCGTCTACCATATCGCACTTGTTCAAGAATACAACCAGACGAGGAACGTTTACTTGGCGAGCCAAAAGGATGTGCTCACGAGTCTGAGGCATAGGACCGTCAGTTGCAGCAACCACGATGATTGCACCGTCCATCTGAGCGGCACCAGTTACCATGTTCTTCACATAGTCGGCGTGTCCCGGGCAGTCTACGTGTGCGTAGTGGCGGTTAGCTGTTTCATACTCTACGTGAGATGTGTTGATTGTGATACCACGCTCTTTCTCTTCAGGTGCGTTATCGATAGAGTCAAATGAACGCAACTCAGAAAGACCTTTCTTTGCCAACACTGTAGTGATAGCGGCAGTCAAGGTAGTTTTACCGTGGTCAACGTGACCAATAGTACCG
>JAJXBQ010000448.1:0-1255 GCA_021640525.1 Segatella copri
ATTTAGTATGCGTCGTAATAATTGTCTCATAAACATGAATTATTGTGTAGTAGGAGAAAATTACTCCTACCACAATCATTATTAGCAAAATTTCTCATCAAATTCTTTCACCACAGCAAGAATGTGGTTGAGGTCATCCTGCGAAATACTCTGATGGATAGGAAGATTCAAGGTGTTGTCAGCTGCGTAGTCGGCATTCGGGAAGTTACCAGTTACGCCGTAGCCAGGAACACGGTGGAGAGGATAGTAACGGTAGGTAGTGTAAACACCGCTCTCACGGAGAAACTTAGCGAACTGGTCACGCTTGCCGTTGGTAATCTGTACGTGATAGAAGTAGTATGAAGTTTCTATGTACTCAGGCTGTGTCGGTGGCAACTCAATCCACGAGAACAGCTTGAGGTTCTGATTATAGAAGTCAGCAACAACCTTACGCTTCTCCATATACATAGGCAACTTCTTCAACTGTTCGAGAGCCATAGCAGCTGTGACGTCGTTCATGATGGCCCGATGTCCGAAGCTTGAAATGTCGAACTCCCACCACTTTTGAGCTATGCTGTTTTCGTAACCGCTCTTGGTTTCGAGTCCGAAGTAGAGCCAACGGTCTGCCTTGTGACGAAGCTCTGGAGTGTTGAAGTGAAGCATAGCACCATCACCGCAAACCAAAATCTTCATTGCGTCGAACGACCACATACCCATGTCGCCGATTGTACCGACAGCCTTGCCTTTGTAGCGAGAGCAAACACCAGCAGCTGCGTCCTCAATAACTTTGAGGTTATACTTCTTGGCGAGAGCCATTATTTCGTCCATCTCGCAAGGTATACCACCGTAGTGGAGCAACAGAATTGCCTTCGACTTCGGTGTGATAACCTTCTCAATATCCTCGGCACGAGCATTCAGAGTGCGAGGGTCAACGTCGCAGAGCACGAGTTTTGCACCATGAGCGCAAACTGCGTTGCCAGCACCAATGAAGCTGATAGCAGGAACAATAACCTCGTCTCCTGGCTGAATATCAAGTAAGTGCATAGATGAGAACAGCCCTTCGCTACAGCAGTTGGTCGTCAGCACCAAATCTTTCGATGTGCCAAGATGCCCGGCATATTTTTCCTCAAACTCAGCAACTCGCTTGCCTTTGCCAAGCCAGTTAGACTCAAAAACTTCCTGAAGAGCATCAAGTTCTTCCTTGCCTAAAGTAGGCTGATAAACATTGATCATGACTTTTCGATTTTATTGTTATTTTCTTTTTACTATACTAAAT
>JAJXBQ010000150.1:0-8705 GCA_021640525.1 Segatella copri
ATCATATATTTATTGCTCATGATGTTCTCATCAATGGGAGCACAGGCACAAAAGTCTTATTTCAAAGAGGCTTTGGAGAAATTGGTAAGCAACAAGGCGTTCACCATGAATCAATCAGGAGCAAAAAATGAGGTTGGTGACACAGCACAATGGAGTTGGAAAAAATATCGCTTTAAAACTCTCAAGAAAGACGAGTTTCTCAAGGAACTGGACAGAATCAACAAGGCTTTTCAAAAAGATTGCAATCAGCCTGTAACTGACTTTTACTATATGGTAGATGGAAACAACAACCCACTGGAGACATGGATGAACTTTGACATATCCGTAGGCAACGACCTTATTATGGTTGGAAATTTCTCGGCATATAGCGTCCTTATCAATCGCCAACAAATGGGTCACTCTGGCATGCGCAGAGTCTGTGCCATAGAATGGGACCATATCGTAGAGAATGGTTGGGTTAACGAAAAAGGCTATGAAGGAAACATCTGCATCGTAGAAGGAAAAGCTCCTTTAAACAAGCACCGCGTAGCTGACGAAATAAAACAGCAACCATATAATGCCGTCCACTATACAGGTGTTCTTACCCCAATAGACACCCAAGAAGAAAAGGCTGCTCCAAAAGAAGAGACTAAAGAAGAAAAAGAAGTGCCTAATGAGCAATTGACCAAGATGCTAAAAGATGCTCAGACCAACCTGAAAGGCAACTTTGAGATTATTGGCAAGCGTGACCCTGAACTTTGGGACCGTGGCTATTTTATCTGTTACAAAGACGAAACAGACATGTATGTAGAACCCATCCTTGTGGCTACCAACGGCACAAACTTCTCATACAAGCACGACCTGAAGGACATTACCATGGGAAGAGTGAGAGCACTGATGAAAGATGGAACCATCTGCTCGGAATGGATAGACATTCCTTTTGTACCAGGAGAGATAGCAGAGCTAAGCGTACACAATGGTTACTACAGCCTCACAGGATCAAGTTTCTATAAGCAGTGGGTGGAAGAGGAAAGCAAGAACCATGATGGATGGGACGAGCGCAAGTATACGGCTTACGCACTCAGCAATATCCATTCTCCTGGCATCATCTGCTATCTGTTCTATCAGCATTTGATAAAAGGTTCTTCGAATCAAAAGAAAATATTCAAGGCCCTCCCAACAACTCTACAAGAGAATCATGTGGGTCGCTTTATCAAAAAGTATATGAACAATAAATTATAAAAATCTCAACTTTCAGTCACATTCATTTAATACATATGTGATGTAAGAAAGGACATACTGCATAGAACCCAATGCCACCTCTATCAGTTTTGATGGAGATGGCATTTTTGCTTCAAATTAGCGCATCCCCAATAGAGGTAAATTTCAATGCCGACATGAATGAGAAGCCAGAGAACATCTACTGCATTTACTATCCTACGATAACCACTCGATGAGTAATTTCTATCATTTTTACTCATTCTGAATGAGTAATTCTGAGCAAAAACACTCATTCTGAATGAGCGTTTCTTGAAAAGTGCCTTTTATTCACCTTCGACCTTGCATCCACTGAACCCCATTTCCTGCGCCTTCTCAGGTCCGAAGGTGTAATAGATAGTCTCAGCCTCATCACATACCTCCCCCTGCGGATTGCCAAGGGTGAGATGGATGGTAACAATGTTGTGACTTATATGATGCAAGGAAGCAATTATAACGATGCAAGAAAGCAATTATAACGATTGCGTGACATTTGTCATGTGATTATACGACACTTACCATACGGTCGGATGACAAATGCCGTATAATCACATGACATATACCAATGTTTAAATAAACCTAATATTTTACACCAAAAGATACAAGTTATCACATTATTATATATATTTGCATCATCTTTCATAGAAGACAAAGAATATAGAAAACAACGAACCATCAAACAACAAGAAATATGGAACTGAAATACGACATTTACATGCTCAACAATGCCCAGGGCACAGGAGAAAAGCGCCAATACGTTCGCATCGTGCAGCATGAACCTATGACCGAGAAGCAATTGCAAGAGAAAATCCAGAACCGCTGCTCACTCACCAAGGGAGATGTGGCTGCGGTGTTGGCAGAGCTTCACGACCTTATGGTGGAAGAATTCTCACTGGGACGCCGCTTTTACATCCCAGAGATAGGCTACTTCTCCATGTCGGCTAGCCTAGAGATGCCAGAGGAGAATCCAGACAAGAAGATTACGGGCAAGGAAGTACGCATCACCGGCATCAACTTCCGACCAGAAGGTAAGCTAATGGAGGAAGTACAGCGCAACGTCCATTTCGTCCGCTCCCGCTATTCCAACCAATCTACAAAATACTCCGAGGAAAAGATGTTAGAGAATATCAAGGAGTATCTTCAAAAGAATCGTTACATCACCACTCGCATCATGCGCATCCACTTCGGCTTGACTCCTTACATGGCACAGAAGTGGCTCAACCATTTCTGCGAGAAGGGTATCATGGAGAAGGAAGGCACCCAGCATGCTCCTATCTATTTCTTGAAGTGAAGGGAGGAAGAAATTCTATATTTCAATTTAATCATCATTATTATGACAAAGGAAGAGCTGATAGACAGAATCAACGACATCGAATGGGAGGACTTCGAGGCTAAGGAGGCCAAGAGCGAACTCCCTAAGAATATATGGGAAACCGTAAGTGCATTCGCCAACACTTCCGGCGGATGGATAGTGCTTGGAGTAAAGCAGAATGGCAAGAAGTTTGAAATATCAGGAGTTGACAATGCAGAGAAGTTGGAACAAGACTTCTTGGGCACCTTGCGTTCCCAAAAGTTCAATGAGCCAGTCGATGCCAAGAGCATGCTCTATCATATAGATGGACATAAGGTTTTGGCATTTCATATTGCCTCATCACCCCACAAGCCTATCTACTATAACAATCCACAGAATACATTCATCCGATTTGGCAGTGGAGACCAACGAGCAACCAATGGTGAGATAACCGCCATGTTTCATAACCAATCATTCGGCATCAAGTCTGAGCAAATACTCTTAGACTCAGACCTCTCCATGCTCAATGAGGATACCATTCGTGACTATCGCAACTACTTCAAGCTCTATAGTCCTCGTCCTAATCTGATAGGCAACGACATCGCCGACTTCTGCAAGCGCATCGGAATTGCCGACAATGAGGGACATCTGAATTATGGTGGTTTGATGTGCTTTGGCAAAGAAGAATGGGTTCGCCGTTATGTTCCTACGTTTTGGATGGACTTGGTGGAGATTCCAGGTAGAAGTGTAAGAGAAGCCCGAACCCGCTATACCTACCGCATTCCCGAGCAAGAGAACCTTTGGGAGTATTTTCAGATTATGATCAGGAGACTGCGCCTCATCGTGGATACGCCTTTCATGATGAACGATGAGGGTTTCAATGTGGAAGACCGCTCGCAGTTTAAGATTTTGCGAGAAGCATTGGTCAACATGCTCTCCCACTTCGATCCATTCAGCACCATCCACTCGTGCATTCATATCTATACCGACAGAGTCGAGTTCTTCAATGCCGGTGGCTATCCTGTGCCAATATCTCAACTGGGCAACCATCTCTACTCCAATCCTCGCAACCCAATTATTGCCAAGATATTCAGACTGGTAAACCTATCTGAAACCATCGGTTATGGTTTTGACATGATGAACGAGTGGAAAGAAATCACAGGCAATGACGTGACTTTTGAGAGTGATATCTGCACCAGCACTGTCACTTTTTGGCTGGATAGTGACAGAGCTAGTGACAGAGCTAGTAACAGAGCTAGTAACAGAGCTAGTAACAGAGCTAGTAACAGAGCTAGTAACAGAGCTGAAGAAGATACATACATAGATGCTACAGACAAAGTTGTATCCATTCTCAAATTTTGCAAAGACCCGAAATTCAGAAAAGATATATTCGAGCTACTCGGTGTTACTTATCAATCAAAGAACTTCAAGGCATTCATCGAGCCTCTGTTACTTCATGATTATCTGGAACTTACGGTACCAGACAAGCCGACAAGTCCTAAGCAGCAATACAGAACGACCAAAAAGGGTTTGTTGTTCTTGGAGACAATATAAACAATACGACTCTGTCGCTTTTTTAGTACTGAACGACAGAGTCAACGATATAGTCAACGACAGAGTCAGACATTTCAAGCTCTGTTACTTTTCGTAAAATCGTAACAGAGCTATAGTAACTATGTTAGTAACCATGTCAAAACAAAAAAGGAAATTAGAATGAAATTAGGATTCATAAACTTCAGTTCCGAGGAACAACTGAAAATGCATCAAGTTATACAAGCCATCCAAGAGCATCAAGCAATTGACGAGCTTGGTCTGGGACGCATTCGCGATGCATTTTCAAACAAGCTGTTTCCAGGAATCTCCACATTACATAATAGAGCGAAATACTATGCCATACTCCCTTCCTTGTTTTTGGAAGCAGAGAAAGGCACATACAAAAGCGCAAATGAAGTCAGAGCCAAAGTGTTGAATCTGGAAATTATGCTAACACGCCAACTTTTACGAGGTACAGAACCAGCCAACAACTGGGGAATAACAGGAAGTAGCGTAATCGATACAGCAGAAACCGAGAATAGTAAATACGTAAAGTACGACCCAGTTTACATCTATTATGGCGCACTTGTCTCTTATGGGATGATATTGACAAACAGCAACATCTATAGTCTTATTTACGAAAGAAGCAAGACTATCCACAAACAACCCAAGAAATACATTTCCCAAGATGAAGAAAAAGAAATGGGAGACGCTAATCAGTTATCGGGCAATTATCAACTATTTGATGGCGGTGGATTGTCATATACATTTGATGGCTACACTCCCATCAATATAGACTTGACATCTGACGAAGCTAAGTTTATCAAAGACAAGATAATAGCCTCACAAATAGCCAAAGATTCATTTTTGGCTACTATCCTTCGTGACGACTACCCTATTGGACTTGCCCAGAAGTCATATTTCGACCTTGGAGACCAATGGAAAAAATACATGACCGATGAGCATTTTATGATTTATACGCTATCCGCAAGAATTTCGAAGTTTCAGTATCTTCTTCGGTTAGTCTATAACTATGTGTTTTATACAAGAACAGATAGAACCGAAGAAGCTGAAAAAGAATTTGAACGTTACGAACAGTTGAAAGAAGAATGGAAATCAGACATTAGCGAAGAAAACATCTTCCAAGCATTAGATTTCGTTGGCTATACCCTGCAAGACAATGAATCCATCAAATTTTGCAAAGAAGCTTGCTTATTGATCAACACCCCTTCAGATGAAAACTTCAGCCGATTGCAAGAAATCATTGTTAATCGGGAAAAACAAACAAAAGGTTCATCAAGAAGTAAATTGGCGAATCCAAACAAATATAAGGGAATCGACAGAATAGAAGCCTATTTCTTCGATTATCGTTGGGGAACATTATATAACATCATCACAGAAATAAAGAAAGGACTATCAAATGGCAAAAGAACAACTCAATAATTATACTTATGGCGAGATGCTGGTCTCACCAGGCTATGATGTGGACTTCGCCATAGGTACAACCTATAGCGTTAATCCACAAGCATTGCTTATCATCCCAATGGCATTAGGTTTGCTAAGTAGCAACAACGAATCAGCTGTTCAATCCCCCATTTGCCTATTAGAGGGAATCAGAAGAAGCACAGACAACTTTGTGTTGTTTTGCAACAAAGGAGGAATACACCTTCCTTTAAACAACCAACCTTATCTATCCCTCATGGATAATTGCATGTATGAAGTGCAAAACCCTCAAAAGCCTCTCTCCAACTTTCATCCAAAGGTATGGATCATCAAAGAGACCAACAGAAGCAACAAGAACGAACAGCAAATCAAAGTTATCGTCATGAGCAGAAACCTTACTCTTGACAATAACCTTGACATGACTGTCTGTCTCACAGGTAAGATTGGAAAACAAACCATAGACAATAAGAAACATGAACCTCTTATCGACTTTCTGACTTCATTAAACACCTTAATTGGACATGGCTCTTCCTGCAACCAGCACATCATCAAAGACAAGAAGAAAAAGATAAAAATGGTCATTGAGTCCATAAGGAAAGTCAACCATTTTGAGATAGACACTGATTTATTTGAAAAGGATGGATATGAATTTATCCCGATGCTCTTTGGACAAAACCTGAACAAAGACATTAGGTACCCCGAATCATGGCAAGGAACAGAGCAAATGACCATCTCTCCATTTATAGGCATAAATACTCTACAAGAGTTAGACAAGAATGTAAAAAACAGACACATTCTCGTTACTACATCTGGATATGTATCTAAAGACATATATGACCTGTTCAATAGAGAAAACCATAAAATCTACGTGATGAAGGATGGGATGACACATAACGACATCATGCCAACTGACCTTCATGCAAAGACATATCTAGTATGCAACCCTAAAGGTGAATACGGCAATTTCCTATTCATCGGATCAGCCAATGCGACACCCGCAGCATTCCATGTAAACTCTGAATTCATCATCCGACTGCAATACAAATATGGCAAGCATCTTGTGTTTGACACTTTCAGAAAAGAGTTTCTACAAATGGATGCAAGAGACGAAGAAAGTAAAATATTCGAGACCGTCAACTTTCCTCCAGAATCAGAAGAAGCTCATGAGATATCAGAGCTAGAAGCCTTTGTACGAAAATATATCACCGAAGATTTCTCAGCACAATGCCACGCCAATGTCAATGGCAACTACGATGTTATCATCAAGACTGAACATCACGACAACAAGTATCGAATACAGATTGCCCCAATGCAAGCAGCAGGCTACAAAGTGGATTTCGAAAATGAAGCCATACTCTCCAACTTAACATTGGCTCAGTTGTCAGACTTCTATATTATCTCAATACAAGACACCAATGGACAGAATATGGACAAAGTCATCAAGATTCCGACAGAAGGCATCCCATACGAAGAAAGAGACATTGCCATATATAAATCGATTGTGGATAGCAAGGAGAAGTTTCTCCGTTACTTGTCATTTATACTGACCGATGACATAGACGAATATCTGTTTGATACAGAACAAAGCATGAAGCTGATTGCTCAGCACGGCAATAATAAAGATTCCATGCCTCTCTCACTCAACATTTATGAGCAACTGCTGAAAGCTGCTAGTAGCAATCCCCAAAAGTTCATAGAGATAGAGGAAGGCATCAGAAAAATCGGCAAAGAAGAATACACCCAAGAATTTCTTGAGGTCTTCAAAACTTTTAAGGAAGCCATAAAACAGAAATAATGATGGAAAAGAAATTAAAGGATTTTCAAAAGGCAACAGTAGAACATATCGTTAACATTTTCAAAAGCAAGAAGCAACGCCGAGTTCTGCTTTCTGACGAAGTTGGACTGGGTAAGACTATCGTGTCTAAAGGTGTTATCCAGGCCGTTGGAGAACTGAGCGACGAATATGGTATATGGGATGACAATACCTATCGTGTAGTATATATCTGCTCCAACGCCAACATTGTCAAACAAAACACAGAAAACTTGGGAATAGAAGATGTCATGAACATAGACGAAAGCAGACTGTCTATGCAGCATTTCATAGTAGCTAAAAAGGTAAAAGAACTTCAAAAATCCAAGAAGAGCAAACCAAGAATATTGATTCCTCTCACCCCTGGCACATCTTTTAATCTCCAGACATCAGCTGGCAATATGAATGAACGTGCATTGATGTTTGCCATCTTGAGCCATCTTGATGACTTCAAAGATCATAAGACTGCTCTTAAAAACCGTCTGAATATTTACGGTGCGAATGGAGATAATTGGACAGATATTATCGACAAATATGAAAAAGATATCAAAGAAAATGTATGCACTGGATACAGAGAAAACATCAGCAAAGAGGTGGTGAATGATGATTGCTATCAAGAAGCGAAGGATTTACTTCTTAAAGCCATTGCGCTAAATGACTACAATACAACCAATAAAGCCATCACTTTATTCAGAATCATCTTCTGCAAAATTAGCATGAAAGAGCTTAATCCAGACTTGGTGATTATGGATGAGTTCCAACGTTTTAGTTCACTTCTTGACTTGGAAGGAAACAGTGAAGAGGCAATGTTGACACGTACATTCTTTGGAAAAGAGGATGGTCCATTCATTCTGTTGGTTTCTGCGACACCTTACAAGCCCTTCACCACATTAGAGGAACTGAACGAGAACAAGATTGATGAGCAATATCAAGACTTCAACAAGTTAGCAGACTTTTTGTTTGACGGCAGAGAGGATATTGTATTCCAACAGGTTTGGCATGATTACTCAAAAGAATTGTGTCACATCTCATCGGATAACTTAGACATACTCATTGCAAAAAAGAACATTGCAGAAGATACCATGTATGAAGCTATGAGCAGAACTGAGCGTTATCGCAATTCCTCCCAAGACGACACCTATCTGAAAATCAGTACAGGAGATATTGCGTCTTATTGCCAGATGCAAGAAGTTCTTGGTGAATGCAACAAAATGAGCGAAGGAAGATTCGGCGTAAAGACCTTGCCGATGGAATACGCCAAGTCTTCTCCTTACTTATTATCCTTCATGGACAAATATAAACTTAAGGAGAAGCTAGCAAAAGCATACACAGAGCACCCATGGAAAATTAAACAAAAACAACAATATTTGATTAAAAAGAAGAATATCAATA
>JAJXBQ010000449.1:0-1237 GCA_021640525.1 Segatella copri
CGACCGTCAGACTTGGCACAGCGTGACGGTCGAGGTGTGCGTGCCGGCAACGAGATTGCCAAAATCTATGCCGATAATAAGGTGGATGTCATCATCTATGCGGTGGAAAAGTCGCTTGACTCGTACAAGTTCAATCTGCTGCACTGCAAGCAGACTTTTATCTCACAGTTGAAAAGCGGAGCCTTGGGAGCGAGAACCATTGACGAGGGAGCGATGGACGAGAAATCGGGCATGAATTTTTCAGAGTATATGGCTATTCTCTCCGGAAATACCGACTTGCTTGACAAGGCGAAGCTGGAGAAGAAGGTTGCTTCTCTGGAGGGTGAGCGCAAATCGTTTAACAAGGGTAAGCGTGACTCTGAAACAAAATTGCAGTCAAAGACGGCAGAGCTGGGCAACAACAAAGCCTCTCTCAAGGGAATGACCGAGGACTACGGCAAGTTTATGGGCAAAGCCAAGAAAGACAAGGACGGCAACATCCTCAACCTCATCACTCTTGATGGTGTGGAGTCCACGAACTTAGAGGTTATAGGAAAGCATCTGCAAATGTTGGCAGAGAAAGAGACAACTGGCGGACAATACAAGCGGATTGGAGAAATCTACGGATTCCCTGTCAAGATTGTCAGCGAGACAAGTTTCGAGAATGGTCTTCCATTTGTTGACAACCGCTTTTTTGTCGAGGGCAATTACAAGTACCAGTACAACTACGGTCACATTGCCAAGTCGGACCCGATAGCAGCGGCAAACAACTTTCTGAATGCCTTACAGAAGATACCAAGCTACATTGAGCAGTATGATTCAAGATGCAAGGCTTTGGAAAAGGAAATACCGCAACTGGAAGAGATAGCTGGCAAGACTTGGAAGAAAGAGGAAGAACTGAAAGGTCTTAAAGCGGAACTGGCAGCATTGGACAGGAAAATACAGTTAGAATTGGCACCACCACAGGAGCAAGATACTGCTGAAAAACACGAAACAAAGAATATAGAAACAGAACAAAGCATAGTTGGAAAACAAGCACGCTCCGTCTGTCGGTTATGACACCTTATTATATATAGGGGTATCTTGATGTTTTTATCATAATAAGATACCCCTGTTTTTTACATGAAATCTCAAATTTGTAAACATAACCCCATCATAAAAAATGAATAGCAAGTATTCCTGCTGAGTTTATCAAATCAGGGCCATTGTTGTTGATGACGACTCTACCATCAGCTCATATATACCTTTCCGACACAAG
>JAJXBQ010000450.1:0-1235 GCA_021640525.1 Segatella copri
ACAAGTGCCGTGTGGCGGTCGGTCTGCTCCGTTTGGGTTTGTAATGGGGCAAAGGCAAGAGAGTCTCGCCGCTGATGCGGCGAGCACGGAGGCAGTTGTTCGGATGTTGCGGACTGCGTCGTTTTTGGCACAGCCTTGCGGTGTACCTTAGTCTGTGTGACGGTATTGAACTGAGCGCATACTGTTGCTGATGAACAGAATATTGCTGCTATTGTGATGAGTAGAAATCGTTTCATGGTGCAAAAGTAACAAGCAATTCTTTGACTGGCATAAAGAACAAAGGGAAGACAAGAAGATTGTAACATAATATAGCAATCGAGTTTGATTTTTGAGCAGAAATCAAACTCAAATAATAATAATCGTCAAAAATAACACGCATTATCTTATGCAATTCTGCTTGTCTCTGAATAGGTATATAACTTTGCATGAGTTTAATTTCAAATTCAAAGTTAAAGTATGAAGCAAGTACGATTTGAAGAGAGCGAGGTGCCTTATCAGACACTGGCTCGTTTTGGTCTCACACAAGAGAAGATTGAAGACCTGCCCATGTGGGCGTTGGAAGATATTGGTCAGGGACGACGTTCACCGTTGCTGCCCATTCAGGTGAATAATGATGAGGGCGAGACATTGAAGAGCCGCACCCGATTTGCGTTGGTCCGTATGGAGGACGGCAAGGTGGATGTGGTCTTCTATCCGCAGTTGGAGAAATCACCATTGGAGGCTTTTACTCAGGAACAGCAGGAGGACTTGCTGGCTGGAAAGGCTATCCTTGCCGATGTTAAGGATGCTGATGGCAGGAGCAGCAAGGCTTTCGTGCAGATTGACACGGAGACCAATCAGGTGATGTCGGTACCTACGCCTGTCATCGGGCGCAACTTGGAGGTGCTGAAGGATGAACTGAAACTGAGTTCGGCAGAACTGACCGTGATGCAGAAGGGTGAGCCGCTCACGCTCATCATGGAGGACGAACAGGTGACGGTGGGTATTGACCTGAACGATAAGACCGGCATAAGGATTAATCAAGGCGACAGTCAGAAGTGGAAGGAGAACACCAAGCGAGAGTGGGACAAATACACCTTCGGGTGCTATGGCTGTTGGGTAATGGGCGATGACGGTAATCTTGACTATGTGCCTGAAGAGGAATACACGGAAGAACTTTGGAATGAGCAGAAGAAGAATGGAGAGCGCAACCGCGCCTCTTTTTCCATGCACAAATAATCTACACATAATATAAT
>JAJXBQ010000451.1:0-1233 GCA_021640525.1 Segatella copri
GTAGAGAGTAATGAAACGTATTGTGTGTATCGCCTTGAGAGCCCTATTGTGTTGTGTGGGTACAGCTGAGGCAGAAAAACAACAATTACATACAGATAAGGGCGTAGTGTCTGTAAAAACAGATAGTTCTATAAAGGCAGCGGCTCGTATAGATGATACTACTCATGTAAATACTGAGGGTAAGGTAAACTCCGATGAGAAAACAACGCGTATGAAGGCTGCATCTGAAGGCTTTCACATTACGCCTGCTGCTACGCCAGACCATGTGATTGGTCAAGGTGGTCCGCTCGTCATGGATCGTCAAGATACTAAGACCGTGCAGTATAGCAATGTGGATGCAGTGAACCGCGCCATTAATGCCGTGGCCATGTCTAATGTGTCTAATGCTATGTACGGTGCTAAAGGTAAACCATGGATGCGACGCACTACACTGAGCTTTCAGTTCCAAGAAGGGTGGAAGCCGCTCTATTCAGTGGAGACTGTTCAGCCTTTAGGTCATTACGATAATTCGTCTCGCGATGTGTGGTTTACGCAGCAGCGCATTTCTCGTGCGTCAGACACAGGGACAACCCTCAACGTAGGCGTTGGGTATCGTCGTATTTCCAAGGATGATCGTCGCCTCTATGGGGCACATCTATTCTATGACCATCGCTTCTTGAATCGCCATGATCGACTCAGTGCAGGTCTTGAATATATGTCTGGTGAAAGCGAGTTCCGATTTAACTGGTACGGTTCTGCTTCCGATGAGCGCGTCCTAGATGCTAACCTTCATACCTTAGAACGGGTCGCTAATGGTTATACCTTAGAGTACGGTAAGACTTTCAAAAATGCTCGTTGGGCTAGAGTCTATGTAGAAGGTTATCACTGGAATCAAGAACGACAAGCCGATAAGAATGGTTTGCGCATCGGTTCGGAGATGCAACTGACACCGCGCGTATCTGTAGATATGGGGTATAACAAACCGGAACATAGCACTGGCGGTGCATATGGCAAGATTACCTTCCGTTTAGCAGGGGCACCAATGGCTTGGTATGGCGGCAAGCACCGTTTAGAAGAATCTGCAACGGTTCGTGATAAAATGCTCAACCTCGTAAGACGTACAAATACGGTTTTTGTTGAGTAATAATTTTGATAACTGAATACACAAATTGAATAGTAATGCTATCTTTTTCATTCATTTAATTTTAATGAAAATTAAATGAAAAATTATCTACTATTGTTACTATATAAGTG
>JAJXBQ010000151.1:0-8561 GCA_021640525.1 Segatella copri
CATTCTGGAATGATTATGATAACAATTATAATGCTAATAGAGCCATCACCATCACAAACAAAAAATAAATACTCCTTGCTTGCTAAAAAAACTTCAAAAAGCTGTGGTTTTCTCGGAGTTTATTTATACCTTTGCAAACAAATATTTAGATATTAAAAAACAAAAACATCAGAAAATGAAGAAATCTAAGAAAACATTACGCCAAATTATCGCCCTCATGGCGATAGCATTTACCACCATATCCCTAACTGCCTGCGGTGGCAGCGACGATGATGGTGACAAAGATGATTTGATTGCCGCAAGTGAATATCTCCCTGGTAAAGAGTGGACCATTGGCAACGAAACTTATTCTTTCTACAAGAACCACCTATTGGTATGCGAAAGTAGCGCAAACGTTACAACTGGCGGTTTGACAAGCCAAGCTTACCTTTATTTCGGAACATGGCAGTTAGATGGCAACCGACTAACAGCAGCAATAACATCGAGCACCCAACCAAATTTTGATGCTAGCAAGTTTTTCCATGGTACATATAGCAACGTACATACAGAGAAAGATACATCTGGTGGAACTATCAGTTCTGACAAACCTGGCTCAATAACGATAACAGAGCCAAAGCCATATATCGTTGGTACAGGTACAGATGGAAAGTCTTGCTATATTTACTACCATAAGAACATGACAGAAGACAAGACCGACGAGACAATCCACGATGGGGCTTTACATGGCACATGGTACAATAAGGTTCAGTTGACGGACACCAAAAACGGCACAGCGAAAACATATGAAGCAAAAATGATTTTCAATGCCGATGGAACCGTACAGTTTGTAATAGGTGACGTGATAGACTTCACAACTACCTACGAGACAAAGAATGGTACTGTCACTTTAGGTAGTTACCTACTAAAGGACAATCCGGCTTCTTTTATCTATCTTCAGTACGGCCCAGTTGTATCGCTATACGACGTGAGTCAAACACGCTATACATGTGACCGCTGGTACAACACTCCGCAATAAAATGTCTCTAAAAACAAGCCCTCATTGCGGCAAAAGGGTGAAGGTAGGAGTTGTATTGATGGCAGAATATATTATCCTGCCATCATTTAAATTTTCCCTTCAATAGAGAAATTAAGAATAAAGCTACCCCAATTAGACCGTTACCCTTTCTAAAAAGGATTCACAAATAATCATTTCGGGGTTGAATGGTCAATATGTTATAGACAGAGGATAAAAATGAAAATGGAAGATGGCTACTACGATTTGGATAAGTGGAAAACTTTTGTTCTACGTGTCCTTTTAGAGAAAAATGGTTCTTCCCTAACAGATTATGTGTGGAAAAGATTGAAGCACGAGTTTTCTTTAGGAGGGAACGAGGAGAAGGAACATTATCTTTATACAGAAAGTGTGCTCAAATGTCTTGAAGTTGAACATGGATTAGTTAGAATAAATAAAAGAGGAATTCAGATTACTACCAAAGGCGAAGAAGTTGCAAAGATGAACAATGGTTTTCGTTCTTACTTAGATTCAAAGTATAGACATAGACTATTACAACGGATAAATGATTATGTGGTGACTTCAACGGGAATCCTTTCATTGATGATGACTATGTTTTCATTTGTGAATCTATTTTATAATTGGATTGATAAACAGTATTCTTTTCTTCCTCCACTTATTCTAGGCTTGTTTTATGTTGTGTTTAGATTGATTTGTAAATCAAAATAAAGAACTATCGCTAAACAACCGATTGATTTAGTCAAAATCTAAATTCAATCGGTTGTTAGTTGATAGTATCGTGGTTGGTAAGTATAAGAAATATTTCAAAGGGTTCACTTTACTTACAACATATAAGGGAAGGTGCGTCCTCCCATCGCACCTTCCCTTCTCCATCCTCTCTCAAATACTTCTCATATAACCATCCCTTTTCGCCAGCTTATAATACAGATCCGGGGCGGTATGATAATCGGGATCGGAGCCTTCAAGCCACTCCGAGAAATGGTGGTTGTGGTTCTTCTGCGTTTCCTGCTTGCGAGACGACTCCACAACACACTACTTTCCCCAATATCTTTCTGCCATAGGCTGCAACCTTTCCTTTATTACTTCCATAACAATCTTGAAATCAAGAGATTCTTTCCATTGAATCTTTTTCAGAAATGCTTTCCAGCGAACTATACGTGCTGCGTCTGTCGCAAAACTTTCTGTAAACAACTGCAATTCGGGATTGTATGTAAGTCCCCTATTGTCGAAAGTCGCCTTGATTGCATCATATAATGTGTCATCAGACAAGTCTCTCTTTGTCAGGAGTTGGTAACAGTCGAAGAAATCTTTCATGCGACTGTTGAGCACATCTCGGTCTATCATCGTATGGAATTTCTCGGCAACAACAGTCTCCAAGGAATATGCCTGTATGTTCACAGATGGAATGTCAGGCAAAAGCAATGGGAAGTCAATAGTTGTTGGATATGGAGTTACAACATCACCAAAGCCAATGTCAACAGACATGTTGTAAGCGATAGTATCCATGTGGGCCGTAAAGTAAAATCTTGTGCCAGGATACTTCTTTTCAACAGTTATAGGCTCCAACTTAATGCTGTTAACATCAAACGATACTCCATCCTCATCGCATACAATGCCCAAAATTTCCTGGAACACGTGCGCAAGGAAATCCCTATCACGGCTAATTCTATCTGCCATGAAATCAACATCTACTGTAGGACGTGCCTCAAGTCCGTTCATAGCATAAAGCAAAGAACCACCTTTCAGCAAAAAATTGTCCTTATATTGGCTTACAGATACTCTGTAAAGCAACCTCTCGTTGAAATATCTTGCCAAGAGATACATATATTTATAGCCTGTCTCATTCATCAAATTGAGCAAGCGGGTCTTAACAGACTTACCGTAGTTTTTCTTTCCCATCTTATTCTATAGCTATTTCAACATAATTTTTCAATGTATTGAATACTCTGAGGCGTTTGGCGTAATCCTGCAAACGACTGAGATTGCGATTGGGCTTTCTTAAATAAGAACGAATCACTTCCGCACAAACATCCAGCCCCAATTTGTTTCTGTATTTCACTGCATCACAAACACTTCGCTCCAAGTCGGTTATGCGAACATGAAAACCGGATATTTCTGCTTCCATAATGCCAAACTCCAGATTCTCCTTCTTCCAATAATACAATTCTATCGGAAGCGTTTCAGGAATCTCTACTTTCCTTTTATTGGCGATGGCAATGCAAAAAGCTGGTGGAACAGTTGTCGAAAGCTGATGATAAGCCCAGGCATTGTATAGACACACAACACCTTTAGGTACAATCCGCTCCACATCTATCATTGTATTCAGCAGGGCTTCCGGAACAGCATAAATGCCCTGGCGCAACTTGATCAAGTCGCCACGTTCCTTAGCTCTCAACAATCGCTTATACTCTGCCATATGAGGAATATCAGTAGTAGAGATTGTGCCTCCTAGTGCTTCCACTTTACAAACTATATTGTCCATATCACATTTATATTAATATCATTTCGCTGCAAAAATACAATATTTTTTTGAAAAGCGGTAATATTCTACGGAATATTTTCAAAAAAGCCGTAGAATATTACCAGAATTATCCTTGTTTTTATAACCAGGGACGATAGTTGTCTCTAAATCTTCCTCTCTACTTTCCTATACAAACTCAAATACTTCTCATATAACCATCCCTTTTCGCCAGCTTATAATACAGATCCTGGGCGGTATGATAATCGGGATCGGAGCCTTCAAGCCACTCCGAGAAATGGTGGTTGTGGTTCTTCTGCGTTTCCTGCTTGCGGAACGACTCCACCACACATTTTTTTTCTGCATCAGGAAACATCAGGTTCATGCGGGCGGCAAAGGCTGCCTTGTCCTGATTATCACGCACCATGTGGAACGTATATTTCATCAGGCACCAGACTATGTACCAGCTTTGCTGAGACGTAATGTTGCCTTTTATCCAGAACTTCAACTTCTCCTCCAACTTTATGGAATCTACCCAGTTCACAAAGAACGAGTCGCTGTTATGCTCAAAATCATCAGCCCTGGCAATTTCTGCCTCCCACATTTTATGCTCACCCTGATACTTGAACAGCGTTTCAAAATCCTCGGGCAAAGCCTGCTCCCTGACTAGCGTACGGACAAGTTCTTCTTCCTCATCCTCCTCTCGCTCAAACCAGTCAGAACAAAGCGTATAATTGTTGTATTTATCCTCAACCCCATCCATCACTTTCTGTAAGCTGTCGTTGGTAATGGCTATTCTCCTGCTTTCCATGCGGTGCTTCTTTACCTTTACCTCATGTTTCAGATGGTCAGGTAGCGTGCGCTCGTCGAAAATTCGCTTGATATAATGGTAAATAATCACAGCCTCACGGTCAGTGCGGAAAAGGCGGGTTCTGTATAAGGCTAGGAAATCGGCACAAATAGTACTTACTGTGGAGATGGTTTCTGCCAAAGCCATCTGCAAACCGGTAGAGACAAAGTTCTTGAAATGGGAATCAAAACGGGGGAAGTCGTCTCCGGCAGGAACTTTAAGCTTCTCGCATTGCTCGAAAATAGCCTTGGCATAGGGAATCTGACCATACTCCTCTTCCTTATCGAGCAAATAGTCTGAATGCTTCCGGGCGATGGACTGAATTTCCTGGAGCACCTGCTCTAATACATCAGTATAAATCCCCATGAATTCATCATCGTAGCTCTTGTAGATGGAAATGTAGACTTTCTTATGGAGCGTATGAATATATTTAAGAAAATCTGTCAACTGTTCGGCAAGGTTCTGGTAAATATGAAAATAACAGGTAAGACCTTTATGCTTCTCTGCATTCCATCGTATTTCACCAATAGCATGCTGAATCTCCTTATACAAATGTTCTGCCTCTCTCTTAAACTGACCCACATCAGTAGTTGTTACTGGAGTGTATTTCTTGACTCCTGTTACTTCATCTTCCACAAAAAGATCTTCTTCTGATGAAATCTTCAGAAGAGAATTGTAGTTATTGTCAGTATTGGGTATTTCCTCTGTCTGCATATTCTTTTTCTAGGTTTGTTTGTTATGTTGTTTAAATAAGCGGCATGGGGTTCCCTGTAAGTACCAGTATTAAGGTACCTGCAAGAACCTACGACAAGGTACAAACAAGTACTGCCCACGCCGTAGAGGAGTGGACGCCTTGCTGTCACCTTCTTCTTGTCGTTTTTGAATTTTGCAGGTTCTAAATACTGTAGAAGTGCAGATAATCAGCGTCAATATCTATATGTTATTTTTCTTGTTTACTTTCTGTTTCTTACTTCAAATTTTAAAGGGTTTATACTACGTTTTCTTCATCATCCGCCCAGTGGTCGCATTGGCGCATCACAGTTTCCAGCGCCTTTTCTGCACCCTCTGGTGGATACTTATACTTCTTGAGCAGTCGCTTCACCATCACTCGCATCTTCGCCCTGGCTGATTCCTTCCGGTTCCAGTCGATAGTGCGGTTGCGGTGCAAGACTTCTGTCAGTTCCCGGGTCAGCGCCACAAACTCCTCGTCGGAGTAAGCCTGCCGCACTCCTTCGGGCGTGGAGAGCGCATCATAGAATGCCTTCTCCTCGGGCGAAAGTCCCAGGTCGTTGCCCTCTGCTTCTGCCTGCTTCATCTGCTGAGCCATCTTCAACAGTTCCTCTATCACTTCCTCGTTGGTGAGCAAGCCCTTCAGATAGTTGGAGAGACTCTGGCTGAGCATGTCGGAGAAGAGGTCGCTCTGAACCACGTTGGTCTTCTGCTGCTGCTTGATTTTTTCTTTCATCAGTTTGGTGAGCAGTTCCACCGCCAGGTTGCGCTCCTTCATGTTCTTCACCTCCTGGATGAAGGCGTCGTCAAAGAGCGAGAACTCTATCTGGCGGTCGCCGAAGAGATTGATGACTCCGTCGGTCTTCACACTCTGACGGAGCAGCTCACCGATGCGCTCGTTGATTTCATGGCGGCTGATCTTGCCCTTCTGCGAGAGTTTGAGCATCATCACGCGCAGCGCATCCATATAGCACACCTCTGCCTTCTGCTGCTCATTCAGAAGCGAACGGCAGAGCGTGGTGGCGTTGTGAAGCAGATTGCTGTGCTCCATGAAATTCTTCTTGCGCTGAACCATGGCTGGAGAGCTCAGGAAGTTGGCTCCGCTCGTAATGGCGAGGGCACGCTTCGAGTTGTCCTGTTCGAAGAAGCCGGAATAGTCGAAACCATGAAGCTGGTCTCGGCAGATTTCCATCTCTTCCTTCCATTTCACCAGGGCGGTCTTGGCGATGTCTGGGTCTCCGAAGCGGCGGCGGTCACGGTTGGTGTACTGCTGCATGGCACTCTTCAGCGCCTGCGCAATGCCTACGTAATCCACTATCAGTCCGCCTTCCTTGCCCGGGAACACCCGGTTCACACGGGCTATTGCCTGCATCAGGTTATGACCGCTCATCGGCTTATATACGTACATGGTGGCGAGCGACGGAACATCGAAGCCCGTGAGCCACATATCTCTTACGATGGCGATTTTCATCTCATCGTCGTTGTCCTTGAATTTTCTTGCCAGTTCCTTCTTGTAGGCTTCGTTGCCGATAATCGGCTGCCAGTCTTCGGGGTCCTGGTTCGAACCGCTCATCACTACCTTTACCTTCTCCGTCCACTGGGGGCGAAGCTCCAGCATCTTGCGGTAGATTTTGATGGCGATGCTTCGGGTCAGCGCCACGATCATTGCCTTGCCGGTGAGTTCCTGCGCACGGTTTTCCTCGTAGTGCTTCACAATATCCCTTACCAGCGTGTCGATGGTGGCGTCTTCACCCAGGAGCACTTCCAGTCGGCTGTGCTCCTGCTTTGCCTGCCTGATCTGCTCCTCGGTGGCTCCCTCATCGGCCAGGTTGTCGAACTCATCGTTCAGCAGCCTCATCGTGTCTTCATCGAGGTTCAGGTTCACCACACGACTCTCGTAATAAACCGGACGGGTGGCTCCATCATCTACCGCCTGACTCATGTCGTAAACGTCGATGTAGTTGCCGAACACTTCCTCCGTGTCTCTGTCACGGTCGCTGATAGGCGTTCCGGTGAAGCCGATAAACGAGGCGCCTGGCAGGGCTTCTCTCATCTTCTGGCTGAATCCCTTCTTCATCGTCAGACTTTTGTTGTCCCAGTGCTCTTCACCGTATTGCGAGCGGTGCGCCTCGTCGGTCATCACGATGATGTTGCGGCGGGTGGAGAGTGCCGAGTCGCCTTCTTCAAACTTCTGAATGGTGGTGAAGATGATTCCCCCACTCTTTCGGTTACGCAGCAGATTACCCAGGTCTTCACGGCTCTGGGCGTTCTGTGGTTCCTGACGAAGGAAGTCCTGGCAGCGGCAGAACTGACCGAAGAGCTGGTTGTCGAGGTCCTTGCGGTCGGTTACCACCACGATGGTTACTTCGGGCAACCGTTGCACCAGCTGGTGGGCGTAGAACACCATGGAGAGGCTCTTGCCCGAACCCTGCGTGTGCCAGAACACGCCGATTTTTCCGTTGCCTTCCACTGCCGTACGGGTGCGCTGCAGGGCTTTGCCCACGGCGTAGTACTGATGGTAGGCGGTAAGAATCTTGGCGTATTTGCCCTGGTTCTTGTCGAAGCAGATGAAGTTCTGCAGGATGTCGAGCAGTCGCTGCTGCTGGAACATGCCGAGGAAGAAGGTGCGATAGTCGGCAAAGAGGGTTGACTCGTATGAGCCGTCCACGGTCTTCCATTCCATGTAGCGTTCTAGCTTGGCGGTGATGGTTCCGGCACGGGTCTCGCTCATGTCGCTGATTACGTTGAAGGCGTTGTAGCTGAAGAGGCTTGGAACGTCCTGCTGATAGTTTCTGATCTGCTTGTAGGCATCTTCTACGGTTGCATCTTCGGAAATGGCGCTTTTCAGCTCCACCACCACGAGGGGCAATCCGTTGACCATCACCACCATATCGCAGCGCTTGTTCTTATACTCTTCTACCCGCCACTGGTTCACCACCTTGAAGAGGTTTCTTTCGGGATGGTCGAAGTCGATGAGCCGCATCAGGGCTGTTCGTTCTTCGCCATTCTGCAGGAATTCCACCTCCAGACCGTTTTGCATACAGAGGGTAAACTGCTCGTTGTTCTGTTCTAAAGTACCGATGCTGATATCAGTAATTTTCTTAATACCTTCATCCATTACATCGGCTGGCAGTTCAGGATTAAGCCGTCGCATCGAGGCGACCAAATCGGCACGATAGAAAGGCTCCTTATAGTCGCGCTCCACCTCGTAGCCACATTCGTACGCATAGCCGAGTTCGTCCCGGAACAGGGCAATGAGCGTTTGCTCGTATGCGTCTTCGGTGAATTTCTTGTCGTCTGCCATAATGTTAATATTTTATATTTTCTTTCTCGTTATTTTCTTTCGTTGCTCTTCTTATTCCGGGACTTCCAGCTCGCCTGACATTAAGCGAGGGAGAAGGGTGTCACGGAGAAGGGAGAGGGTGCGAGATTCTTGCATATTCAGCTCTATCTTCTTAAATAACCCTTCTACTATTTCATTAAATCGCTCCAATGTTGTTTCTGTAGGAATC
>JAJXBQ010000452.1:0-1231 GCA_021640525.1 Segatella copri
TCCGTATGCGTGTCATCTTTGCCAGCCAACGCATCGAGTTTACAACGGGCTACCGGATTGACGTAGCCAAATGGGATGCAGACAAGCAGCGGGTAAAGAACGGATGTACCAACAAGCTAAAGCAGAGTGCAGCCGAAATCAATACGGACTTGCTGAAATACTATGCCGAAATCCAGAATATTTTCAAGGAATTTGAGGTGCAGGAGGTCATGCCAACGACCCAACAGTTGAAGGAAGCTTTCAACATGAGAATGAAAACCAGCGAAGAACAGCCGGAAGAAGCCCCTGTCAGCTTTTGGGAGGTGTTCGATGAGTTTGTAAAAGAGTGCGGTAACCAGAATAACTGGACGGCATCCACCTATGAAAAATTTGCAGCAGTGAGGAACCACCTCAAAGAGTTCAAGGAGGATGCAACGTTCAACTATTTCGACGAGTTTGGATTGAACGAATACGTCAACTTCCTGCGTGATACCAAGGATATGAGAAACAGCACCATCGGCAAGCAAATGGGATTCCTCAAATGGTTCCTGCGCTGGAGCTTCAAGAAAGGACATCATCAGAACATTGCATACGATACATTCAAACCGAAACTGAAAACCACCTCGAAAAAAGTAATCTTCCTGACTTGGGATGAACTGAACAAGCTGAAAGACTACCAGATACCCAAGGATAAGCAATACCTGGAACGTGTGCGTGATGTTTTCCTGTTCTGCTGCTTTACGAGTTTGCGGTATTCGGATGTTCGCAATCTGAAAAGAAGCGATGTGAAGTCCGACCACATCGAAATAACCACAGTCAAGACTGCCGACAGCCTGACGATTGAACTGAACAAATACAGCAAAGCCATACTGGACAAATACAAGGACATCCATTTCGAGAATTACATGGCTCTGCCCGTCATCAGCAACCAGAAGATGAACGATTACCTGAAAGAGCTGGGCGAACTGGCAGAAATCAACGAGCCTGTACGGGAAACCTACTACAAGGGAAATGAACGTATTGATGAAGTCACACCCAAATACGCTTTGCTCAGTACCCATGCAGGAAGAAGGACATTCATCTGCAATGCGCTGGCTCTCGGAATCCCGGCACAGGTGGTCATGAAATGGACGGGACACAGCGACTACAAAGCTATGAAACCCTACATTGACATAGCGGATGATATTAAGGCAAATGCCATGAACAAGTTTAATCAACTATAAAAGTATCAAACAGTTTCATAGATAGTTAT
>JAJXBQ010000453.1:0-1227 GCA_021640525.1 Segatella copri
GGTACCAGTTTACCATAAGGATAGTCAATCTTTACCTTATCATATTCCGCACACAGAGCTTCATAGCTTACCAGGTCTCTCTTGCCGTCCGGGATTTCCAGATCGTCGTTTCTGCCCCACCAGTAGTTGAAAGCAATACCTTTTCCTTCATCTGTATAGCCTTCAGGCTGCTGTCTTGTACCTGTTGCTTCATCATAAACATACTGCTCGCCTTCCCTACCGTAGCAGATCAGGTGATAAACTTCTTCATTGTTTCTCAGATAATCAGCTACCATCAGCGCTCTTTCAGGATTCTTGCTTGCTGCAGAAATAGCCATTGCGCCATGGGTAATGTTAAGAGCTACCAGGTTGCCCGTTTCTTCGCCGAACCAGAAGAAACCAACATCAGAACCAGGCTGTTCTTTGTCCATTCTGGGTCTTACAGTACCATACCAGGTCTCTGTATGGTGCTGATCTACAGAAGTCTGTCCCTGTAACATTTCTTCTCTGTTATCAACACCGGTATTGTTCAGAACGTCTGTCTTCCAAACACCGAGGGTATCCCATTCCTTCATCATCTTAGCGAATTCTACCAGTTCATCGCCTTCATAGAAAGGAGACCAGAGAGTATAAGGATCATTGGTGCGGCCTCCGTATAATGCGCCTGCACAGATACCGTCAATGGAGATGAAGTCTGTGTGGGATGCCATCCATCCGCCTACAAGATGAACGTTGTGTGTTCCGTCACTGTCCCAAGGAAGGACATCAGGATGTTTCTCTTTTACGCTCTTGAAGTAGGTTGTCAGATCTTCCCAGCTATGTACGCCGTTTTCCAGACCTGCTTCTTTTGCCCAGTCCATACGGTACATAAAGCCGTGGTTGGTCCACTGAGTAAAGTGATCTTCAGGGAGGAAATAAATTTCTCCGTTGTATTTACATTTATCCCAGTTCTCTGCCGGAACCTGCGCATAGGTTAAAGGTGCATAGGTTTTCAGCATATCCTCAGAAAGTTCAAGGAATGCGCCCTGCTGTGCGTTAGGCCATGCATCCAGCCAGTCAGTACCTGTACCTACCAGGTCAACACTACCGTCCATCTGTGCCAGTGTCAGGTTGTAGTTGGAAAGATAGTCTGTCCATCCAATATTGTAAACTTCCAGCGTGGTATTGATTTCTGATTCCAGAATCTTATTGATTTCTGCCAGAGCCGCTTCCTGCTCACCATTTGTCTTGGCATCACCTACGGTCATA
>JAJXBQ010000152.1:0-8504 GCA_021640525.1 Segatella copri
ACTTATATATTTACTTCTTTTGCTTACTATGCCATTGACTGCTCAAGGCAAAACGGACGAGAAGACCTTATTGGATCGTATTGACAAGATGATTGAAGACGATCAGTATTATCAGGGAATCAAGGAAAAGGAATTAAAAAATCTGAAGCGACAAGCTTATGAAGCTGAAGACGACCAAACCCGACTACTGTTTCTTGACAGCATATATCGTGCCTATAGCGCTTACCGCTACGACTCAGCATACGCATATATGAAACAGGGTCTTGAATTGGCTGAAAAATGTCATAACACCTATTATATATTACGCAATCAGATAAACCGGGCGTCCATACTCTCGGTAAGGGGTTTTTATGGCAAAGCTGAAAGCTTACTCGAATCACTTAATCCTGATGAGATGCCATACCAGCTTAAGCTATACTATTACTTCACCTACGCCTGGCTCTACAGTTATTGGGAATCATACGCCAAGAACTCTGATTATGCCGAAACATTCCGTGCCCAAAAGAAGCATTATATGACCCTACTGGTACAGAGTTTTAACGAAGAGAGTAAGCGTAACGTCTTCTATCAGTATCTCATGGGCGAATACGCCTATCTCAACAACCCAATCAGCAAGGAATCGCTCAACTATTATCTGAAGGCACTGAAGATGTCTCCAGCCAAATCCCGCATCCATGCCATGTCGGCATATGGTGTTGCCCGATATTACAAAAAGACAGGCAATTTCGATCTTTACGAGAAATATCTCGTAGAGGCATCCGTGAGTGATGGATTGTGCCAACTCAAAGAAACAATTGCGCTTCAAAAGTTAGCCTACTACCTCTTTAAAAAGGATGCGAGCAACAGTAAGAGAGCTGCCAAATATATCCAGCATACGATGGAAGATGCCCAGTTCTTCAACAACCAGCTGCGCATGATGGAGATTTCCAACATCCTTCCAGTCATCGTTTCTGCCAACCAGCAGGCTGCCGAGCGCTCACGTACCCGCTTTCTTTGGGGGTTCATTGGTGTAAGCATAGCGCTGGTCATCATCCTCATCCTCTCCTTAGTCAACAACCGACAGAAGAACAAGCTGAAGAAAAACAAGGCTGAGATTGAAGAACAGAACGAGAAGCAGAAAGAGATGAATACACAGCTCACCGAACTGAACCAGCAGCTGGTAGAGACCAATATCAAGCGAGAGACCTACATGCGCCTCTTTATGGACATCAGTGCGGCTTATATCAGCAAGTTATCAGATTACCGCAAACTGGTAAGCCGTAAGATCAAGGCAAACCAGACCGCCGATTTGCTGAAGAGTCTCAACACCCATAAATTGGAAGAAGAGGAATCACAGATGTTCTACAACCGGTTCGATAAGGCATTCATGGAATTGTATCCGGGTTTCGTTACTGAGTTGAACAAGCTCCTGCTGCCAGAATGTCAAATGGAAGTTCCTACTACGCACGACCTGACTACTGAGATTCGCATCTTTGCCCTGATGCGACTGGGTGTAACCGACAGCCAGGAGATTGCCACCCTGCTGCATTACTCCACCCAGACCATCTACAACTACAAGTCTGGAATGCGGGCAAAGGCGATTAATCGAGATACATTCGAATCAGATATCAATCAGCTTTGCCACATCATTAATAGTTAATAGTTTATAGCATAAACCGCTTTGACAATCTTGCTCAACGGCGCAGCCTCTATAAACTATTAACTATTAACTGTAAACTATTAACTAGCTTCTGTGTATCACGGTTCCGTTAGCCTGATGCGTAGCAAGAACCAGAACCTCAGCTATTTGCACGTGTTCTGGGGCACTTGCAGCATAGAAGGCTACATCAGCTATATCATCGCCATTTAGAGGCTCTATGCCGCGGTAAACGTTGTCTGCGCGGTTCTGGTCACCGTGGAAACGGATGTTAGAGAAATTGGTTTCAACCAAACCCGGTTTCACATTGGTAACACGCACTTTCGTATGTGCCACATCAATGCGCAAGCCGTCTGTAATAGCCTTTACAGCCGCTTTGGTAGCACAATATACATTACCTCCCGCATAAGCAGCATCACCCGCTACACTACCTATATTGATGACATGACCATGATTACGCTCCACCATACCAGGTACAATCAGGCGCGTCATGGTTAAGAGTCCCTTGATATTGGTATCAATCATCTGGTCCCAATCTTCAAAATCGCCCTCATATTCAGGTTCCAGTCCACGTGCGAGTCCCGCATTATTGATAAGCACATCCACATTGCGCCACTCCTCAGGGATGTAATCCACCGCTTTCTTGGCAGCTTCACGGTTACGCACATCGAAAGCCAAGGCAAGCACCTCAACGCCCTCAGCCTCGAGTTCTTTCTTCAGGATTTCCAACTTTCCCGTGTTTCTACCTGTAAGAATCAGGTTATAGCCGCCACGGGCAAAACGACGTGCACAACCTTCACCAATACCGCTTGTTGCGCCTGTAATAAGAGCAATTTTATTCATATTCTTTGATACTTTGAATTATACTTAGAACTTTTGATACTTTGAACTTTATGATTAGCGAAGCAATTGAATTGGCTTTCCCTTCGGCCGCCGAACGTTGTTTCTTCACTCTTCACAGTTCACTTAAAGAATAAGGACTCTGACCTCAGCATTCGCCATTTTCTCTATCTGGTTCATCGGACGTTTATAATAAACACTCTGGATAGCCTTGTTGATGATGCCATGCCCCACAGCAAGAACGGTCTGATCAGGATAAGTAACCTTGAGCCAGGTAAGGAAATTCTGGGCTCTTGATTTCATCTTTTCCAGCGTCTCTATGTTGTCCGGCCAATCCTTTGGGTCCTTCGGCAGGTCAGGGATGAATTTACCCGTAAAATCGCCCCAATCGCGCTCTCTGAGCAAGGGAGTGGTGACAACGGGATGCGAGCCGGCGATAATTTCACAGGTCTGTATACTGCGATAGAGATCGCTCGATACGAAAACATCGATAGGTGTGTCCGCCATTTTCCTGGCCACTTCCTCAGCCTGCTCAATACCTTTCATATTGAGCTTTCCCGGTGTTTGTCCCTGCATAATTTGCGCCTTGTTATCCACCGTTTCACCATGGCGCACCAAATATAATTTTGTCATTGTCTTTACTTTTTCCGTCTATATCAAAAATGAGTTTTTACTTTTCCTAAGTCTATACTCCAGACATAGTTTTTACTTTCACTAAGTCTCTTTCCAAGACATCATGATTCTGATTTTGCTTACAAAATTACGGCTTTCTATCGAGACCAACAAATAATTTGCGTTAAATATAGCAATAATTAGCGTTAAATATAGCAATAATTTAAGTTTATATAAAAAACTTCTTGCTAGTTTCGGATTTCTTTCGTAACTTTGCCCCGAAATAACAAAATCAGTTTTAGTATGAAGGTAATACACAGTTCAATATTCCGCGCAGTATGCGCCATCATCGTAGGAGTCCTGCTCATCCAATATCGTGAGCAGACTGTCACCTGGATAACCGTCGCCATCGGTGTTTTGTTTTTCCTTTCAGGTGTCATCTCCCTTGCCAGTTATTGGGCAGCCAAGCGCAATGCAGAGAAGATGCAGGGCCAGATTCTGTCTGATTCCAATGGTAAGCCTATCATGGGCATGATGCCTAAATTCCCGCTTGTGAGCGTAGGCAGTCTTATCCTGGGATTGCTGCTTGCCCTGATGCCTCAGGTGTTTATCGCCTGGCTGATGTTTATTCTGGCATTCATCCTGATTCTGGGTGCTCTGACCCAGTTTGTCAACCTGGCTTCAGCAGCTAAGATGGGACGCGTAGGCATTCTCTTCTGGCTCTTCCCTTCAGCCCTTCTTCTGCTGGGTCTGCTCGCCATCATCAAGCCTTCAGCCATCGCCTCTGCCCCTCTTTTCATCATCGGTTGGGGTATGCTCATCTATGGAGTAGTAGAGCTTCTCAACGCCTTTAAAGTCTCCAACAACAAGAGAATCTGGCTGAAGAACCAGCAGCAGAAACAGGATTCAAAGGAGATTTATGTGGATGTAGAGGAAGTGAAGAACGAAGAGTAAAACAACGAAATCATTATATCATCATATATGAATAAAATTAAGTCTCTCTTTGCCTGGTTATGGCAAAAGTTTCGCGTATTCTGTACCTGGTACAAAGGATTGTATCAGGGCAGAGCGTGGTATACCAAGACCCTCGTTGCCTTGGCAAGTTGTATAGTCGCCTTCATCTTGTATCTGGGCGCAGTAGACATCAACTTCTTATGGCTCTTCGGCAAGTCACCTGGCTATTTCTCAGGCATCCTGGACCCACAGACCTCAGAGGCCTCTGAAATCTATTCGGCTGATGGAAAACTCATCGGCAAGTATTTCAACGAAAATCGTACTCCGGTAGAATATGATGAGGTAACACCTGATTTCTTCAAGGCACTGGTAGATACCGAGGATGAACGATTCTACAAGCATATCGGTATCGACCCTATCGGTGTGTTTGCTGCTGCCAAGGATGCACTCCTCCATCATAACGGGCGCGGTGCTTCTACCATCACACAGCAGCTGGCGAAGAACATGTTCCGTGTACGTTCGCAATATTCTACCGGTTTGCTGGGCAAGATTCCTGTACTCCGCCTGCTCATCATCAAGAGCAAGGAGTGGATCATTGCGGTTAAACTCGAAACGGTGTTCAGCAAGAAGGAAATCATCACCATGTATGCCAATACGGTAGATTTCGGTAGCAATTCGTATGGTATCAAAACCGCTGCGAAGACCTACTTCAACACCACCCCTAAGGAGTTGACCACCGGTCAGGCTGCCGTGCTTGTGGGCATGCTCAAAGCTACCACCTACTACAATCCACGCACCAACCCGGAGAACAGTCTTGCACGCCGCAACACCGTATTATATAATATGGTGACACATGGCGATCTCTCAAAAGACAGATACAATGAACTGAAAGATGAGCCTATCAAGCTCGATTTCAAGGTAGAAGAAAACTACGACGGACAGGCTAAATACTTCCGTGAGGCAGTAGCCAACTACCTGAAAGACTGGTGTAAAGACGAAGGTTACGACCTCTATACCAGCGGTTTGAAGATTTATACCACCATCGATACCCGCATGCAGAAGTATGCAGAAGATGCAGCCCGCAAGCAGATGAAACAGGTACAGCAGAACTTCAACAACCACTGGAGCATCCGCCGCACCCAGGCAGGCAAAGGCAACTGGATGGGTCAGGATCCTTGGCAGGATGAGAACCACAACGTGATACCAAACTTCATCCAGGGCATCGCCGAGCGCCAGCCTTTCTACAAGGCATTGATAGCCCGCTTCCCAAACAATCCCGACTCTGTGAACTATTACTATAAGGAGTGGGTTCACCCGGTTAAGGTATTCGATTATGACAAGGGCAGCATCACGATGAACATGACATCAGAAGACTCTATCAAGTATATGACCACCTTCATGCACTGCGCCTTCGTAGCCATGGAGCCACAGACCGGAGCAGTAAAGGCATGGGTGGGCGATATCGACTTCGACCACTGGAAGTATGACAAGGTAACAGCCGAGCGCCAGCCTGGTTCTACCTTCAAGCTCTTTGTTTATACCGAGGCAATGAATCAGGGTTTAACCCCTTGTGACAAGCGTCGCGACGAATATATCTCTATGGAGGTATACGATAAGAAGAAGCACGAAATGACCATCTGGCGTCCATCCAATGCCAACGGTTCGTTCTCGGGCGACAGCATCCCATTGAAGAGTGCCTTTGCCAAGAGTATCAACTCTGTGGCTGTAAGATTAGGACAGGAGATGGGCATCAAGCGCATCATCGAGACAGCTAAGAAGATGGGTATCAACAGTCCGCTGGATGACACCCCTTCTCTCGCCCTCGGTTCCAGCGATGTCAACCTCCTGGAGATGGCATGCGCCTACAGCACCATTGCTAACAATGGCAAGCACCACGACCCGGTATTGGTTACCAAGATTGTAGACCACGACGGTAAGGTGGTTTACGAGGGCCCTACCGATTCCGAGCAGGTGATACCTTACAAGAGTGCCTTCCTCATGCAGCAGCTCTTACAGGGCGGTATGAAGGAGCCGGGAGGTACATCCCAGAGTCTCTGGGGCTATGTAGGCAACTACCGCGATACTGAGTTCGGTGGCAAGACAGGTACCACCAATAACCACTCCGATGCCTGGTTCATGTGTGTGAGCCCTAAGCTCGTAGTTGGTGCCTGGGTAGGAGGCGAATACCGCTGTCTCCACTTCCGCACCGGAGCCTTGGGTCAGGGTTCGAGAACCGCTCTTCCAGTTTGCGGTTACTTCCTCCAGAGCGTCTTTGGCGACCCAGCCTTCCAGCAGTATCACGGCAAGTTTGACAAGCCACAGGACAGCGATATCACCCGCGATATGTACATCTGTGCAAGCTATGCACCAAAGCCAAAGGTAGATACCACCAAGGTAGACAGTACCGCCTTCCAGGAAGAGATCGTTCTCGATGACGAAGGCAACCCTATCATCCGCGAAGTTCCTGCCAAGAAGGCTGAAAGCGAATCTGCCAACGGTACAGCCACCACAGAAGAAAAGAAAGAGAAGAAGAAGGCCAAGCCAACGGAGCAGCCTATCAACTTCGATGACCTCTAAAATTATAATGTTAAGTGTTGAATGTTAAGTGTTAAGTTTTCATTCTTGCTTACTCGTAGCGCAAGGACGCAAGCCTAATTTAACATTTAACACTTAACATTTAACATTCCCTCAAAATGAACATTGATCTCGACAACCCGGAGTTGCAGAATGCACTCCAAATCATACAGTTTACCCGTCGTTCGCTTTTCCTTACCGGAAAGGCGGGGACGGGTAAATCTACTTTTTTACGTTATATAGCCGCCAATACCAAGAAGAAACATATCATTCTTGCCCCAACAGGCATTGCGGCCATCAACGCCGGAGGAAGCACGCTCCACAGCTTTTTCAAGCTTCCTTTCCACCCGCTGCTGCCCAACGACAGCATGTATTCCGTCCGCAACATCCGCAACACCCTGAAGTATAATTCAGAGAAGATAAAGATTATCCGCGAGGTAGAGCTCATCATCATCGATGAGATCAGTATGGTTCGTGCCGATATCATCGATTTTCTGGACAAGGTACTGCGGGTATATTGCCGCAACATGCGAGAGCCTTTCGGTGGCAAGCAACTGCTTCTGGTGGGCGATATCTTCCAGCTGGAGCCTGTGGTAAGAGAGGAAGACCGCCGTCTGCTCAGTCCCTTCTACCGCAGCAGTTTCTTCTTCGATGCCAAGGTGTTCGAATACTTCAAGCTCGTGAGCATCGAACTCAAGAAGGTATACCGCCAGAGCGACCCTGTATTCATCAGCATCCTCGACCATATCCGCACGTCTCAGGTGCCCATGCAGGATCTCCAGCGCCTCAACCAGCGCGTGGGAGCCAGGCTCGATGAGGGAGATTCCAAGCTTGCCATCACCCTCTCTACGCGCCGCGATACGGTAGATTACATCAACGACAGCCAGCTGCAGCGTCTTCCGGGCGACCCTTGCCTCTTCCGTGGCCACATACAGGGCGAGTTTCCGGAGAGCAGTCTCCCTACCCCTATCGAACTTTACCTCAAGACGGGGGCTCAGGTTATCTTCATCAAGAACGATATCGAGCATCAGTGGGTGAATGGCACGCTGGGCACCATCATCGGTTTTGATGAGGATGAGGATGCCAAGATTTATGTGCGCACCGAGGAAGGAAAAGATGTGATGGTGGAGCCTGCGGCATGGAGCAACATGAGATACCATTTCAATGAGGTTGAGAAAAAGATTGAGGAAGAAGAGATTGGCAGATATGAGCAGTACCCCATCCGTCTGGCTTGGGCGATAACGGTTCATAAGAGCCAGGGCCTCACCTTCAACCAGGTGAAGATTGATTTCACGGGTGGTGTCTTTGCGGGCGGACAGACGTATGTTGCCTTGTCCCGCTGCACCAGTCTCGAGGGCATCAGTCTTCAGGAGCCGTTGCGTCAGAGTGATGTTTTCGTGCGCAATGATGTCAAGCAGTTTGCCCGTCATTACAACGACCAGAGCACCATCAACACAGCGCTTACCCAGAGTAAGGCCGACAAGCAGTATCATGATGCCGTCAAGGCCTTTGACAGGGGCGATATGCAGTCGGCTCTCGATAACTTCTTCCTTGCCATCCACAGTCGTTATGACATCGAGCAGCCGCTTGCCAAGCGTTTCATCCGCAAAAAGTTGAACAGGGTGAACGAGCTTCAGGCAGAGAACGAGCTGTTGCGTGAAGAAATAAGAAAGAAGGATGAAGAGAAGGAGAAGCAGCAGAAGTTCCTCAAGCGCCTTGCCACGGAGTATGTGATTATGGGGAAGGAGTGCGAAAAAGAGGGCATGAAAGAGGCTGCCATCATGAATTACCGCAAGGCCCTCACCCTTTATCCTGAGCACCCGGAGGCGAAAAAAAGGCTTTTAAAGGTAAAAAAGTAAAAGGGTAAAAAGGTAAAAAAGTAAAATAG
>JAJXBQ010000454.1:0-1220 GCA_021640525.1 Segatella copri
CCTGTGAGGAAGAAACTGGAGTTTGTGTTGGCAACGAGCTCGTATGCAAGCTGCTGCTCGTGGTTCTGTGGATCTATCTGTGTGTTCTGCATGTCCTATTTCTGTTCGATTTGTGGGAGGATTTGGGTGAGACGTGTGTTGAAGTCGCTGTCGAGGAAACTCTTGTAGCAACCTTCGATGATTGCCTTTGATTTCTCTTCCAGTTCTTCCTGTGGCATACTGCTCTTCTGGGTCTTGAGCACTCCTTCGAAGTAGTTGCGCACCATGATTTCCGACTCCTTGCGGATGAACTCCTCGTTGCGGTGTTCCTTCTCGTAATCCTTCTTCTGTACCAGCTCCAGTCGCTTGCCATTGAAGGCATAGACCTCGATGCCATCGATGTATGTCCAGTTGTGGTAGAGTCCTACCTTCTCGACAACTACGATGCGGTCGCAGAATCTCACGCCTTTGTAGTAGCGGTGCCCGTTTGCACTCTCGTATTCCTCACAGAGGAACATCTTCTGTCCTTCGTCCCATACTGGAACGTGAACGCGTGGGTTACCAAATGTCGGCAGGATGCTGTCGAACAGGTCTTTGTTGATTGCTTTTGTTAAGCTTGCCATGTCTTTTTGTGTTTTCTTGTTTCTGACTTTGATTTGTTGTTCTCTTGTTGTGTACCCAGTGGTTAACCGAGGCACTTTTGATGAGTTGCCTCAATCATGCTTCGTGAGAAATCCAGGAGCTGACTTTCTGCCACCATGCTACCCATTGCCTTTGCCTGACTTGCGAGGAAGTCTTTCAGCATGAGGATGCTCTCTTCCTTGGCGCTTCGTTCGTTGAAGCATCGCCAGTTGCAACCGCCCCAGAACTTCTGTGCAATGATGTTCGCCTTCTGACCGTTCCATGCAAACAGCGTGATGCCGTTCAGGAAGGTGTGGGCATAGCCTTCGCCGATGTGGTAGTAAACTGCCAATCGGTCAGAGAGACGGATTGCTCGGTAGTAGGTGTTGCCAGCAGCGCTGGTGTAACCGAGGGTTACGTACACGTTCTTCTCTGCGTTGTAGGTGAGAGAACTACCCGAGAGGGCTGGGAGTGCCTTTGCGGCAACGAGTGCGAGTGAGTTTGTCATCGTTCGTCTAATTTTGTTTGTTTAGCGGAATAGGCCGCCACCTCTGTTGTTTGTAATAATAAAAAAATGTATAAACAAAACCAACTCTCTCGGAATTGTGATGCAAAGTTAC
>JAJXBQ010000455.1:0-1219 GCA_021640525.1 Segatella copri
TGTTTAGGAAATGGGGTGTTTTTGTATGCCAAAGGGACAACGAAAGTACAACGGAGCTCAAAAGGTAGAAATCATCAAACAGCTTCACAATGAAAAATTAAGCTTTTATGAAGCGTCCAGCAAGTATGGAATTCCAAGACGTACGCTTCAAGATTGGGAGCGCATCTATCTGGAAGAAGGCGAAGAGGCACTTCTGGTAGAACGTCGAGGTCGAGTCTGTGCCGCCGGTGGGACACAGAAAGGTCGGAAGCCAAAGCTGGATAAGCAAGTAGAAGAAGATCTGATTGCAGAAAATCAACGGCTTCGGATGGAGATCGATTACTTAAAAAAATTGAACGCCTTGGTACTGGAAGAGGAACGCCAAAACAGAAAGCACAAGTAGTTCAGGAGCTAAGGCAGAAATATCCATTGAAAGCATTGCTGCAACTTGCCGGACTTCCTCGCAGCACATTCTACTACTACCTGCATCGGTCTCAAAATCCTGCGAAGTACCAGATGGTAAAAGAACAGATCATTACAATCTTCAATGAGAACAAGAAGCGATACGGATATCGCAGAATTACACAAGAACTACACAACAACGATATTTGTGTGAATCACAAGACGGTTCAGAAACTCATGAAGCAGCTGGGCTTAGTCTGTCAGGTTCGCGCAAAAAGAAAGTACAACTCCTACAAGGGTGAAGTCGGAGAAGTTGCGCCAAACTTGCTGGAACGGCATTTCAAGACAAACCAGCCAAATCGAAAATGGGTCACAGATGTTACTGAATTCAAAGTGAACGACCAGAAACTCTACCTGTCTCCAATTCTTGATTTGTTCAATGGCGAAGTTGTCAGCTATAACCTGAGCCGCCATCCAAATTTCAAACAGATCACGGATATGCTGGAGGGCGCTTTTCAGAAGCTGCCAATTAAGGTTGACAATCTGATTCTGCATTCGGATCAGGGCTGGCAGTATCAGATGAAATCCTACCAAAATCTGCTGAAGGCAAAGGGCATTACGCAAAGTATGTCCAGAAAAGCTACTTGTCTGGATAATGCTGTTGCCGAAAATTTCTTCGGACTGCTCAAGACAGAACTGTTCTATTTGGAAAAATTTGATTCCATTGACCAGCTTGAAAAGGCCATTATCGATTACATCGACTATTACAACAATCGCCGAATCAAATTAAAACTAAACGGCCTGAGCCCTGTGCAATACAGGATTCAGACCGTTGGGG
>JAJXBQ010000456.1:0-1214 GCA_021640525.1 Segatella copri
AAAGAAGAGCACAGCAAGCTGTACTATCTGAAGTATATGGTAGAAGGTGACCCCGAAGGACGTTATGCAGTGGTTGCTACCACCCGCCCTGAAACCATCATGGGAGATACAGCCATGTGCATCAATCCGAATGACCCCAAGAATACCTGGTTGAAGGGTAAGAAGGTGATTGTGCCGTTGGTAGGACGCGTTATCCCGGTCATCGAGGACGATTATGTAGACATCGAATTCGGTACAGGTTGCCTGAAGGTAACCCCTGCCCACGATGTGAACGACTATATGCTGGGTGAGAAGTACAACCTGCCGAGCATCGACATCTTCAATGATAACGGAACGCTTAGTGAAGCTGCCGGCTTGTATATCGGTATGGACCGTTTCGATGTGCGCGAGCAGATTGAGAAGGACCTGGCTGCTGCCGGTCTGTTGGAGAAAGTGGAAGCCTATACCAACAAGGTAGGTTTCTCCGAACGTACCAACGTGCCCATCGAACCGAAACTTTCCATGCAGTGGTTCTTGAAGATGCAGCACTTTGCCGACATGGCTTTGCCGCCGGTGATGAATGATGAGTTGAAGTTCTATCCTGCCAAATATAAGAATACGTACAAGAACTGGTTGGAAAATATCAAGGACTGGTGTATCAGCCGCCAGTTGTGGTGGGGGCATCGCATTCCTGCTTATTTTTTGCCGGAAGGTGGTTATGTAGTGGCTGCCACTCCCGAAGAAGCCTTGGCGTTGGCAAAAGAGAAAACAGGTAATGCCGGTCTTAAACAGGAAGACCTTCGTCAGGACGAAGACTGTCTGGATACTTGGTTCTCTTCCTGGCTGTGGCCTATTTCTTTGTTCGATGGTATCAACAATCCGGGCAATGAGGAAATCAGCTACTATTATCCTACCAGCGACTTGGTGACCGGTCCGGACATTATCTTCTTCTGGGTAGCCCGTATGATTATGGCAGGTTATGAATATGAAGGAAAGATGCCGTTCAAGAACGTTTACTTTACGGGTATTGTCCGTGACAAGCTGGGACGTAAGATGTCCAAGTCGTTGGGTAACTCTCCCGACCCGCTGGATTTGATAGAGAAGTACGGTGCCGACGGTGTGCGTATGGGCATGATGCTTGCAGCTCCTGCCGGAAACGACATACTCTTTGATGATGCGCTGTGTGAGCAAGGACGTAACTTCAATAATAAGATATGGAATGCTTTCCGCTTGGT
>JAJXBQ010000457.1:0-1209 GCA_021640525.1 Segatella copri
ATAAGAATACTACAGGAAACTCAAGGCCCTTACTCTTGTGGATGGTCATGAGGCGCACTACATTGTCCGCTTCGCTTACCACATTGGCAAGGGGCATATCTTGGTTGCTATCGCGTAAGCTTTCAACAAAGCGCAAAAATCTAAAGAGTCCACGGAAGCCAGATGCCTCATAGCCCTTAGCTCGGTCATACAGAGCGAGTACATTCGCGCGTCGCACAAGACCATTTGGCATGGCGCCTACGTAATTTACATAATCTTGAGATTCGTAAATATCCCATAGCAAATCTGTTACACCGTGACGGCGCGATAAGGTACGCCACCGCTCCATATGGCCAATAAAAGCTAATAAGCGCTCATCTTGAGCCTCTTCAGCATAGGCGGGCATGAGAGACCACAGAGAACCCTCTCCAGATAGGCGCAGTGCACCTAGTTCGTTTGCATCAAGACCAACGAGACCAGAGTGTAACACTGCTGCCATCGGCAAGTCTTGTTCTGGATTATCTATGATAGATAGCAACGCTAATAAGAGTTGAATTTCCTGTGCTTCAAAGTAGCCATCTCGTTCGTTTACCACCGCAGGGATACCTGCTTGGCGCATAGCCTCTACAGCACGAGTGCCCCAACCAGCCAAGGATCTGCGCAAAATAGCAAAGTCACGCCACTCGATTTGACGGAATGTACCATCTGGATTTTGCACCTTCTTCTTAGCACCGTGGATTTCCTTAATCTTTTGAATGATGAAATCTAGCTCACGCTCGTTGTTTTCAGGGTCACCCCCTTCGTCCTCGTCGCTTTCACTAGCACTGAGGGTATCCTTACTCACATCGAGGAGCTGCAATTCCACATCTCCTCCAACCCAATCCTCAGGCGCATCCTCTACGATACGGCCAGGAATGAGGGATTCTGCCTCAGTATAATTGAGCTCCGCCGCCTCTTCCGTCATGATTTGATAGAACAAGAAGTTCGTAGCGGCCAAAATATTTTCGTGAGATCGGAAATTCTTTGCTAGGTCGATACGGCGTTCTACCGCATCAGTGTCGCCGTAGGTATTGTATTTCTCCATAAACAGAGAACTGTCGGCCATACGGAAGCTATAAATCGCTTGCTTCACGTCCCCTACGTAGAACCGGTTATCGACGCGAGAAATCAAGTTGATAATCGTCTCTTGCACGCCGTTCGTATCTTGGTATTCGTCGACCATGATTTCTT
>JAJXBQ010000458.1:0-1208 GCA_021640525.1 Segatella copri
TCGTAGCACTCTCTCATCTGCATGTAAGATGGGAGAACAAGCGGTATGAGCGTTCACGATGGATGATCGTTGCTGCCCTGATAGGACTGGCGATACAATATGTGTTGCAGATGACTTTCGGGTTCCGTGCTATGCACGATAATCTGGGGGCGGTCATCAACATCCTCCTCTATACCCCCTGCTTCTCGCTTATCTCCATAGGAATCTACAACATAGAAACCACCCGTGCTAACCTCAGAAAGATGATACTGATGTGCAGTGGTATTTATGCTGCCATCATTGTGGTCTTTTGCGTGGGTATCAATCTCCATCATAGCCTGTATATCAGAGGAGGGCTTTATCTGATGCTGACTCTGTTTTGCGTAAGTGTTTTCTATTGCATATACATGATTATTCAGGAGATGATTAGACGTAAAAATATGTTGGAGACAATGGCGGCAACTGATTTGTTGCCTTACGTGAAATATTCGCGTGCAAGTGTAATCATTCTATGGCTCGCAGTTCTCGCTATGCCAGTTGCCATCTTTTCTACTACCTTATTATATATAGTAGGTCCAGCCGTATTGCTTGCCTTGCTGTTCTTCAACCTTACGTTTATCGCTCTCGGCAGCAGTTATATTCCAACAGAAGAGCTATTGGATAAAGAAGAGGAAAATCAACGAAGCGGAGAGAAAAAACCTTTACATCAATTGTCTGAGGAGCGCAGAAACTTTATCCAAAACAGTCTTGACCAATGGTGTATGGATTTGGGTTATAAGGATTGTAATGTAAACATGTTGACGCTTTCTCGTACACTTTGTATATCAAAGAACGAATTGAGCCTGTTTTTCGATCAATGCTTGCACTCTAACTTCCGAATATGGCTCAGCGAGATACGTCTCAACGCTGCAAAAAAGATGATGTTGGAATATCCAGATTATAACAACGACATCATTTCAGCCGAGTGTGGATTCTCTTGTCGAACTCATCTTTACCGAATCTTCAAGACAAAAGAAGGCTGTTCTCCTACAGAATGGAGAGACTTCCAATCTACAGATGTAGCCCAAAATGATTCAAATTCAGCATAATCATTTTTTCGTAAAGCACCAAAGAAAAAGCAAAAATTTTATCGAAAAACAGCCAAAAAGGTGTCGCATTCGTAGGAATGCGACACCTTTTTGGTAGGAATGCGACACTTGTACAGTGAAAAACTGCACCTTCTTTCGGAA
>JAJXBQ010000153.1:0-8394 GCA_021640525.1 Segatella copri
AATTGTCTTTTTTTCATAAAACCATCAAAACAAAATGTGAATGTGAATGTGAATTTGAAATGTAAGTGAATGTATCGGGTTGTGCCATCCATTCCTTTTATTGGATATTGTGAATGAAATTCAGTCCTCGCGCGCGTACCTTATTATATGTATAATATGAACCTATTATAATGGCTACTATTACTTAAACACGATTATACGCTTCTCCTTCAGGTAACATTGAAAAACATTTCAAATTCACATTCACATTCACATTTTTGCCTTTCCTTCTATCCACCAGCTAACCCACATAGCAAGTTACTGTGCGCCCGATGCCCCTAAAACTGCGTGGCGACGCGCCGCCAGCCACGTCCCGACGCAGATGGCGATACGTCGGGACGTAGCGCCGACTGCATCGGGACGCAGTTGGGGGTACGTTGGGACACGCCCTGAAAGGGCAGAAGCTCCTAGCCCAGGGCAACGCCCTGGGTAGCTATTGACGCAATCCCGGCGCCCTGTAAGGGCAAAAGCTTTAAAACCTCAAGCAAAAAATATAAAGCTTTTGCCCTTACAGGGCGTATTGGCTACATCCTTAAAACCCAGGGCGTTGCCCTGGGCTAGGAGCTTCTGCCCTTTCAGGGCGTGTGGCGTCAAGCAAATACATGATTAATGAGGGAGGAATGCACGTGATTCGGGACAAGGATGCACGTGATTCGGGACAACTATTGTTTTTCAGAGAAAAATGTTGTATCTTTGCATTGTCATTCATCAAGAACGGCAAATGGAAAATTAACCACTAAAAAACGGAGGGGAAAACGACAGGGGTGCACACCTGCCCAATCTCTTTCTAAATGTTGAACCACTAAAAAAGAAAGGGAAAAAGAAAATGAAAAAGGAAGTTTGGAAAACTATCTTGCAGGTGATTATCGCCGTACTTACTGCCGTAGGCACTACGCTCGGCGTAACCAGCTGCATGTAAACTCATTGTTCGCATGTAAGGAAGTAAAGAACTTGCGAAACTTGTCAATAACTGATTTGTTTAACCATTAAAAAAACGATTTGAATTATGGGTATTAAAGTAAAAGCAATTGAGCGCAACGTAGCGTTCGAAAAAGGTAAGCAAAAGTGGGCATTCGTGATGCAGGCTGAACTCTACAGCCAGCTCAACGCCACGAAGGTGATAGAAGAAGCTGCCGTTCGCAGCGGATTGCCTAAGGCGGTAATCAACGCCGGATGGTCGGCCATAGGCGAAGTGATTGCTGCATGGGCCACCGAGGGCCACAGCGTGGCTGTGCCAGGACTGGGCAGCCTCCGATTCGGTCTTAACTCTACCGCCGTTGAGGATGTGAACAAGGTGAGCGCCAACCTCATCACCCGCCGATACATCATCTTCGTGCCTAACACCGACATCAAGAAGGAACTCGAAGAGACTTCCGTCAACATCACCTGCTACGACCGAAACGGCAAGGTGGTGAAGCAGGTTACCTCTACCGATACGCCTCCTACTACCCCATCCGACGGCGATAATCCATCCGGAGGCGATAATCCATCCGGAGGCGACACCCCATCGGGCGGCGATTCTACTGGCGGAACCGGAAGCGAAAACAGCGGCGATGGACTTGAATAAAAGGTGCTGAGCCTGAAAAGTAAAACCCTCCCCAGGTCTTAAAAAGTCCTAGGGAGGGTAAACTTTGTCTGGCAGTTAAATTGTTTACGCAATGTACCATACCAGACGCCCGAATACAACATGCTAACCCACCTTTCCCCTTACGGAATCAGCATGTCATTAACAATCCTTTGTGCCTCAAATAAATAATACTTTTTTTCAAACTAAATCAACAGCCTAGCCTCACGGCTAAAACGTATATAATGTTTTTACCTTATTTCAAAACATGATGGTAACATATTCTGCAGCGATATCAACCAGCTTCTTGCGGCGGGCTACACCTATTATATAATGAGCCTCCTTCGCCGAACAGTGGAAGTATTTCTTCACAGCTGTTACCAGTTCTTCCTTGCTTATCGAGCAGATACCCTTAGGATAAGCCTTGCGGATAGCCTTCTCGATGTCTGCCATCTTATATTCATGGTGGCGCTTGTGGAAGTACTGCGATACGATGATAGATAGAACTATCACGAGCAGGATGATGATAAATACTACAGACTTGTTCATTTCCTTATCTCCTTTTAATTGATTAGACATATCAGGTTCGCTGAATCACCCTTCCGGGTGCTCCAAGTTTTCAGAATCACCGATAGCCGTTATCGGTAAATCCACTGCAAATATAGCATTTTTTCTTGAAACAACAACATTTTTCGGCATTTTTTTCACTATTTCTGCAAAAAAACTTGCAAAATACAAAAAAAACACGTATTTTTGCAAGAAAATAATCCTTAAGACAGAAAGATAATGCAAGAAACTGTAAAGAAAGTATTGAATGGCGATTTTAATCGCAAGAAAGCATTGCTGTTCCTCATAACGGCTCTGCTTACCGTTATCGTCTGGAACCTGCCCATAGATAGCTTCGGCATCGATGGGCTAACCATCGTGCAGCAGCGCGTCATCGCCATCTTCGTCATGGCCGTGATGCTCTGGCTCACCGAGGCCATACCGGCATGGGCTACCAGCGTAGTGATCATCTTCGTGCTGCTGTTCTTCGTCAGCGACTCCGCCTTCAAGATTATGCAAGGCTCGGAGGCAGAGATGGGCAAGCTGCTCGACTATCAGGGTGTGATGGCGTGCTTCGCCGACCCTACCATCATCCTCTTCCTGGGCGGTTTCGTGCTCGCCATAGCCGCTACCAAGAGCGGACTCGACGTGATGATGGCGAAGGCCCTGATTGCGCCATTCGGCAAGCGTTCTGAGAACGTGCTGCTGGGCTTCATGCTCATCACCGGCATCTTCTCGATGTTCATTTCTAATACAGCCACCGCCGCCATGATGCTCACCTTCCTCACACCGGTGTTCAAATCGTTGCCGCCTTCGGGCAAGGGTCGCGTGGCGCTCACCATGGCTATCCCTATCGGAGCCAACCTGGGCGGTATGGGTACTCCTATCGGAACTCCGCCTAACGCCTTCGCCTTCAAGGTATTGAACGACCCTACGGGACTGAACCTGGGCATCAGCTTCGGCGACTGGATGCTCATCATGGCACCTATGGTGCTCATCATGCTCCTGATGGCATGGGTTATCATCCGCAAGATGTTCCCATTCTCTGCCAAGACCATCGAGCTCAACATCGAGGGCAACATGCAGCACAACTGGCGCACCACGGTAGTGGCAGTCACCTTCCTCGCAACCATCGTGCTCTGGGTATTCGGCAAGCAGCTGGGCATCAACGCCAACACCGTGGCCATGCTCCCTATCGCCATATTCGCCCTTACGGGAGTGGTTACAGCCAAGGACCTGAAGGAGATTGACTGGGCTGTCATCTGGATGGTGGCAGGCGGATTCGCCCTCGGATTGGCGATGAACGGCACCGGTCTTGCCGAGGCAGCCGTAAAGAGTATTCCGTTTACAGAATTCAATCCGCTGGTCATCATGATTGTATCCGGACTGGTATGCTTCATCCTGAGTAACTTCATCTCGAACACCGCCACCGCCGCCCTGCTCATCCCTATCCTCACGGTGGTATGCGCCGGCATGGGCGACAAGCTCAACACCATCGGCGGCACCTCTACCATCCTCATCGGAGTAGCGGTATCAGCCAGCTGCGCCATGTCGCTGCCTATCTCAACCCCTCCTAACGCCATCGCCTACTCTACCGGACTCATCCAGCAGACCGACATGGTGAAGGCTGGTCTCACGGTGGGCGTGCTGAGCATGATTGTGGGCTACGCTGTGCTCATCACCTTCTGCAAGATGGGCGTGCTCTAGAGGGGCATCATCTGCGAGAATACACATTATTATATATATAAGGAATGAAAAAGATTGTTATAGGAATCGACGTAGGCATCTCTACGACCAAGATTGTGGGTATCGATGAAAGCGGTGTGGTGGTTAGTCCCATCCGCATCAAAGCCACCGACCCTATCACCTCGCTCTACGGAGCCTTCGGCAAGTATCTTCACGACAACAAGATTGCGCTGAGCGATGTAGAACAGGTGATGCTCACAGGCGTAGGTTCTGCCTATATCGACGAGCCCATCTACGGACTGCCTACCTCGAAGAGCGAGGAGTTCGTGGCCGACGGACTGGGCGCCCGATACGAGAGCAAGCTCGACCGCATGATCGTGGTGAGCATGGGAACCGGTACATCGCTCGTAAAATGCGATGACAACGAGATAAGGCACATCGGAGGCATCGGCATAGGCGGCGGAACCCTGGCAGGACTGAGCCGCATCATGCTGAAGACCGACGACATCAAGCAGATTATCAACCTCGCCAAAGACGGCGACGTGAGCAAGATAAACCTGCTGATAGGCGACATCAGCGCCAAGCCTCTGCCCGGACTCCCGATGAACGCCACCGCATCGCTCTTCAGCAACGCCAAGGCCAACGCTTCGCGCGAAGACATCGCCATGGGACTCATCTGGATGGTGCTGCAGTCGATAGGCTCCGCTACCATCCTCTCATCGCTCGAATCGGGCATCAAGGATTTCGTGCTCATCGGCAACCTCACCCTGCTGCCACAATGCCGCGAGGTGTTCCCAGCCATGGAGAAACTCTACGGAGTGAGGTTCAGGATACCGAAATACTCGGAATTCTGCACCGCCATCGGAGCTGCGCTCGACTATAAGCGACAAGCAAAATAATCACCCCCGAATCGCCGCAATGCCCTATACACGGGCGTTGCGGCGATTTTCATTCCCACCCCCTGCCACGGCACACAGACAACAAGGGAAAAACGCACACAAGCGCACAAAATGCGCAACACGCTGATAGATAACAACTTAAACGTTTCGAGAAACGGAAATTTGTCAAAGTTTTCCAAAACTTTTTCGTTTCCTCCTGATTATCAGTGACTTAATATTTTTTAACGATAAAAAAGTTATCCAAAAGTAATTACTTTCAGAAATATTTTATATCTTTGCAATGTCAAAAGGAGGTATCTATCTACCTCTTCAAGTCATAATGACTTAATACTAAGTAATTTAAACATCAATCGTAAAAGTAATACTAAAATGATCCAGACAGTAGTAAAGCGTGACGGACGCATCGTTGGATTCAACGAACAGAAAATCATGGCAGCCATTCGCAAGGCCATGTTGCATACCGACAAGGGTGAAGATACAACCCTTATCGAGCAGATAACCGACCACATCTCTTATCGCGGCAAGAGCCAGATGAGCGTTGAGGCCATTCAGGACGCCATCGAGATGGAACTCATGAAGAGTGCCCGCAAAGATGTTGCCCAGAAGTATATCGCATACCGTAACCAGCGTAACATCGCCCGCAAGGCGAAGACACGCGACGTGTTCATGAGCATCGTCAATGCCAAGAACAACGACATTACCCGTGAAAACGCCAACATGAATGCCGACACACCAGCCGGCATGATGATGAAGTTCGCTTCAGAAACAACCAAACCATTCGTCGACGACTACCTCCTCTCTGAGGATGTACGCGACGCCGTCATGCACAACTATATACATATTCACGATAAGGACTATTACCCAACCAAGAGTCTCACCTGCGTGCAGCATCCGCTCGACGTGATTCTGAACCACGGATTCACAGCCGGTCACGGTTCAAGCCGTCCTGCCAAGCGCATCGAGACCGCAGCCGTTCTGGCTTGTATCTCTCTCGAGACCTGCCAGAACGAGATGCACGGCGGTCAGGCTATCCCAGCCTTCGACTTCTATCTGGCTCCATACGTACGCATGTCGTACCAGGAAGAGGTGAAGAACCTGGAGAAGCTGACAGGCGAAGACCTGAGCAACCTCTATGATGCTCCAATCGAGGACTATCTGGAGAAGCCACTCGACGGACTGCAGGGCCGCGAACGCCTGGAGCAGCACGCCATCAACAAGACCGTGAACCGCGTGCATCAGGCAATGGAGGCATTCATCCACAACATGAACACCATCCACAGCCGCGGCGGTAACCAGGTTGTATTCTCAAGCATCAACTATGGTACCGATACCAGCGCCGAGGGCCGCTGCATCATGCGCGAAATCCTGCAGAGCACCTATCAGGGCGTAGGCAATGGCGAAACAGCCATCTTCCCTATCCAGATATGGAAGAAGAAGAGAGGCGTAAACTATCTGCCTGAGGACAGAAACTACGACCTCTACAAGCTGGCTTGCAAGGTAACAGCCCGCCGTTTCTTCCCTAACTTCCTGAACCTCGACGCCACCTTCAACCAGAACGAGAAGTGGCGTGCTGATGATCCGGAGCGCTACAAGTGGGAGATTGCAACCATGGGCTGCCGTACCCGCGTGTTCGAAGACCGCTGGGGCGAGAAGACCAGCATCGCCCGCGGTAATCTGAGCTTCTCTACCATCAACATCGTGAAGCTCGCCATCGAGTGCATGGGCATCGAAGACGAAAAGCAGCGCATCGACATGTTCTTTGCCAAGCTCGACAATATCCTCGACATCACAGCCAAGCAGCTCGACGAACGCTTCCAGTTCCAGAAGACGGCAATGGCCAAGCAGTTCCCTCTGCTCATGAAGTATCTCTGGGTAGGCGCAGAAAACCTGAAGCCGGAAGAGACCATCGAGAGCGTCATCAACCACGGAACCCTGGGTATCGGCTTCATCGGATTGGCAGAATGCCTGGTTGCCCTCATCGGCAAGCACCACGGCGAGAGCGAGAAGGCACAGGAGCTGGGACTGAAGATTGTTACCTACATGCGCGACCGTGCCAACGAGTTCAGCGAGCAGTATCATCACAACTACTCTATCCTGGCTACTCCAGCCGAGGGATTGAGCGGTAAGTTTACAAAGAAAGACAGAAAGCAGTTTGGCGTCATCCCTGGCGTTACAGACCGCGACTATTATACCAACTCTAACCACGTGCCTGTATACTATAAGTGTACAGCCCTGAAGAAGGCTCAGATCGAGGCTCCATACCACGACCTGACCCGTGGCGGCCACATCTTCTATGTAGAGATTGACGGCGATGCTACCCACAACCCTTCAGTTATCGAGAGCGTGGTAGACATGATGGATAAGTACAACATGGGTTACGGCTCAGTAAACCACAACCGCAACCGCTGTCTCGACTGCGGCTACGAGAATGCTGACGCCCACCTCGAGGTTTGTCCTAAGTGCGGCAGCCACCACATCGACAAGCTGCAGCGCATCACCGGTTATCTGGTAGGTACTACAGACCGCTGGAACAGCGGCAAGCTTGCCGAGCTCCACGACCGAGTAACCCATATCGGAGGAGAAAAGTAAAATGATCAGCGTATTAAGCATCGTACATGATACGATGGTAGACGGTCCGGGCTTCCGCACATCCATTTATTGTGCGGGATGCCCCAACCATTGTCCGGGCTGCCATAATCCGCAGTCGTGGGACATCAGCCACGGCACGATGACCTCTACCGACGAGCTGATGAAGGAAATCATGAGCGACCCCTTCGCCAACGTCACCTTCTCGGGCGGCGACCCTATGTTTCAGGCAAAGGGCTTTGCCGAGCTGGCGCGCGCCATCAGAGAGCAGAGCAGCAAGAGCATCTGGTGCTTTACGGGCTATCTCTTCGAAAACCTCGTGAAGAATCCCGAGCAGCTGGAACTCCTCCGCCAAATCGATGTATTGGTAGACGGTCCCTTCGTGCAGGCATTGCGCGATGAAGACCTCTTCTTCAGGGGCAGCAGCAACCAGCGCATCATCAACGTGCAGAAGTCGCTGAAAGAAGGAAGAGTGATAGAACTCAATCTTACAACAGAAAACCCGAATCCGGTATTGTAAATCTACATACCAGATTCGGGTTTCCCGTTTCTTTTCGGTGCCAAAATCATTATCTCTTAGCATCCTTCTCTTCGAGGTAGCTGATAGAACTCTGAATATAATCACGCTCCCACTCGCTCTCGTGCAATTTCTCATCGCCATAGAGCAGAAGGTCGAGATCCAGCGGAACATCTACCTTACGATAAGGACCACGGATTCTGCGTCCGCATCTCTGCTCCACACTCCGCAGCGCGGCAAGCACAGACTTCTTAGAGCAGATGGTTTCCCCCAACATCACCTGATTCAGAAACTTGTCTGAATTCTCCAGTCCGATAGGCTCAGTCCACATGCGCGGACCGAAAAGGCAGTTCCTGAACATACAACTCAGATGTTCATGTGCCTTCAACACATTCTCCTCCTGATTTCTGTTAGAGCCGATAGCTATAATTACTTTTGTACGAGTTTTCATTATTAAAATCTTTATTTCTACAAAACAAGTCAGTATCTCTCAGAAGAGACAGATAGCCCCTGCATTTGTATGTCATATTTTGTGCAAAGATATTAAAAATTTTGTA
>JAJXBQ010000154.1:0-8283 GCA_021640525.1 Segatella copri
ATTCAGTTTTATAATAGCATGTTAATAGAAAAATGGCTTACCACCTTCGGTAAATATCTTATATTGATGGGACGTTCTTTTTCCCGTCCTGAGCGCATGCGCATGTTCTTGAAACAATACATCAAGGAGATGTCGCAATTGGGTATTGATTCTATTGGTATCGTTTTACTGATATCCTTCTTCATTGGAGCAGTTATCTGCATCCAGATGAAATTGAACATTCAGAGTCCATGGATGCCACGATGGGTTTCAGGTTACACCACTCGAGAAATCATGCTTCTGGAGTTCTCATCAAGTATCATGTGTCTGATTCTCGCAGGTAAAGTGGGTTCTAATATCGCTTCGGAGTTGGGAACAATGCGTGTCACCCAACAGATTGATGCCCTTGATATCATGGGAGTGAACTCTGCATGTTACCTCATTCTGCCTAAAATTCTCGGTTTGGTTACCATCATGCCATTCCTGGTTATCTTCAGTTCTGGCATGGGTATCATCGGCGCCTACGGAACAGCATATATTGGGCATATCCTACCACCAGATGATCTGACACTTGGCTTGCAACATTCATTTAACCAATGGTTTGTATGGATGAGCATCATCAAGAGTCTTTTCTTTGCATTCATCATTTCCAGCGTATCTTCTTATTTCGGTTATACCGTAGAAGGTGGATCTGTTGAGGTTGGAAAATCGTCAACCGATGCTGTTGTCTGTTCTAGTGTTTTGATTCTGTTTTCAGATGTTTTCCTCACTCAAATTCTCTCGTAAACTATGATAGAAGTTAGAAATCTCACCAAGTCGTTTGGCGACAAGGTTGTATTAGACAATATAAACGTCACCTTTGAAACAGGAAAGACTAATTTGATAATCGGACAGAGCGGTTCCGGAAAGACCGTACTCATGAAGAATCTCGTAGGATTACTTCAGCCTACAAGTGGCGAAGTTCTCTACGATGACCGTGACTTCACCCGGATGTCGAAAAAAGAAAAAGTCCAGATGCGCCGCGAGATGGGAATGATTTTCCAAAGCGCAGCCCTATTCGACTCTCTGAATGTACTTGAGAATGTCATGTTCCCACTTGACATGTTCTCTACCATGAATTACAGGGAGCGCGTAAAACGGGCTCAGGAATGTCTTGACCGCGTCAATCTGATAGAGGCTCAGCAGAAATATCCTGGAGAAATCTCGGGTGGTATGCAGAAACGAGTAGCTATTGCACGTGCCATAGTAATGAATCCGAAATACTTGTTCTGCGATGAGCCAAACTCAGGTTTGGATCCAAAGACCTCACTTGTGATAGACGAACTTCTTTCAGGCATCACCAAAGACTATAATATGACTACCATCATCAACACCCACGACATGAATTCGGTGATGGGCATTGGTGAAAACATCTGCTTTATCTACCAAGGTCATAAAGAATGGCAAGGCAACAAAGATGAAGTGATGACCTCAACAAACGAGAAACTCAACGATTTAGTCTTTGCTTCCGATCTCTTCCGCAAAGTAAAGGAGGTGGAGCTGGAAGAAGCTAAAAACAAATAAGACAGTATCGTTCAAAAAAAAAGCCATCAGCCCAGAAACTGGCTGATGGCTTTTTTATTACAAAATAAATACTATCTCATTTTCCAGGCATCCTTGACCTCTACCATAGGTACCACTATCTGTTCTTTAGTACTGTCACCATACACCACTTGCAGAAAAACATCAGCAACATGATGCGCTGTATCAGCCTTTGCATTCAGTACATTCACCTTAACCATACCTTTATGTTCATCTTGCTGCTGCTCAACAAACATTTTGGCATTCATCAGCAATTGATTCTGATAGCCATTTGGCAACCGATAAGGTTGATTGTAGCCGTCTACAAACTCCTTATACTTGCCCTCTAAAAGCAAATCATAATATCCCTTGGCAGCAATACCTGCAAGATAGCCAGGATCAGGCTTTTCCTCCCTACAGGAAGAAAATACCAATCCCACCATGAATATCATAAAAATCAAAAGTTTCTTCATTTTTATACACTTTGATTCTGCATTCTTCGCTTCATTTATTTACTTCTGACGAATGAAGACGTTGATAGGACAGCCATGTAATGACCAGTTCTCACGAATCTTATTTTCCAGGAAACGGCGATAATTCTCCTTGACATACTGAGGCAAGTTTGCATAGAACACAAACGAAGGAATCGTTGTATTAGGCAACTGGGTGCAATACTTAATTTTGATATACTTACCCTTTATGCTCTGTGGAGGATATGCCTCGATAATAGGCAACATCACCTCATTCAACTTAGAAGTTCCAATATGAGCCTTACGGTTCTGGTAAACTTCCTTGGCAGTTTCCAATACTCGGAAAATACGCTGCTTAGTCAAGGCTGAAGCAAAGATGATAGGAAAGTCTACGAATGGGGCCATACGCTTGCGGATTGCATTTTCAAAAGTATCAATTACCTTCTGATTCTTCTCCTCAACCAAATCCCATTTGTTTACTACAACCACCAGACTCTTGTTGTTCTTCTGAATCAACTGGAAGATGTTCATATCCTGGGTCTCGATACCACGGGTAGCATCGAGCATCAGGATGCAGACATCACTATTCTCGATGGCACGGATAGAACGCATCACTGAATAGAATTCCAAGTCTTCGCTTACCTTGTTCTTACGACGGATACCAGCTGTATCAACCAGGTAAAAATCGAAGCCAAACTTATCGTATCTGGTATAGATACTATCACGTGTAGTACCAGCAATTTCTGTCACGATATTACGATCCTCACCTATAAAAGCATTGATAATGCTACTCTTACCAGCATTCGGACGACCTACTACCGCAAAACGAGGAATATCTTCTTCGATTGCCTCCTCAGGATTATCCTGAAGTTTGTCCAGAATCATATCAAGCAAATCACCAGTACCACCACCTGTAGCTGCACTGATACACTGGGGATCCCCCAAGCCTAACTTGTAGAACTCAGCAGCCTGATAATACTCTGCGCTGTTATCAACCTTGTTAGCAACAAGGATAACAGGCAATTTGGCACGACGCAAAATAAGCGCCACGTCTTCATCCCAATCAGTAAGGCCAGTGTTAACGTCTACCAGGAAGAGAACCAGGTCAGCCTCTTCGGTAGCAACAAGCACCTGCTTGCGGATAGCATCTTCAAAAATATCATCAGATTTTACAACCCAACCACCGGTATCAACAACAGAAAATTCTCTACCATTCCAACTGCACTTACCATACTGACGGTCACGAGTAGTACCGGCAGTATCACTAACGATAGCGCGACGTGATTGAGTCAAACGATTAAATAAAGTAGACTTACCCACATTAGGGCGTCCTACAATAGCTACTAAATTTGCCATAAACAGTCATTATCCTCCTTCCTTTTAGGAGGTATTCAAGGATGTGGTCTCTGCATCCAAGTTAATAATTTGCCGAAGCTGACCTTGCTCCGGCCCTCGCTCTTTTGGCGAGAGTCACTCCCTCGATTACATTCAGGGAGGAGTTATTTTAGTTGATAGTTTATAGTTATTAAGGGCGTCTTTAAACTATTAACTCTTAACTATCAATTATTCCGGATTATATCCAAAGGCATCAAGTTCTCTCTGAGAGCTGCGCCAATCCTTATCAACTTTTACGAAAGTCTCCAAGAAGATTTTCTTGTCGAAGAACTTTTCCAAAGCCTTACGACTCTCGGTATTCACCTTTTTCAATGCGATACCCTGGTGACCGATGATGATACCCTTTTGGGAATCACGTTCAACATAAATCACCGCATTAATGTGGATACGTTTTTCATCTTCCTTAAATCGCTCCACTCTTACCTCTACAGAATAAGGTATTTCCTTATCATAATAGAGCAAAATCTTTTCTCGGATAATCTCTGAAACGAAGAAACGGGCAGGCTTGTCTGTCAGCTGATCCTTATCAAAGAAAGCAGGAGATTCCGGCAAGAGTTCCTTAATGCGCTTCAAGAGCATATCCGTTCCGAATTTATTCTTCGCTGAGATAGGAAGAATCTCTGCATTAGGCAACAAAGAGTGCCATTTTTCAACAATATCACCCAACTTCTTCGGATCACTCTGATCAATCTTGTTGATGAGCAAGAGTACAGGAATCTGCATTTTCTTAACCTTTTCCAAGAATTCCATGTTCTTTTCAGGGTTTTCTATCACATCTGTCACATAAAGCAGCACATCAGCATCCGCCAATGCACTCTCAGAGAAGGCAAGCATCATCTCCTGCATCTTGTAATTAGGTTTCAAAACACCAGGAGTATCAGAAAATACAATCTGCATATCATCAGTATTCACAATACCCATGATACGATGACGGGTTGTCTGAGCCTTAAAAGTTGCAATACTAATACGTTCACCCACCAATTGATTCATCAAGGTACTTTTTCCCACATTAGGGTTACCTACTATATTTACGAAACCAGCTTTATGCATAAAAAATTGAATTTAGCAAAATTTTACTATCAAGAAGTTAAGCTCTATTGTTTTTAAGCTAAAGAAACGCATCCTTACTTATTTATAGAGAAATAAGAAAGATGCGTTTCCTTATATAGATAATTATTCTATCCTATTTTTATAGATTACTTTCCGTAAGCAGCGCCATCATACGCCCACTTATAGAAAGAAGCGCCATGTACAAATCCTGCACCAAATGCTGTGAAGATGACGTTATCGCCCTTCTTCAATTGGCTTTCTGCATCCCAGAGTGCCAATGGAATTGTTGCTGCACTAGTATTTCCATAATGATCGATGTTTACAACCACCTTATCAAGTGGAATTCCAGCACGCTTGGTTACTGCCTCAATAATACGGAGATTAGCCTCGTGAGGAATTACCCAGTTCACATCATCAGCCTTCAGGTTGTTCATTTCCATGATTTTCATCACGTCGTTGCTCATATCTGTTACTGCGTAACGGAATACAGTACGACCTTCCTGATAAAGATAATGCAGACGATGATCAACTGTAAAATGTGAAGGAGGGCAAACAGAACCACCAGCCTTCATGTGAAGGAAAGGCAAACCTTGTCCATCTGTACGAAGGTATGAGTTCTGAACTCCAACGTTCTCCTCTTCAGTTGCCTCCACCAAAACCGCACCTGCTCCATCTCCAAAGAGAACACAAGTAGCACGGTCTGTGTAATCTACCAATGAAGACATCTTGTCAGCACCAATCACAATAATCTTCTTGTATCTACCACTCTGAATCATGCTTGCAGCAACATCAAGGGTATACAAGAATCCACAGCAAGCTGCAGAGAAGTCAAATGCGAAAGCATTCTTCAAACCCAGCTTGCCGAGGACGATAGATGCTGTAGAAGGGAACTTATAGTCAGGTGTCGTGGTTGTTACAATCAATGCATCGATTGTATCTGGATCCACGCCAGTCTTCTGAATCAACTGCTTGGCAGCTTTACGTGCCAGATAGCTGGTTCCAAGGCCTTCCTCTGTAAGGATGCGGCGCTCTTTGATACCCACACGGGTGGTAATCCACTCATCTGTAGTATCTACCATGCGAGATAACTCCTCATTGTTGAGGATATAGTCTGGCACGTAGCCACCGACACCTGTAATTACAGCATTAATCTTACCCATTATTCAGCTGCTTCCTTAACGATTGCAACCTTACCACGATAGTAACCGCAAGTAGGGCAAACAGTGTGGTATACATAGTATGCACCACAGTTAGGGCAAACTGCCAATGTAGGAGCTACTGCCTTATCATGAGTTCTTCTCTTAAGTGTACGTGTCTTTGACTGTCTTCTTTTAGGATGTGCCATAATTTTTAAATGTTTAAAATTTTAATTTTTATTTTTTCAATTTCAATAGAGCTTCCCAGCGTGGATCTACAGTTTCCTCTTCTTCCTCACCGCTTCGGGCGGCAGAATGCTCATTGAGCTTTTCAATCATAGCAGGGTTGCATTTTCCAGGTGCATGCACATGCTTGATGGGAATATTGAGATCTATAAATTCATAGATAAACCAGGCGACATCGAGTATTCCTTCGTTCTCGGCCACAGTCACCAGATCATCATCCTCTGAGTACTCTTCTCCGAATTTTACGACTAGCCTGTCATTAGTCTCAATGGTTTGATCCATATCGTCCAGACAGATGTCGCATGGTATGTGAACCACTCCCTCTGTATGGAAATTGAGTTCGAAGAAGTCATCCGTCCTATTGATAGACAGACTACTTGACAACTCGCCTCTCTGAACATCAGGAGCATCGATTGCCTCAAAATATTCATTGGTAAGCTTAAATTCCTTTTCGGTTATACCTTGAGGTAAAGCTTTCAAATCAATCTTAAAAGAATCTATGTTACACATATTCAATATATACTATATTGTTTCGGGCTGCAAAGTTACAAATAATTTTTGAGATAAAATAATTTTTTATGTAAAAATCACTAAAATCACTCATTATTAATTGATTATTCTTTCTTTAACTCGATTCTGAAGGTGGTTCCATGCCCAATTTCTGTACTTTTCACCCATATTTTACCATGATGGTATTCTTCTACGATTCGTTTAGCTAGTGATAAACCTAAGCCCCAGCCTCGCTTTTTGGTAGTAAAACCGGGACGGAATACATTCTTCAAATCCTTTTTTCTTATACCATTTCCTGTATCTGAAACTTCTATAATAGCTTTATCAGCTGTTTCTTCCACATGGAGCGTAATCTGTCCACCATTTGCTCCCATAGCATCAACAGCATTCTTCGACAGATTTTCTATCACCCATTCAAAGAGAGAGGCATTCATCTTAACGATAACATCCTGTTCAGGTATTTCCTTCACCAGTTTAACATTCTTCGATGTTCGACGATCCATGTAGTCTATAACATGATTCATCACTTCGTTCAAACTTGCAGGAACAGGTTCTGGCAGGGCACCTATCTTTGAGAAACGGTCTGCTATCAGTTGCAAACGCTGGATATCCTTGTTCATTTCAGGAATGAGTTCGTCATCCGGATAATTCATCTTCAGAATTTCAATCCAAGCCATCAGACTGGAAATTGGAGTACCCAACTGATGAGCAGTTTCTTTAGACAACCCCACCCACACCTTATTCTGTTCCGCTCTTTTGGAAGTAAGTAAAGCAAAGATGGCAATAACCACAAAGAGCATGACTACCCCCAACTGAATATAAGGATAAGCTGACAGACGTCGTATCATGAGGGATTCATCATAGCAAACCTGAATATAGTCATGTGTTGAATCATCTAGTTCAATTTTAATATTCTTGCCTTGTTTCAAGAGCCGCTGACCGATGGCAGAAGCATAAGCAAGGGAATCAGCATAATCTTTCCCTTCCACATCAACATTACGAAAAGTCTGAGCATGGTTTTCAGAATCCATTACGATAACCGGAATGGAATTATTTTCATTGATAACCTTCAATACCAAGTTCAAGTCAGTATTCTCATCGGCATTATTGAGCGTACGCATAGCTTCAGCCCAAACCGCCATACGGTTGCGTTCCTCTTCTGCTAGATCACGAACAAGAAAATGAGACACAACAAGAGAGGCGACAGCAATAAACACTGCCGCTATCACCAAAAAAATCTTCACCTGTCTTATTCTATCGGTCCAAATCATGCTGCAAAGATAATAAAAATCCGTGTAATCAACGTCATCTGCTGATAAAAAACATCTTGAGCAGATAAAAAAATAAAAAAAAGCCCCGACTACTTTCGTAATCGAGGCTTCTGAAATTGAAAGGAGGCGGCTACCTACTCTCCCGCATTGCATTGCAGTACCATCGGCGCAAGTGAGCTTAACTTCTCTGTTCGGAATGGGAAGAGGTGGGACCTCACCGCAATAACCACCTGATAATGGGTTATGACGTATTTGCACACAAGCAAACGTATAAGTAATGTTGAATGTTGATTGTTGAATTACAACTTTCAGCACCATTCAGACTGTACATACAGTTGAAACTATGAACTTTCTAAAGAAAGTGTTCGGGCAATTAGTAATGCTCGGCTTTGACATCGCTGTCTTTACACCTGCATCCTATCAACGTCATCGTCTTTGACGACCCTCAATGGAGTTCTCATCTTGCGGCTGGCTTCGCACTTAGATGCTTTCAGCGCTTATCCAATCCAGACTCAGATACCCAGCGGTGCGCCTGGCGGCACAACTGGTAAACCGGAGGTCTGTCCATCACGGTCCTCTCGTACTAGTGACGGCACCACTCAAAACTCCCACGCCCACGATAGATAGAGACCGAACTGTCTCACGACGTTCTGAACCCAGCTCGCG
>JAJXBQ010000459.1:0-1187 GCA_021640525.1 Segatella copri
ATATATCAACAATGAACAATAAACAAATCCTTTTTATGCTTCTTCTCTCAGCAGGCTTTCTACTCGGAGCATGTTCAACAAAAGGACACGAAGAGAAGATGAAGACACAGAAAGAGGCAGAAGACGAGTTTGTAGCTACTTTGACTGCTGCAGACTCAAGCGCTGTTCTTACATTATGTACACAGTGTATGGATCTTCTAAAAGCTAAAGAGACTGACAAAGCTCTTGATATGCTTTACTCCATTGATGACGCTGGTATAGCCAAACCCCTAACGATACAGCAACGGGAAGCACTGGCCAAACGTTTCCAGCGTTTCCCGGTAATTCGTTATCGATTGGATTACCTCAGCTTCTCTACACAAGGAAATAATGACGTGAAGTACAAAATAGAATTTACGCCACGTTCAGATTCTGACACTCCAGGTAGTAGTATGGGGTTCATGTTCAACCCCATAAAAGCAAATGGGGAATGGGTACTCGCCATCAAAGACGGTAGACAGCCTAGTCGCGAAGCTGCTATCCCACTCCACGATGACGCACCTGCCCCAGTAGATGTAATTGTAGAAAAGTAATCAAAAACACAAGAAAGGCCCTCCTTTTTGTAGGAGAGCCTTTCTTTATATGCCACAAATCGTTTTGCCAGATTTAGAAAAGATACGCCGCAGACACCTGCCAAGTCTTATTCTTGGCACCGAAAGCCTTACCCGCCTCCTCCCACGTAAATGAGTCGCCCATCGGGAGCTGATAGGTCACGCCAACCTGAAGATGCTTCAGCAGCTTCACACCGGCACCCAGATTAAGTGCCACTTGAGCCTTCTTGCGATCTACGTAGTCTTTCTTCTTAAAATCGAAGAAGAAATCAGGACCGGCTGCCACATAAATACCCAACAAGCTACCCAAGCCAATGGTATATTTCAGATTTACGGGTACTTCCAGTCCTGTTTGCTTCACCTCGTCCTTGCCGCGCTGAGAGAACAGCAAAGCACCATCAACACCCAAGCCTACAATGGGAATGGTAAACTCAGCCATCGGACCAATAAAGAAACCGGTAGAATTATCCTTGTTTCCCTTATATCCGCCATCCCAATCTATTTTCGTCATATTCACACCACCCTTAACACCCCACTTCAATAGTTGGGCCTGAGCAGGCATAGCCATAAACATACAGCCTACAGCTATAATGAAAG
>JAJXBQ010000460.1:0-1183 GCA_021640525.1 Segatella copri
ATATAATATGAATGTTATGGTGAAAAAAGAATGGATTGAGAAAGGATACGTTGACGAACCCGTTGACGAAGCCTTGGACTTGAAAGCTGAAATCAGAAAGCTTTGCAAGGAGAAAGATGCTATTATCCTCGCCCACTACTATACGGTAGGTGAGATTCAGGACATCGCCGACTTTGTTGGCGACTCTCTGGCTTTGGCTCGTAAAGCTGCAGAAACCGATGCCCAGGTAATGGTTATGTGTGGCGTGCACTTCATGGCTGAGACATGCAAACTCTTGAGTCCTGACAAAACCGTGATCTGTCCTGACTTGAATGCTGGTTGCTCGCTTGCTGACAGCTGTAAGGCTGAGGATTTGAAAAAGTACAAGGAAGAGCATCCTGGATATAAGGTTGTGAGTTATGTAAACACCACGGCTGCAGTGAAGGCGCTGACTGATTGTGTAGTGACAAGCGGTAATGCCAAGAAGGTGATTGACAGTTTTCCACAGGACGAAAAAATCATCTTTGGTCCAGACTATAATCTCGGTAACTATATAAACAGCGTTACAGGCCGCAATATGTTGCTTTGGAACGGTGGTTGTCATGTACATGAGAAATTCTCTGTAGAGGCTATCGTTAAACTGAAGCAGAAGCATCCTGAGGCTGTTGTGATGGCTCACCTGGAGTGTAAGGCACCAGTACTTGCTGTAGCCGATGTAAAGGGCTCTACAGCCACCATGTTGCATTATGCCCAAGAGCATCCAGAAATCAAGGAGTATATTATCGCTACAGAGGCTGGTATCCTGCATGAGCTGGAGCGTAATTGTCCTAACGTAATTTTCTATCCCGTACCTCCAGAGGTAAGCGAGGGTGGAGTAGGTTGCAGCTGCAACGAGTGTGAGTATATGAAGATGAATACGCTCAAGAAGATATACAATGCATTGAAATTTGGTTGGCCAACAGTTGAAGTGGCTCCTGAAATAGCGAAAAAAGCGGTCAAACCAATAGAAAAGATGTTGTCACTATCGTAGAATAATGTGGTGAAAATTATAAGATTGGTGGTAAAAATTGTTTTTTATGGGTGAAAAAATCATATTTCGCTACCATAAAATGTATAATTTACGACTTTATAGACAAAAATCGTCGTATCTTTGCATCAGTTAAAACAAACGGACGTTGTGAAACGTCATTTCATCATCTTTTAC
>JAJXBQ010000461.1:0-1180 GCA_021640525.1 Segatella copri
CGCCTTCACGGATAGCGAAACGAAGACCCTGCTCCATAGCTACTGGATGAATCAGCTCTACAGTCATCTCTACGTTATCGCCTGGCATACACATCTCAACGCCCTCTGGTAACTCGCAAACGCCAGTTACGTCAGTTGTTCTGAAGTAGAACTGTGGACGATAGTTGTTGAAGAATGGAGTATGACGGCCACCTTCGTCCTTTGTTAGAACGTAAACCTGGCCACTGAACTTCTTATGTGGGTGAATTGTACCTGGCTTTGCAAGAACCTGACCTCTTTCGATTTCAGATCTCTGAACACCTCTTAGAAGTGCACCAACGTTATCACCACATTCAGCATAGTCTAGAGACTTTCTGAACATTTCAAGACCTGTAACAACAACCTTACGGATTTCGTCTGTTAGACCAACGATTTCAACTTCATCATTTACGTTGATAACGCCTCTTTCAACTCTACCTGTTGCAACAGTACCACGACCTGTGATTGTGAATACGTCTTCAACTGGCATGATGAATGGCTTATCAGAATCTCTTTCTGGAGTTGGGATGAATTCGTCAACAGCGTCCATTAGTTCGTGAATACACTTGTATTCAGGAGCGTTTGTATCTGTTGATGTGCTTGTTAGAGCAAGATATGCTGAACCCTTGATGATTGGAGTATCATCGCCTGGGAAGTCATATTCGTTTAGTAGGTCACGGATTTCCATTTCTACTAGTTCTAGTAGTTCAGGATCATCAACTTGGTCAGTCTTGTTCATGAATACAACGATGTATGGAACACCAACCTGACGAGATAGAAGGATGTGTTCTCTTGTCTGTGGCATAGGACCATCAGCAGCAGAAACAACAAGGATAGCACCGTCCATCTGAGCAGCACCAGTGATCATGTTTTTAACATAGTCAGCATGGCCTGGGCAGTCAACGTGAGCGTAGTGTCTCTTATCTGTTTCATATTCAACGTGAGCTGTGTTGATTGTAATACCTCTTTCTCTTTCTTCTGGAGCCTTATCGATATTAGCATAATCAACGAAGTCTGCTTCACCGTTTAGGTTAAGAACCTTTGTGATAGCAGCTGTAAGTGTAGTTTTACCATGGTCAACGTGACCGATAGTACCAATGTTTACGTGTGGCTTATTTCTTTCAAACTTTTCTCTTGCCATTTTTATAATCCTCCTTAGATT
>JAJXBQ010000155.1:0-4531 GCA_021640525.1 Segatella copri
TTTATCTATCTTTGCGGTGTTTATTGATAATTATATATGGAAAAGAAAAGATTATTTCCAGATTACATATTTGAGTCTAGTTGGGAAGTGTGTAATAAAGTTGGTGGTATCTACACCGTTCTTTCAACACGAGCTAAGACTCTTACGGAAAGGTTAAAGGATCAACTAATCTTCATTGGTCCTGATTGCTGGGGAGACAAGGTGAATCCTTATTTCTCTCAAGATGATACGCTTTATGCGGCGTGGAAAGCAGAAGCTCTGAAAGAGGGCTTAAAGGTTAAAGTAGGTAGATGGAATATACCGGGAGAGCCAGTAGCTGTTTTAGTAGATTTCAATCCTTACTATGCTGTTAAAGACCAGATCTATGGACAGCTATGGCAGGACTATCAGGTTGATAGTCTTCATGCTTATGGTGACTATGACGAAGCATCGATGTTCTCTTATGCTGCCGCTCTGGTAGTAGAGAGTTTCTACAAACATGTCGTTGGAAAAGGCAAGAAAGTTATCTATCATGGAAATGAATGGATGACAGGACTTGGTGTGCTCTATGTGAACAAGCATCTTCCTGAGGTGGCTACTGTGTTCACCACGCATGCTACAAGTATCGGTCGTAGTATTGCCGGTAATAATAAGCCTCTTTACGATTATCTTTTTGCCTATAATGGTGATCAGATGGCGCAGGAACTCAATATGCAAAGCAAGCATTCTATAGAAAAGCAGACTGCTAAGTATGTTGATTGTTTCACAACAGTGAGTGATATTACTGCCAACGAGTGCAAGGAATTGCTCGATAAACCAGTAGATTTCGTTTTGCCTAACGGATTTGACAATAGTTTTGTACCTAAAGCAAGTACCTTTACAAAGAAACGTAAGGAGGCAAGAAAGCGTTTGCTCGATGTAGCCAATGCTTTGATGGGTACAGATTTGGATGATGATACGCTCATCGTTTCTACCAGCGGACGCTACGAGTTCCGCAACAAGGGTATCGATGTCTATATTGAGGCTATGAACCGACTGCTTCGTGACAACAATTTGAAGAAGAATGTATTGGCATTCATTGACGTACCTGGTTGGGTAGGAGATCCACGTCAGGATCTGTTGGATCGTCTGAATTGCGGTAAGAAGTTTGACACGCCATTGGAGGTTCCGGAGATTACCCATTGGTTGCATAATATGAGTCATGATAATGTATTGGGTATGCTGAAGTACTTCAACATGCATAATAATAAGGAAGACAAGGTGAAACTGATATTCTTACCTTGCTACTTGACAGGCGATGATGGCATTATCAACAAGAGCTACTATGATGTAGTGTTGGGTAATGACCTTTGTATCTATCCTTCTTATTATGAGCCATGGGGATATACTCCATTGGAGGCTGTTGCGTTCAAGGTGCCTTGTATCACCACCGATTTGGCTGGTTTCGGTCTTTGGGCTAACTCAGAGAAGGGAAGTTACAGTGAGATAGAGGATGGTGTGAAGGTTATCAAGCGTACCGACTATAATTATTCTGAGGTAGCTGATGCTATCAAGGATACCGTAGCTAAGTACTCGGGATTCACCAAGACACAGGTGAACAAGTGTCGTAAAAATGCTGAGATTCTTTCAGAAAAAGCATTGTGGAAACACTTTATCGAGTATTACTATGATGCTTATGACTTTGCCCTGCGCAAGGCTGAAGTTCGTATGAAGAAATAATAATCACTCTCTCTTGATGGCGTAAGCCATAAAACAAATATTTGGATTCTGCAAGAATCGCTATGTTTGCAAGATAGAAAATATACATCTTAAAAATAAAACACAATGAAAATTAAGGCAGACTATGCTAATGCTCCTCAATGGAAGGAGACAACCATTAAATCAAGCCTTCCTAAGGAGTTGAAGTGCTTGGATGAGATCGCTCACAATATGTGGTGGGCATGGAATTATGAAGGTCGTGACTTGTTCAAGAGCCTCGATGCTGATTTGTACGAGAAATGCAATGCTAACCCTGTATTGCTCTTGGAGCGTTTGAGCTACGACCGCAAGGAGGCTATTGTTAAGGACAAGGAGACAATGGCTAAGGTTAAGAACGTCTATAAGATGTTCCGCGAGTACATGGATGTGAAGCCTAATGCTAAGCGCCCTTCAGTTGCTTACTTCTGCATGGAGTATGGTATCAACCAGGTAGTTAAGATTTACTCTGGTGGTCTTGGTATGCTTGCTGGTGACTACTTGAAGGAGGCATCTGACAGCAACGTGGATATGTGTGCTGTTGGTTTCCTCTACAGATATGGTTATTTCAAGCAGTCTTTGAGTATGGATGGTCAGCAGATTGCTAACTATGATGCTCAGAACTTCAACTCTCTCCCTATCGAGCGAGTATATGATGAGAATGGTAACCCATTGGTTGTTGATGTACCTTACACAAACTATCAGGTACATGCATACGTATGGCAGATGAATGTAGGTCGTATCAAGTTGTATCTCCTGGATACAGATAATGATATGAACTCAGAGTTCGACCGTCCTATCACTCACTCTCTCTACGGTGGTGACTGGGAGAACCGCTTGAAGCAGGAAATCTTGCTGGGTATCGGCGGTATCTTGACTTTGAAGAAACTTGGCATCAAGAAGGAGATTTATCACTGCAATGAGGGTCATGCTGCACTCTGCAACTTGCAGCGTCTCTGCGACTATATCGAGGAGGATGGCTTGAACTTCAACCAGGCTCTCGAGCTGGTTCGTGCTTCTTCTCTCTATACTGTTCATACTCCAGTTCCAGCTGGTCACGACTACTTCGACGAGGCTCTCTTCGGCAAGTACATGGGTGGCTATCCACAGCGCCTTGGTATCTCTTGGGATGAGTTCATCGGTATGGGTCGTGAAAATGCAGATGATCACAACGAGCGTTTCTGCCTCTCTACATTCGCATGTAACACTTGCCAGGAGGTTAATGGTGTAAGTAAGCTTCACGGTTGGGTAAGCCAGCAGATGTTCTCTAACATCTGGAAGGGTTATTTCCCAGAAGAGAACCACGTAGGTTATGTAACCAATGGTGTTCACTTCCCAACTTGGACTGCAACAGAGTGGCGTAAGCTCTACGATACATATTTCGATAAGAACTTCATGAACGACCAGAGCAACGAGGAAATCTGGCATGCCATCTACAATGTTTCAGATGCTGAAATCTGGAATACCCGTATGACATTGAAGAAGAAGCTCGTAGCTTATATCCGTGAGAAGTTCACCCAGACATGGTTGAAGAACCAGGGTGATCCTGCTCGTGTAGTATCTTTGCTCGAGCGTATCAACCCTAACGCTTTGATGATTGGTTTCTGCCGTCGTTTCGCTACATACAAGCGTGCTCACCTGCTCTTCACCGACTTGGAACGCTTGTCTAAGATCGTTAACGATCCTGAGCACCCAGTATTGTTCTTCTTCTCAGGTAAGGCTCACCCAGCTGATGGTGCAGGTCAGGGCTTGATCAAGAAGATTTTCGAAATCAGTCAGCGTCCTGAGTTCCTCGGCAAGATTATCTTCCTCGAGGACTACGATATGACTTTGGCTCGCCGTCTGGTTTCAGGTGTTGATATCTGGATGAATACTCCTACACGTCCATTGGAGGCTTCTGGTACATCTGGCGAGAAGGCTGAGATGAATGGTGTTGTCAATCTCTCTGTACTTGATGGTTGGTGGGTAGAAGGTTACCGCGAGGGTGCTGGTTGGGCTCTTCCTGAGAAGCGTACATACCAGAACCAGGGTTACCAGGATCAGCTTGATGCTGCTACTATCTACAACCTCTTGGAGAACGACATCATCCCTATGTATTACAACAAGAATAAGGAAGGCTTCAGCAAGGAGTGGATCCAGGTAGTAAAGAACTCTATTGCTACTATCGCTCCTCACTATACAATGAAGCGCCAGTTGGATGACTACTATGATAAGTTCTACAATAAGGAGGCTGCCCGCTTCAAGAAGTTGAGCGCTAACGACAATGCACTTGCTAAGGAGATTGCACTCTGGAAGGAGAGCGTTGCAGAGCGTTGGGATGGTATCCACGTTGTATCTAAGGACGACTGCATGCTGATGGCTGCTGAGACTGGTCAGAAGATTAAGGTTCAGTATGTTATCGATGAGCAGGGCTTGAACGATGCAGTAGGCTTGGAGCTTGTTGTATTGAAGGATCAGCCAGAGGATGGCAAGCAGATTTATGCTGTTTATCCATTCAAGATGGTTGGTCACGAGGGTAACAACTTTACATTCGAGGCTGAGATTGAGCCAATCAATGCTGGTTCATTCAAGACAGGCGTACGTATGTATCCTAAGAATGATAAGTTGCCACACCGTCAGGACTTCTGCTACGTGAAGTGGTTGAACTAATATAATAGCGACATTGTCACATTATAAATATATGAATCCTGTATCTCTTTTTGGGATACAGGATTTTTTTTGTTGAAATCGAACAATGAACAGTGTTATTGTAGTTGTGAAAAGTGAATTGTGAATGTAGATTAGAAACAAGAGGAAGAATGGAATCATAAAAAAGGAG
>JAJXBQ010000155.1:4541-8224 GCA_021640525.1 Segatella copri
AAAAGGAGTCTTCCTTTTTAAAAGAAAGACTCCTTGTAAACTTGTATGATGATATTTCCTTATACCAGGTACTGGGAAGAGATACTCTCGTTATCCTCAACACGGCGAATGGTTTCTGCAAACATATCTGCAATAGAAATCTGCTTAACCTTTGCGCAACGCTTGGTGTAAGGGATGGAATCAGTGAATACTATCTCCTCAAGAGCTGAATCCTGGACACGCTCAGATGCAGGACCACTCATCACGCAGTGAGATGCACATGCACGGACAGTCTTTGCACCAGCCTGCTTCATGATGTCGGCAGCCTTCGTGATAGTACCGGCTGTATCGACCATATCATCAATGATGACAACATTCTTGTCTTTTACATCACCGATAATCTGCATGCTTGCTACTACATTGGCGCGAGCACGGGTCTTGTTGCAGAGCACGAGAGGGCAGCCGAAGTACTTAGCATAAGTGTTGGCACGCTTAGAACCACCAACGTCTGGAGAAGCAATGACCATATCCTTGAGGCGTAAGCTCTGCAGGTATGGCAAAATAACGCCAGATGCATAGAGGTGATCTACAGGAACATCAAAGAAGCCCTGAATCTGGTCGGCATGGAGATCCATGGTGATGAGGCGGTCGATACCGGCAACGCTGAGCAAGTCGGCTACCAACTTAGCGCCGATGCTGACACGTGGTTTGTCCTTACGATCCTGACGGGCCCATCCGAAGTAAGGAACAACAGCAATAATATTGCGGGCAGAAGCACGCTTTGCTGCGTCAATCATCAGGAGCAACTCCATCAAGTTGTCTGAATTAGGGAATGTGCTCTGTACGAGGAAAACATCGCGTCCGCGGATAGACTCCTCGAAAGATACGCCAAATTCACCATCAGAGAACTTGGTTACAACCAAATTACCCAGTGGGCAACCTAAACTAGCGCAGATTTTTTCTGCAAGGTATCTCGAGTTAGTACCAGAGAATACCAAAAAAGAGTTCTTGTCACTCATTTCTATTAGTGTTTATGTGTATTAATAGTTATTTTTATCTATTTTCATGTAGGGGGATGAATCTTTTTCGGGAAACACCGGGTTAGCTGATAGCCTTTCTCAATTTCTCGAAGTGAAGAATCAGCTCCTTGAAGTCGCGCTCGTTGTGAATGTCGAAACGGTTCCAGAGATCTCCACAGATTACTACTCCTCCAAATCCGAGTTCCTTGGCAATCTTGAGATTTTCCAGACTCATGCCTCCCAAGGCGTATACCTTCTTGTCTATGAGTCCTGCCTTGGCTGCATTCTCAAGCTGCTGCAGATTGAAGGAAGACTTTTCATCTTTAAACTCAATACAGTCGAAGATGTTTTTCAGAAACACATAGTTTGATTTCTTCTTCATCTCTTTCAGCATCGAGAGATCTGTGCAGGTGCGACTGAACTTGCCTTTGTATCCATCCGGTACCGGTGCTAGCGGATCGTCTATATGGATTCCTGCTAAATCATACTCCTGTTTGAGGTAATAATGATCATGAACAGTAATCTTGCGAAGATAGTCTTCAGGCAGTAACGTGAGCAGTCGCTCAGCATACATTGGTGACGAACCTGGCTTGAAAAGATGCAGGTTGTCCATGCCCTCGTCGAACAGCGAGGATAGTATTTTATCTTCTTCCACAAAGAATGTGGACTTGGTCATTATCGCTAATTTCATCGTCAAAATGATTTTTATGATGCAAAAGTATTAAAAAAAACGCAAACTAGCAATTATATTCGGGATAAAAAGCTATCTTTGCACCATAAAATTAATATTTATCAAGTTATGCAAGTAAATTTAGCGAATTTTAATGAGATTCATCGACCAATTTACGTTTTAGAGGAAGAACGTTTGCGACACAATCTGTCGCTCATCAAGAGTGTGGCTGAGCGTGCCGATATGGAAATTATTCTAGCTTTTAAGGCTTATGCTCTTTGGAAGACATTTCCGATTTTCAGAGAGTATATTTCTTCGACCACGGCCAGCTCTCTTAGCGAGGCAAAACTGGCGTATCATGAATTTGGCAGTAAGGCGCATACTTTTTCGCCGGCTTATACCGATTATGAGATTGATGAGATAGCACAATGCTCAAGTCATCTTACTTTCAACTCGCTTACGCAATATGAGCGATATCATGAACGGGTTCGTAGGGCAAATTCTGACATCAGACTGGGATTGAGAGTAAATCCGGAATATTCTGAAGTCGGAACATTGCTGTATAATCCGTGTGCACCTGGAACCCGATTCGGTGTATCGGCAGATAAATTGCCTCAAACTTTGCCTTCAGATATAGAAGGATTCCATTGTCATTGTCACTGCGAGAGTGGGGCGGATGTCTTTGAACGTACGTTAGCTCATATCGAAGAGAAATTCTCTCCTTGGTTTCCGCAGCTGAAATGGATCAATTTCGGTGGAGGGCATCTGATGACCAGGAAGGATTATGATGTGGAACACCTTATTAATATAATAAAGGGATTTCATCAGCGTTATCCTCATCTTAAAATTATCATGGAACCTGGTAGTGCCTTTGGGTGGCAGACCGGGCCGCTTGTAACTCAAGTAGTAGATGTGGTTGAAGATAAAGGTATCAGGACAGCTATCATAAATGCCAGTTTTACCTGTCATATGCCCGACTGTCTGGAGATGCCGTATATGCCAGCTGTCAGAAATGCAGAAACCCTGGAGGTCGATGATCCGACGAAGGCTCCTGAGGGCGCACATATATATAGAATAGGTGGCAACAGTTGTCTGAGTGGAGATTTTATGGGCTTTTGGAAATTTGACCATGAATTGCAAATAGGCGAGAATGTTATTTTCGAAGATATGCTGCATTACACTACGGTAAAGACAAATACCTTTAATGGAATTACTCATCCATCAATAGGTATCGTACATTTAGATGGAAAATTGGAAACTCTAAGAGATTTCAGCTACGAAGATTATCGCAGTAGGATGGATTAGTATAATTTCTATTTTCCCGATTTTTCTGCCGGATGAGTTTAAAAATCGGCAAAATAAGGCTTAAAATGTGTGCTTTGCTCACTAAAAAGGGCAAAATGCACATTTTTTTTCAAAAAAATCGAAGAAAAGTTTGGTAATTCAGAAAAAAGTAGTACCTTTGCACTCGCATTCAGAGGAACGCTCCTAAGTAATAGGAAAAACTGCGGAAATAGCTCAGTTGGTAGAGCACAACCTTGCCAAGGTTGGGGTCGCGGGTCCGAGTCCCGTTTTCCGCTCATTTTTTTGAAAACAACATCAAGTTTTATCTTGGTTAGATAATTGATGGCAATATACTTGGAGAGGTGGCGGAATTGGTAGACGCGCTACTTTGAGGGGGTAGTGACAATTGTGTCGTGGGAGTTCGAGTCTCCTCCTCTTCACTGGTATTGTTATCTTACAAGCGGAAATAGCTCAGTTGGTAGAGCACAACCTTGCCAAGGTTGGGGTCGCGGGTCCGAGTCCCGTTTTCCGCTCGATCATTTTTGTATTAAACCAAGATAGGTTTAAGTTTAGGGCCCAAGTGGCGGAATTGGTAGACGCGCACGTTTCAGGTGCGTGTGTTTCACAACGTGCAGGTTCGAGTCCTGTCTTGGGCACAATGTTTAAATTAGCTTAGTGTTGGAGAGGTGGCGGAATTGGTAGACGCGCTACTTTGAGGGGGTAGTGACAAT
>JAJXBQ010000462.1:0-1172 GCA_021640525.1 Segatella copri
AAGCTGAAATCGCAAAATTCAGTCAACAAGAGCTACGAGAATACGAGGATAGTCTTAAGGCTTACCGAGATATAAAAAATTCGATCGATACTGCGAAGGAAGAAGGCAGAGAAGAAGGCAGAGAAGAAGGTAGAGAAGAAGGCAGGAAAGAAGGCAGAGAAGAAGGTATTGCCAAAGAAAAGTTGGCCACCGCAAAACGTCTTCTCGGCATGGGGCTCACACAAGAGCAAGTTGCCAAAGGTACAGACCTTTCAATAGAAGATATAGAGAGACTTGTTTAAACAACAGAACTTTCGCATGTGGTTCAAGAACGGGCTGAAGGCCCAAAAGCTCCTAGCCCAGGGCGTGTGGGGCAAAACTTGCGAAAGAATGTGATTAAATAAGCAAAAGAGACGTTTCTTTGGGTTCAAGGAAACGTCTCTTTTGGTTTAAAGAGATAGTTTCTTAGGTTGAAGAAGACAGCTTCTCGAAGGTTGCCACTAGGCTCAGCAGCTCTGCTGAGCCTAGTCAGCAGCTCTGCCGACTGCAGTCAGCAGGTCTGCCGAGCCTAGTGACAACACCTTTTAATCGTACAACTACAACCCTTATAGTCGTACAACCATACACCCTATAGTTGTACGACCATAACCCATTTAGTTGTACAACTATAACCCATTTAGTTGTACAACCATAAACGCAAGCCCGGCAGGCGTTCTTTTTACGCCTAGCGGGCTTGCGTTTTTTTACTTTCTGAACTTTCGCATGTGGTTCAAGAACGGGTTGAAGGCCCAAAAGCTCCTAGCCCAGGGCGTGTGGGGCAAAACTTGCGAAAGTTCAGTTATATTAGAATTATTGAACAGTTGCAGTAACCTTGAATTGGATGAACTTATTCTGAGGATCATCCTTCATAGCATATACAAAGTTAAGTTCAAACTTTGTTCCTGAAGCAACACCAATATGTCCAATATTTACGCCTTTGTTTGAGGTATCAGTTTCTGCATAGTAGGATATACCATCTGTACCCCAACTACAAACTTGATACTTATCAGTTACCCAATATCCCAGACCATTAGCTGTATAACTATCCCACTCACCGGTCTCGTTATTAACCATATACATAGCTATAGGACCATTTACATCTTGTATATCTTTCAAGAATTGAGAGAAGGATATTCCTAAACACTTTTCAATAG
>JAJXBQ010000463.1:0-1167 GCA_021640525.1 Segatella copri
GAAAAATTATTGGTATTGACTTAGGAACAACAAACTCTTGTGTTGCCGTATTTGAGGGCAACGAACCTGTAGTAATTGCAAACAGTGAAGGTAAGCGTACAACTCCTTCTGTGGTTGCATTTGTAGATGGCGGCGAACGTAAAGTAGGTGATCCTGCTAAACGTCAGGCTATTACTAACCCGACACGTACGATCTTCTCTATCAAACGTTTTATGGGTGAAAACTGGGACCAGGTGCAGAAAGAGGTTACACGTGTTCCTTATAAAGTAGTGAAAGGTGACAATAACACTCCGCGTGTAGATATTGACGGTCGTCTGTACACTCCGCAAGAAATCTCTGCAATGGTTCTTCAGAAGATGAAGAAGACTGCTGAAGATTATCTGGGACAAGAAGTTACAGAAGCTGTTATCACCGTTCCTGCATATTTCTCCGACTCTCAACGTCAGGCTACTAAAGAAGCCGGACAGATTGCCGGTTTGGAAGTGAAACGTATTGTTAACGAACCGACAGCTGCAGCTCTTGCATACGGTCTGGACAAGGCTCACAAAGATATGAAGATTGCTGTATTCGACCTTGGTGGTGGTACTTTCGATATCTCTATCCTTGAGTTTGGTGGTGGTGTATTCGAAGTACTTTCTACTAACGGTGATACTCACTTGGGTGGTGATGACTTCGACCAGGTAATCATCAACTGGCTGGTACAGGAATTCAAAAATGACGAAGGTGCTGACTTGACTCAGGACCCGATGGCTTTGCAGCGTCTGAAAGAAGCTGCTGAAAAGGCTAAGATTGAACTTTCTTCTTCAACAAGCACAGAAATCAACTTGCCGTACATTATGCCGGTAAACGGTGTGCCCAAGCACTTGGTGAAGACTTTGACTCGTGCAAAATTCGAATCATTGGCTCACGGATTGATTCAGGCTTGTCTGGAACCATGTAAGAAAGCAATGAGCGACGCTGGTTTGAGCAACTCCGATATTGATGAAGTAATCCTTGTAGGTGGTTCTTCCCGTATCCCTGCCGTACAGAAATTGGTAGAAGATTTCTTCGGAAAGACTCCTTCTAAAGGCGTGAACCCGGATGAAGTAGTAGCTGTTGGTGCTGCTGTACAGGGTGCTGTTTTGACAGACGAAATCAAAGGTGTGGTATTGTTGGATGTTACTCCGT
>JAJXBQ010000464.1:0-1150 GCA_021640525.1 Segatella copri
TTGGGAGCTACGATTTCTGCCTGGTGGATTCTCGTTGCCAACGCATGGATGCAGCATCCGGTAGGTATGGAATTCAATCCTGATACAGTTCGTAACGAGATGGTAGATTTCTGGGCAGTGGCTACGTCACCTGTAGCGGTCAATAAATTCTTCCATACGGTATTGTCCGGCTGGGTGCTGGGCGCTGTTTTTGTAGTCGGCATCAGTTGTTGGTATCTGCTGAAGAAACGTAATCGTGAGTTTGCGCTTGCCAGCATTAAGATTGGGGCGATTTTTGGATTAGTAGCATCGTTGCTTTCTGTTTGGACGGGTGATGGTTCCGGTTATCAGATTGCCCAGACGCAACCGATGAAACTGGCTGCTGTGGAAGGTCTGTATGAAGGCGGCACTAATGTAGGTCTGGTTGGAATAGGAGTGTTGAACCCGGAAAAGAAGACTTACAACGATGGGAAAGATCCTTTCCTCTTCCGTTTTGAAATCCCCAGCATGCTTTCTTTCCTTGCAGAACGTAATGTAGACGGCTACGTTCCTGGTATTACAAATATCATCGAGGGTGGTTATCAACAGAAAGACGGATCGACAGCTCTTTCTGCTGCCGAGAAGATAGAACGTGGAAAAACGGCTATCGGTGCATTGGCTGCCTATCGTGCAGCAAAGAGTGCAGGACATGAGGAAGATGCTCAAATTGCATATAAAGTATTACAGGAAAATATTCCATATTTCGGTTACGGATATATCAAAGATGTGAACCAACTGGTTCCGAATGTTCCTCTGAACTTTTATGCATTCCGTGTAATGGTAATCTTGGGCGGATACTTCATCCTGTTCTTTATTGTCGTTCTCTTCTTTATCTATAAGAAAGATTTAAGCCAGATGCGTTGGATGCACTGGATTGCTCTGCTGACAATTCCTTTGGGATACATCGCCGGACAAGCCGGATGGGTGGTTGCCGAATGTGGGCGTCAACCGTGGGCTATCCGTGATATGCTGCCGACAATGGCTGCCATCTCCAAACTGGATGTAAGCTCTGTACAAACGACTTTCTTTATCTTCCTGCTCCTGTTTACAGTGATGCTGATTGCAGGTGTCGGAATTATGGTAAAGGCTATCAAGAAAGGACCGGACGCATAATACTTAATACTTATTACTT
>JAJXBQ010000465.1:0-1145 GCA_021640525.1 Segatella copri
GTAATATTTCACGTAGGTGCCCGTTTTTTACTTATTTTTTAGTACCTTTGCACCGCATTTTAAGAAATACGTATATTTATATGACGAGAAAAACAAAACTTCATGAAATCCGCGACTACGTTATCATTGCCCTGGCGATGATAGAAGGTAGTATCGGTTTGAACATCTTCCTGCTTCCCAATCACATTACGATGGGTGGCGTAGGAGGTATCGCTTCTATCCTTTGCTGGGGATTTGGCATCCCGGCATCTGTATCTTATCTGGCGCTCAATGTGTTCCTGCTTCTCATCGCATTCCGCATTCTGGGCTATAAGTTCTGTCTGAAGACCATCTATGGTGTCGGTATCTTTGCCCTTACCACCCGTCTGATAGAGACGCATACGGTAGGCATGACGCCGTTGCTCCACGACCAGCCGTTCATGGCAACTGTCATCGGTGCGTTCTTCATGGGCAGCAGTGCCGGTCTGGGTCTTTCCTGCAATGGTTCTACGGGTGGTTCTGATACCGTAGCGGCGATGATCAACAAGTACTGGAACATTTCCCTGGGTCATGCCATCATGATTTGCGACCTGTGTATCATCACCAGTTCTTATCTGGTATTGCGCGATTGGGAGATGGTGATTTACGGTTATGTCTGCCTTTTTGTGCAGTCGCTTTGTGTAGATCATGTAGTGAATGCGTTGCGCCGTTCGGTTCAGTTCTTCATCATCAGCGACAAATATCTGGAGCTCAGTGCAGCCATCAATACTGCAGCCGACCGAGGTTGTACGGTGATGGATGGTCATGGCTGTTACAGTGGCAAGGATGTCCACATGCTGTTTGTATTGGCGCGTCAGCGTGAGTCTCAGAAGATATTCCGTCTTATCGACGAGATAGATCCTACCGCCTTTGTCAGCCAGAGTGCCGTCATCGGTGTTTATGGCGAAGGTTTCGACCGTTTCAAGGTAGGCAAGAAGATAGGTTTGCCGAAGAAGAAATAGATAAACAGAAAAAGGGTGTGTCATAACTGCATGACACACCCTTTTTTAAAATTAACTCAAGTTTCGCGAGTGGTTCAAGTACGGGCTGAAGGCCCAAAAGCTCCTAGCCCAGGGAGGGCACTGAAAAAGGTACCCAATTTTAAGTTGCATAGCTTGTTTTTGAAC
>JAJXBQ010000156.1:0-8019 GCA_021640525.1 Segatella copri
CGGGGACACAAGGATTTTCAGTCCTTTGCTCTACCAACTGAGCTATGGCACCATCTTGCTTTTTGCGGTTGCAAAGGTACAATAAATATTTTAATTGAGCAAGAGAAAACGAAATATTTTCTCTTGCTTAATGTTTATTAACTAAATATCCCCTTGCTTGAAATTAATCTTTCAGCGGATTCCAACCTTGTGCTTTCAGTTCAAATTCCTGTCCGTCTCTGGTAATGAGGAACTTGCCCAGATTTTCTTTGGTGATGTAGCCAATCTGCTTTACACCCTCCATAGTCTCAATCTTCTCATGGTCACCGATAGGTACGGTAAAGAGAAGTTCATAATCTTCGCCACCATTCATAGCACAGGTGGTAAGGTTCATATTGAATTCTTCTGCCTGCACGGCTGTCTGGTAGTCGATAGGTATGTTCTTCTCATATACTCTGCATCCACAGTGACTCTGTTCGCAAATGTGCATCAGTTCACTGCTCAGACCGTCGCTCACATCCATCATGGCGGTAGGGTGGATTCCTGCCTCGCGAAGTTGTGCTATTACATCTCCACGTGCTTCTGGTTGGAGCTGTCTTTCCAAGAGATATTCCTTGCCGGCGAAATCTGGCTGGAAGTTGCGCATATTATCTAAGTCTTTGTTCAGGAGAGTCAGTTTCTCGTTGTCTCCGTTTGCCTTAGCTTCTGCCATCTTCTTTCGGATATCTTCTATCTGTCCGTAGTATACAGCCTTTTCGCGTTCCAGCAGTTGAAGTCCCATATAGGCACCGCCCAAGTCGCCCGTTACACAAATCAGGTCTGTTTCCTTGGCTCCGTTGCGGTATACGATTTCTTCTTTTGCTGCTTCTCCGATACATGTAATACTGATAGCTAGACCGGTAAGAGAAGAGGTGGTATCGCCTCCCACGATATCTACTCCCCATTTGTCGCATGCCATTCGTAGACCCTTATAGAATTCATCCATATCTTCTACCTTGAATCGCTTGCTCAATGCGATGCTTACTACCATCTGGCGTGGAGTACCGTTCATAGCGAAGATATCACTGATGTTTACCATTGCACTCTTGTAACCCAAGTGAACCATATCGATATAGGTAAGGTCGAAATGCACGCCTTCCATCAGCATGTCAGTAGTTATGAGCACCTCCTTGTCGGGATAATGCATCACGGCACAATCGTCGCCTACACCATAAACGGTAGACTCGTTTTTCTTTTCATAACCTTTGGTGAGATGGTTTATAAGACCGAATTCACCTAACTTTGAGATATCCAAAATAAATAATAGTTTATAATTTATACTTAAGATCTGCGGATGATTTCTCGCATAATCTCTGTCATCTTAGGCTGTGCGGCATTGGCTGCAATCTGCACCTCCTCATGACTGACTTCTACAGGTACATCGAAACCGCCAAGATCGGTGATGATGCTGATGCCGAAAACCTTGATTCCGCAATGGCGGGCAACAATCACTTCAGGTACAGTACTCATACCTACAGCGTCACCACCCAATACACGATACATGCGATACTCTGCCGGTGTCTCGAAGGTAGGTCCCTGAACGCCAACATATACACCATGCTTTGCATCAATTCCCTTCTCCTTAGCGATATCGTCGGCAAGGTCGCGGAGTTTCTTGTCGTATGCTTCGTGCATATCCGGGAAACGTGGACCGGTAGGGAAGTTCTTTCCGCGCAATGGATGTTCTGGGAAGAAGTTGATGTGATCATCGATAATCATCAGGTCTCCAATCTGGAATTCCGGATTCATACCGCCCGAAGCGTTGCTTACAAAGAGGGTTTCAATGCCCAACTCGTACATCACACGTTCTGGGAAGGTTACAGCCTTCATGTCATATCCTTCATAGTAATGGAATCTTCCTTCCATAGCCATGATATCTTTACCTCCTAACTTACCGAAAATCAGTTTGCCAGCATGACCTTGAACGGTAGATACTGGGAAGTTTGGTATTTCACTATATGGAAATTCATAACTGTCAGTTATTTCTGAAGCTAATTGTCCGAGACCGGTTCCCAGTATGATTGCTGTCTTCGGACTTGTTGTCATCCTTTCTTTTAGCCAGGATGCTGTTTCTTGAATTTTTTCGTACATAGCTAATGATTTTGTCGTTAAAATTATCTTCTTGTTCCAGCATGAAACTTACCTTGATAGGCAGTTCATATATGCTTTTCTTAACTATTTCATAGAGTCCCTCTGTCTCTTTTAGTCTCACGGCATCTTTCTCTGTCGTGATAATCAGACGGGGTTCTGGCATCTGTTCAAACGCCTCGTTGATGCGTGTGATGTCCTTGCTCTTGAAGCGATGGTGATCACCGAAACTCAGCGACTGCATACTCTTGACCATTGGCTTCAGGTCGTGTTCCATCTGCTTAGGCGATGCGATACCAGTAACCAGCAGAGCATGGTAGTTTTTCAACTCCTCCTTGGCTATCTGCTGGTCTTCGAAAACTCCCTTTGGCGTATCATAGTTGATGCAGGTGAAGTAGAGCTTCTGGAAAGGGTAAAGGTCCATTGCCTTGGTGAGTACACGGAATTCCATTGGCTTCAGGTCCTTGGGACATTTAGTGATAATCACAATGTCAGCACGGTTCTTACCGCTTAGAGGTTCTCTCAGTCTTCCTGCCGGCAACATCTTGTCATAGATGATCAGACGGTGGTAATCTACCAGCAGAATGTTGATACCTGGCTTCACATAGCGATGCTGAAAGGCATCATCCAGTAATACAACATCTACATCCTTGGTCGGTTCTTCATTCTGCAACTTTTCGATTCCTCTCACACGCTTAGCGTCTACGGCTACATAGATATCGTCAAACTTGCTGTGCATCTGGAAGGGTTCATCGCCAATCTCTGACATTGTCGTATCTTTATCTGCCAGCACATAGCCACTGGTCTTTCTTTTGTAACCACGTGATAGCACAGCTATCTTTACCTTGTCGTGCAACAAGCGTATCAGATACTCCACATGGGGAGTCTTGCCCGATCCGCCCACCGTGATGTTACCCACAGAAATGATCGGGATTGAGAATGACTGACTCTTTTTCAGTCCGATATCGAAGAGCCAATTGCGAAATCTGACCATGCCGCCATAAATCCAACTCAGTGGTAGCAGCCAGTCGTTGATCTTGATAAGATCGCCTTCTGTTCTCATGTCTGTTTCCTTTCTCTTAATCCGGTATGTCTATATATTAATGTACGCATACCTTATTATAAATGTTATTGTATGTTCAGTACGTAAGGAAGTGCAGCCTGTATAGGCTCTTTCTCCTTCATATTGCGTATCATGATGAATGGCTGGTAGAGATCACCCAATGCCAGACGCAACTGTTCGTCGAGGTAGGTTCCCTTGTTTCCGCCCGCCATATCCAGCAACTGTTCCATCCATCCAGCCAATGCCGGATATTCTACCGCCTGATAACTGCTGAGATGAGCCAATTCTGCAGCCTTGTCGATGGCGTCGCTCAAGCCGCCGAATCCATCAATTAACTTGATCTTCTTGGCGTCTGTACCCAGCCATACTCTTCCTTGAGCAATCTTCTCAACCTGTTCGGTACTCATTTTTCTGCCCTCAGCCACACGATTGCGGAAGAGGCTATATCCACGGTTCACATAGTTTTGCATGGTGGCAATCTCTTCTGCACTCCATGGGCGTGACATGCCTGCAGAGGCATAGGCACTGTTGCGGTTAGTCTTCACTTCATCATACTTGAAGCCTAACTTCTTTGTCATCAGGTCACTGAAATCTGGCAGGGCTCCAAAGATACCGATGCTGCCGGTCAATGTTGTAGGTTGTGCCATGATATATTGGGCACCCATACTCATATAATAAGCACCCGATGCTGCCATACCACCCATTGATACCACTACCGGCTTCTTTTTATTTAATTCTTTAACTGCTCTCCAGATCTGTTCCGAAGCGTAGGCATCGCCACCGCCCGAATTGATACGCAGAACTACGGCCTTTACCTGACTGTTATCTGCAAGTTCCTGAAGGTCCTTGATGACCTTTGTACTTACTATCTGTTGCTCAGAATCATAGATGCTAGGAGTCTCCATTCTGACAATGGACCCCTGACAGTAGTATACGGCAATCTCTTCGCCCATCAGATTCGAGTCGTCTATAGTCATATCTACGTCGTTATAGTCAACCTGATTGATGGTCTCGTCTGCCTTCAGTCCTAACTGTTTCTTTACCACGTCTCTGATTTCATCATAATAGCAGAATCCATCTACCATCTTTCGAGATTTCAGTAGTTTGGTATCATCAAACACCATCAGCCCGTCAGCATAGCGGTTCAGTGAATCCTTGCTGATGTTTCTGCTTTTGCTCACATCTCCCAACATCTGTTGCCAGAGTCCACTAATATAGCGTGAAACCTGCTCTCTGTTGGCATCCGACATTTTGTCTTCGGTGTATGTTTCAGTATAGCTTTTGTATTTGCCTACCTTCACTACCGTAAAGTGAACGCCAAATTTGGCTGCTACATCTTTGATATATTGTGGCTGCGATGCAATACCATGCCAGTCCACATTGCCTTCTGGGTTTACATATACCTTGTTGGCAACCGAAGCCAGATAATATCCACCCTGTGAGAGAGCATCACCATATGCGATAATCCATTTGCCGCTCTTCTTGAAATCGGCAAGTGCATTTCTGATTTCCTGCAAAGTGGCATAATCAGTCTCCAAGATACCTGTTTCCAGATAGATGCCCTTCACTTTATCCTCATTCTTTGCCTTGCGGATAGAAGAGAGAATCCTGTTCATGCCTATGTTGTTAAACTGCTCGCCTGTCAGTTCGCCGAGCCAGTTATCTTCCGAACGGTCTTCAATCTGTCCCTGTAATTTCAGTACCATCACAGCATTGTCCTTCAATGCCGGTTTACTGTTGCTCGATGCCACCATTCCGATGATGCAGATGAATCCCAGAATGGTCATGATCAGCCCGAAGGCAAACAGTCCTACGATAGTGGCTGCCACGTTCTTGAAAAAATCCTTCATTATTCTATGTCAATATTTTATAAGTGAGACTCCTAAATAAATGCCAGCGGCAGAAGAGAGATGTTTTCTCCGATTGCCGTTTACAGCAATTTTTCTGCAAATATAGCAAAAAAGAACCAATAATCAAAGCGATTGGAACAAAAACACCAAAAAAAGAAGAAAAAATAACATAGGGTTAACGAAAAAATGCCTATCTTTGCATTATCTTAGCAAAACAGAATAAAGATATAAACAACATAACAAAAAAGAAAAATGAAAAAGACAATGATTTTTTTTCTTCTGATGCTGACAGCAATTACAGCATCAGCTCAATCTACCGCTCGCAAGTTCGTATTGAAGAACAGTAGCGACGGACAGAGTGAACTTACCTGTTATCTTCCTAAGAATCCTTCAGGAAGAGCTGTAGTAGATTGTCCTGGAGGTGGGTATTCTCATCTTGCAATGGACCATGAGGGACATCAGTGGGCAGAATATTTCAACAAACAGGGTATCGCTTTCTTCGTCTTGAAATACCGTATGCCTAAGGGAAACCGCAATATTCCGTTGAGTGATGCCTATCAGGCGATGCGTACCGTTCGTGACAGTTCTGCAGTATGGAGAATAAACAAGGAAGATGTTGGTATCATGGGCTTTTCTGCTGGTGGACATTTAGCTTCTTCCGTCAGTACTCATGCTGAGGCGGCTGTGCGACCTGATTTCTCAATTCTTTTCTATCCGGTGATTTCAATGGATGAGCGTATCTCTCATAAGGGATCATGCGTGAATTTCTTGGGTGAAGAGCGTAATACCAATAAGAAACTGGTAGAAGAGTGGTCTAACGACAAGGCTGTTCGTCCGGGTGTTACCCCTCGTGCCATCATACTGATGTCTTTTGATGATAAGGTTGTTCCTCCTGTAACCAATGGCGTAGCCTATTATTCTGCCATGAGCAAGGCGGGCAACGAGTGTACCATGCACATCTATCCGACTGCCGGACATGGATGGGGATTCCGTGATGCTGCCCATGGTTTCCCATATCACGACCAAATGTTGAATGACCTTACCTGTTGGCTCAACAGGCTTCCGTCTAAGTAATCTAAGTAATAAGTAAAGAGAATACCTAAAAAGAGGGTGTGTCATAAGTTGATGATACACCCTCTTCATGTTGTTAGAAGAGCTAGGTTATGTCGTTGGAAGAGCTAGGATATGTTGTTGGAAGAGCTAGGATATGTTGTTGGAAGAGCTAGTATATGTTGTTGAGACAGTTAGTATCTCCGGTCGCACAACAGCTGTTGTGCGCTTGCATAACAGCTGATATGCACACGCACAACAGCTGATGTGCATGCGGTGACCAACTGTTGTGCGCCAACTATTTTCCAAACTTATGGCACATCCTCTTTTTCTTTTTATAGACTCCTAATAAGTTATAGACTCCTAATAAGCATTCTTGTCAGGGCAGATGATGCTCTTGGCTGTCATGAAGATAATCTTGATATCAAGCCAGAACGACCAGTTCTCTATATACCAGATATCACGGCGGATACGTTCCTCCATCTGCCAGAGCTCCTTGGTCTCACCACGGAACCCGGTAACCTGAGCCCAACCGGTGATACCAGGCTTGGAGAAGTGGCGAACCATATACTTATCTATCAGGCTTCCATACACCTCTGTATGATGCAGCATGTGAGGGCGCGGACCCACAATACTCATGTCTCCCTTCAGAACATTGAAGAATTGAGGAAACTCATCTATGTTCGTCTTTCTCATAAAGTTGCCGAAAGCAAACTTACGTGGGTCGTTCTTTGTAGCCTGTGCCTTGTCTGCATCCTTGTTCACATGCATGGAACGGAATTTAAGACAGTAGAAGGTATCACCATTCAGACCCGTTCTTGCCTGTTTGAAGAATATTGGTCCCGGACTCTGAATCTTGATGATAAGAGCTATGAATAGAATGAATGGCAGGATGCACAAACATGCAAGCCCACTCACCACGATGTCGAAGCTACGCTTGATAATGCGGTTTGACGTACTTGTCAGTGGCTCTATGCGGTTAGAATATACCGTTCTTCCCATGAAATTCTGAGCATCAAGATGTAATTTGTACTCACCGAATACACGTGGCAGATAGTAGAAGTGTATCACATTCTTATCGCAGAAGTGTATGATATTGATGATTTCAGGATCTTTATGTGACAGGCAGCAGAATACCTCGTCAATATTGGAAGGTTCGCCATTGATGGTATCATTCATGGTAGAAGAGATAATCTCTTTGAGCTGTTTCATGTTTCCTATTCTTTTCAACCCTTCCGGATTATCAGTGATGTCTTCATCTGCATAATATCCTTTTACGATATAACCTGCTGAGGGATCTTCTGTCATCGTCTTGTACATCTCGCTCACGGCAGGATCGTTACCTACAAAGACGACGGTGCGTGAGTTGCGGCCCTTAGAGCGGAAATACTTTAGTAATTTGAGCTCGCAGAGTCGGCTTATGATGAGAGACAGATAGAATGTTATGCCAAAGATGATACTGAAGGAGAACATCTTTCCCCCGTGACCGAGTAGTCTTGAGAAGGTAAAGAAACAGAATGTTGTTGCTGCAGCCAGATATAAAGTACGCTTTGTAACCTGCAGGAACCCGATCTTTCTGACATGAATGATGGTGGAATAGAAGTATTCGCCTAGGAACAAGGCAGCATTGGCAACAAAAAAGGTAATCTTTGTTGCTTTGTCGAAATACGCAGGTATGAGTTCTTGACCATATTGGGTATAGAACAACAGTACGATGTTGAGAATAACGAAATCGGCACCTATCACCAGTCTCCTTATCATTTCATTTCCTTTATAATGCTTGTTCGTCATTTGCTTATGTTTTTATACTCCTAGTTATTTATATATCTTTTTAAGTTATTTGAGGTTTGCTTAAATGATATTTGGTCGCAAAGGTAATAATAATAGTTGAAAATCGGAAATAAATCAGCAAAAAAATATCGAAATAGACCAACTTGAACCAACTTGAAC
>JAJXBQ010000466.1:0-1140 GCA_021640525.1 Segatella copri
CCGAAAGGTACAGAGATGAGTGGCAAGGCATTAGATGCAGCCTGGTGTCTGTTCCCTACACAGAAGAATGGTGATGGCGACTATGGATTGCCGAGCATAAATCCAACGGAAGTGGAAATGCCTACTATCTTGGCTACTGAGTCAACTTTGCAATCAGAAGTCATCCGGCTGATGCCGACCATACAGGGAAGCCCCACCTCTCATGTTTATCTCCGCCTCTTGCTGCCTAACGGGACCTTGCAAGAGTATGACATCACCGCTCCTGCGATGAAGGTTGGAGGAAAGTATGAGTTGCGACTCAACTACAACCAAATGCAGCCAAAGATGAATCTGGAAGCTACCATCAACGGTTGGACGAACCTCAACAATGAAGTAGAAATAAAATAATAATAACTTTTAAAATATTTATAAGATGAAAAAGATGACTAAGTTCTTCGCCCTTGCACTCTTGGCTGGTGCAATGGTTTCATGCAGTACAGAAGACACCGCACCTTCTACCCAGAACGATAAGGTAGCCGTGCAGTTTACTGGTGGTATCAGCGTAAACACCCGTGCTGCTGGTGTAGCTTGGGCTGATGGTGACAGGATCGGTATCTTCATGACAGAAGCAGGCAAGACACTCTCTGCGGATGTAATCAAAGAGGGTGTTGACAATGTTTGCTATCAGTCAAATGGAAGTATAGCCTTTTCACCTGTTTCTGGTGGTAAGACTGTTTTCTTCCCGATAGATGGAGATGTGGACTTCTATTCTTACTATCCACAGACCACTGTCAATGACTACAAGGTAGCACTTGATGTAACAGACCAAACGAAACAAGAAACTATCGACTTCATGTATGCCAAGACAGAAGGCTGCAACAAAGCTACGCCACAGGTTGACTTGAAGTTCTTCCATAAGTTAAGCAATCTTATTTTGGATGTTCAACCAGGTAACGGTCTCACGCAAGAAGACCTTAAGAAAATGACTGTGACAGTGAAAGGTCAGAATACCAAAGCCACTTTCAATCTTGTGGATGGAACTATCTCTGGTGAAGAAAATCCTGCGGACATCACGATGAAAACTACCGAAGCTGGCAAGCTGTATGAGGCAATCCTGCTCCCTACAGAAGAAGCAAGCCGAGTGATAGAGTTTGACCTCAA
>JAJXBQ010000157.1:0-7981 GCA_021640525.1 Segatella copri
TTCGTCAATCATATATCGACAAGATAGAAAAGTATCTTGGAAAGGAGACCATCATCGTATTAGTAGGTCAACGTCGTGTAGGTAAAAGCTGCATGATGAAGATGATTCGTGACCGTAAGAAGGCAGATGACTGCAACAATATCATCTTTATAGATAAGGAGAAAAGAGAGTTTGACAACATTCAGACCTATCAGGATCTCAACGACTATATCGGAGAGCACTTTTTATCCGATAAACATAACTATATCCTTATCGATGAGATACAAGACATCAGGGAATTTGAACGCTCCATCCGAAGTTATCGCACAGAACCCAACACCGACATTATCATCACAGGTAGCAATGCTCGTATGCTGAGCAATGAACTGAGCACTCTTATCGGTGGCAGATATAAGGAAATCTATATCCAATCGCTGAGCTATAACGAGTTTCTGGAATTTCATCAACTATCAGATAATGACGAAGCACTTGCTCTGTACATTCAGTATGGTGGCCTGCCTGGTCTGGCAAAGATAGGTCTTGAAGAGGATGATGCACGTGAATATCAAATGGATATTTACCATACCGTCTTACTTAAGGATGTCATTATGCGCAACCAGATAAGAAACGTGCCATTCTTAGAGAACTTAGTACGTTTCCTCGCAGACAACACCGGTAAGTTGATTTCCGCCAACAGTATCGCCAAATATATGAAATCACAAGGCGAATCTATAACGTCCACGGCTATCATCAATTACATATCCTTCCTTTGTGAAGCTTATATCCTGCACAAGGTGAACCGCTATGACATCCACGGCAAACGCATCTTTGAAACCAACGATAAGTTTTATTTCGAAGACAACGGCATTAGAAATGCCATTGCCGGGGGAACACGTGAAGGAGACATTGAGAAAGTGATAGAGAATATCATCTATCAAAACCTCATACGCTTGGGCTATCAAGTATATGTAGGACAACTGCAAGCTGGAGAAATCGACTTTGTATGTACCAAACCAGGCGGCGAACGCATATACGTGCAAGCTTCCTATATCATAGCCGACGATGCAACCAGAGAGCGTGAGTTTGGTAATCTCCGTGCTATCAAGGACAACTATCCGAAGTACGTTATCTCCATGACTCCTCTGCTCACCAAAAATGATGATGACGGCATCACGCACCTGCATCTTCGCAAGTTCCTGACTGAAGGAATATAAATAACAGGAATTTCTCAGATTGGGCACACTGTGTGTTCCCAATCTGAGGATTCTTTTATTCCTCCCCATTCAGGCATTCGCCCGTCTCATAACTCTTCGTCATATCCTTTAAGATACCAATCATCTCCAGCCTCAAGCTCTCAGGCTTCAGTACGATGATATTTCTGCCATGCCACAACAGTTCCTGAAGGAAATCACGACTGGGGCGAATGGTGAGGGTATATTCCCGATACATTCCATCTTTCGAATCCTTTACTTTCTGCTGACTTTCGTGCAGCGGAACCTCCTCGATATAATTGTATTCCGGATAGAAAGCACGGATGCGGATTTTCTCCACGGGCACATCTTCCATCCGATAGATGCCAAAGCAATCTTCATAATAATTCTCTGGAGTCAGAAACTTCTTCATCTTTGCCGACAACGGATGCTTCTCGCAAATCACCTTCAGAAAACTGATGCGGTCGAAAGGAAGACAGCGAATGAGTTTCCTCACATCTACCTCAGCACTTGAATTCTTCACTCTTCGTTCATCACTCTTCACTCCTATCACGTACCATCGCTGCTTAAAGAATCTCACGAAAGCCGGTTGCAGCACGATATCGCTCTCTGCTCCGAAACCCGAAACATACTTAAACTTCAGCAGATATTGCTTATCTATCGCAGCAAGAATATCATCCAGATATTCCGTATTATATGGCGGTGTATCGAGCATCACCTTATTGTGATACTTCAGCATATCACCTAGCGAAGCCAGCCGCAGGGAACTCAGCATCCATTCCGTTACATCATCGTTATCCACGGGATCACGCTTCAGATAATACCGATAGCCGTCGCTCTTGTTGCATTCCACAGTAATGCCAAACTGCGACTGGATATTTTAGAATAATGAATTGTCTTTTAGATACACCTTGTTGTTCCTAATCTCCGTTGGAGTAGGTTTCTCTTTACGATAATCCTTCAAGGAATCCTTCTGTACCTGAAATCTACTCGTTTCCACAAAGATCAGGCTCTTGTGAATCCTCGTTTTGGCACGCTCCTCCATCCATTCTCTACCTTTAGCGAGAGAAGACATATACCAATATCTCGTCTCCGCCCAAGCATTCCTTGTTGGTTGTGCAGTACCATGAATGAAGTCACGATAAACGGGAAGCGAGAGACTAGTCACCCAACAAACCAGGACCGAATCCCCCTTAGCCATTAGCGTCATGTCCGACAACATCTGTTGCATGGTCATCTTCTCCGACTTTCGCCAAAGCATTTGCTTTTCCATGTATTCATTCTTCTCTGCCTCCTTCTTTTTTTGCCAATAGCCATGAGGGTTCAAGAAGAACCAATAGCCAAATAATACTACCAGCCCGGCACTCAATACCGCAGCCACCCTACATACTCTTTTCCTGATGTTCTTTTCCATTGTTACATTACCTTATTTAGTTATACATTTGATTTCGGCTGCGAAATTACTATATAGATGTGTCAAATGGTGGCAGAACATCATGAAAAACACCTTGATGGGTACAGAGACAGACACAGTAGCTCCATCCACATACCCAAGATTTACCGTCTTATGAAAATGGCTGGCTACATAATCCTGTAGCTCAGCATAAGTAATAGCTAATTTCATATTATTTTCGTTTATCTAATAGTAGTTGAGGTTTCCAGCCTCCGCCACACCAATTTTTTCACAAATCAAGACTTTTTCTTCGAGAATAAGTCTATCAACTTACCCAAAAAGCACTCAGACTTCGGACAAGGATCCTCAAAAATCTTGCCGCGTCGTCTTAATTCTTCCAAGATTTTGTTGTCTTTATTATTCATATTTGCCTACATTTTACTAAAACAGTTAGTTAATAATATGAATATATCAATAAACTATATGTGGGTATGCCGTAGAAGCCATACCCACTTTACCTAAGAACATTAGATTGTATTCTTTAAAGAAGTAACCTCTTCCAACTGTACTTCAAGTTTAATCTATCCATCAGGTATTCACAGTCAGATACAGTATAAGGTTAGCACTTTTCTTTTAATGTGTTCGGAAAATGAATGGCTCCTGAGTTAGGAACCATTCATTTCTTCATCGCATCGAGATTCAATCACATACAACCTTGCAAACAAGGAGTTCTAGTAGTGTGGTCACTCTGTAAGGTGTTACTTCGCTTTAGCACGTTGTTTCTGCTTCTTGTCAAAAAAGACTTTTGCAGCAAAGACAACGGCAGTAGCAGCGAGAGTAAGTACCGGGTGACCACCAAATGTTGGTTTAGGGCAAACTATCATGGCTTGTTGTTTTTGAGGTGATACAGGAATAAGCCTGCGCTTCTTTTTGTATGGGGAGAGAGTGAAGCACTCTTCCACATTGTGCTTTAGTGAAACCAAGAGCAAATGCCCCTGACAACACTTGAACCTGCAATACCACCGCCAACACCACCGATGATGCCGCCAATGACTGTGCCAACACCAGGGAAGATAGCGGTACCAATAGCTGCACCAGCTGTTGCTCCGGCATATCCTCCACCAAGACCAGCAGTGTTACTTGCAACATTTTCGCAGAACTGTCCACCAGACATCTTGCCTTGGCAAACCTTTACTGCATCAGGTATTGTCTGAGCAGCAAGCATTACTCCGCCAGTCACCATATTTGTTCGCATGCCTTTGGTGAGTATATTCTTTGCTGCTTGACCTACAACCTGTCTGCCGACGAGAGCTGATGCGGTTTTCTCAACAATTTGTTGGCCAACCTCTGTCTTGCATGCTGCATTTACAACTGCACGTGATGCATGTGTTGCTGATGCTGCCATGTTTCGACCTACAGAAGTTCGAAGTAGTTGCTGTGTGCCTACGCCTACAACCATTGCTGTTGTTCCACTCTTTGCGGCCTGCGTTGAAGCATCCATCAGTGCCTGCTTGTGGGTTTTACCACTGTGAATACTGTTGGCGTAAGTTAGAGCGAATGACATGCCGCAGGTTAGCGCACATGTAACAGACTGCGTCTTCACATCAAACTTTATTGAGTCGATGTTGCCTGCCTTTGCAATGTTTCTGGCCTCTTTGTAGGTGCAACTACCTTTGAGAACCATATCCTTTGCCGCAGCAGGATCTGTAATTCCTGGAACCTGGCCATCACGGATCTTGGTAGCCATCAGCTTGACTGCTTCGTCGTACTGGTCTTTTGGCACCTCGAGTTTCATGCCGTCGTAGCGATACTTGCAGTCATGGAAGGCTGCGTTGACAGACTCCTGTGCCGAAGCACAATATTTTGTCTGTATCTCCACTCCACCGACTATACGGTCTGCTCCGTTACAGCTGTTGTTTGTACCAACCTGATCAACCACCTTTCCAGATAGGCGGTCTGACATTGCGTTAGCATCTTCTGCAGCCCATCCGTGACCTTGTTTGTTACGGTACTGAGTGTACTGCATGTATGAGTTTGTTGACTGGGCACTGCTTGCAGCAGAACCACCATTGATTGCGCTTGGTTTCACTGTCTTCTTCATTGTTTTTTCGAAGTTTTGTGATAGAGCCTTTGTATCTCGATAAGAAACAAGTCCTACAAGATTCCGAGTCTGGGCTCCGATTCAGGTCTAGGGTGTATAATAAATAAAAGTAGCACGATCAAAACATCAACTTCCTATACTTCAGTAGCTTAGTACAATAGTTAGATGTGTATCTCAATATCTCAAAGAACGCTTTTGTCGTAATGACAGTGCAAAGGTACTATTTTTTTTGCGAAAGTGGAAAAGAACTTTCGACTTTATTGGTACCTCTCGATTTGGAACCATTAATTGTAGTATATCTAATCTACTTTTTGAGTATAGCTTCCCCTTATGCAGCCGCTTTATACATTAGCCCTACACCAAAGTCCAGCACCCATTTGTTCCTGTGCATGAATACCGACGAAAGCAATCCGCATATTGGTGGCACATCATTTCCCTCTGGATCTTTTAATCCATCCATCAGGTATTCATAGTCAGAGATTGTCTGCACAATATCCTCTCCGACAAACAGCTTTGGCTCCTTGGTTGTTCCACCCACACTCACAAGACTCAACGTCACATGGCAGAAATCTGTATTCATGGTCTCGTTGGTGAAGCAAGTTACATCACCTTCTTTAGACAATATTTCCTTGCTGATGCCAGCATCCTCCACCACATACTTTGTCATGATTGTACTGTTTGCTCCAGAGTCAGCTACAAATATGTACTCTTTCTCTCCACTTGCAATGCCCACAATCGGCAGATTGTACTTCTTCAATCCGAACTCCATAGGAAAGAAGAACTCGTAATCGTTCACGTCTTCTGCTAACTTGCCATCAGAATGGCGCAGTTCTTCCTTATTATAGTCAAGCACAAGTTTGTTCTTTCGCAGAAACTCATGACCGATGATACCGATCAGTACGCCATCGAACATGGCATTAAAGTCAATAGTTTCGTTTACGTAGAATGTGTCCGCAAACTCGCCATTCCCCATCTTGAAGTTGAATGATATCCCTTGGCACTTTACACCTTTTCCCTGAACCGAATGTATGTTCATGGTCTTTCCTTCTATGACACACGACTCATCTATCAATGGTAGGACCGACTTGTTGAGTATGCAATGTACCGAACCTGTATCAACCATCATTGCTCCAATGTACACGTTTCCATCCTTTCCCTTGAATGCTGCCTTCACGATAGGGAACTTCACCTGTTCTATGTTTCTCAGTTTTGCTGTAAATGTTTTCATCCTTTTTTGCTTGGTTGTTGTTTTGTGAAGAGCCACCTATCATTCCGCAATAGGTTGCTCCTCGTTGAACTCCTGCTTCTTGATTCTGCGAATCAGGTAAGCGATTGACTTTTGCGCCTTCTCACGACACACCTTCAGCTGTGCAAGAAACTCTTCTTCTGTAGCATCAGAGTTAAAGAGATCCACCAACTCGCAGTTGTTGTCCGACTGTTTGTCCAACTTCAGGTTATGGCATTGCATCAGCGTACGCAAGGCAAGGATGCCAAGGTCGTACTTCGGACGTGCCTCTACGAGTTTGCGCATCAGGTCAAGCCCAGGATCGCCAATGTGCATCTCGTTAAGCATGGCTATCATGAAGAGAACCTTTGCATCGGGTGTTGCCATCTCGAACACGTTAGCCAGTTGGCAGTTGGTCTCATCTGCTTCCTTGTAGCGTTCAAGTTTTGCCAAAGCACGCGACTTGATGTACATGGCTTCGGGGCATTGATGCTTTGCTAGCACCTCTTCTATGCAAGCCAATGCATCTTCGTACTTCTCTGCGTAGAGGCTGAGTAAACCTGCAAGGAACTTTGGTGCCCAAAGGCTTGCGTGAAGCAGACACTCCGGTACACTCTTGATGGTTCCGTAGAGGTGCTCGTCGCACACCAGGATGTCGAGGAAACGCTTTGCCTGTTGCATAGCCTCCTTGATGTCGCCATCCTCAGCCTTCTTTGCTACGAGCATAAGGTACTGCTTGGCAGCCTCGTCGTAGTCGTTGTGCTGGAGCGCACCATAGACAGCCTTTCCGCTCTCTATCTCGTTGCCTATCTGCTGCTCGTTGTTGTACTCGCTTGCATAAGTGAGCACTTCACGACTTGTGTGGGCATACTGAGGGATGACGTTCTTCGAGAGGTAGAGCCCTTCGAGCGAACGTACACGGCTTAGCGCTACGTAAAGTTGTCCGGCAGCAAACATGCCACGACTGAGGTCGAGCGAGAGACGGTCGAAGGTCATGCCCTGGCTCTTGTGCACGGTGATTGCCCAAGCGAGCTTCAGAGGGTACTGGGTGAACGTACCCGTCAGTTCCTTCTTCATCTTGCGCTCTTCCTTGTTGTAGTCGTAGCTGTATGACTCCCATGAGCAGCAAGGCACCACGTATGTCTCGCCATTGTTGAGTGTCACGCTGATCTCATCCTTGGTGAGTTTCGTCACCTTGCCGAGTGTGCCATTTGCCCAACGCTTCTGTTGGTCGTTGCGAGTGAACATCACCTGTGCGCCGACCTTCAAGCGAAGCTTCAGGTCAACAGGGAACTTCTTTTCCTCGAACTTGCCGTCCACGGTTCCTTCATAGACGAACTCATCTTCCTCTATCTCCCCCAGTCGCTGAAGGTTGATCTTGTCTGCCGTCTTGTTGATGGAAGCCAACGTGATGACAGCTCCATCCTCTGCAGTAGGAACGTGTACGCGACCGTTGAGATGCATGATGTTCTCTGGTGTCACCTTGTTCATACGCACGTTTTCCAGGATGTGAAGGAAGTGCTCGTCATCCTGACGGTACACCTTGCGGAACTCTATCTTCACCAATCGCATGCGCTTGATGGCATCTGACTTGTAGAAGAAAAAGTTATCCGTTCTGTAGATGTCTTTCAGCATGTCCTTCTCGGGGCCTTGCTTCACCACCGGTGGCAACTGGAACATGTCGCCAACGAAGATCATCTGTTTGCCTCCGAATGGCATGTTGTTCCTGAGTACCTTGCGCATGGTGTAGTCGATGGCATCCATGATGTCACATCTAACCATCGACACCTCATCGATGATGATGGTATCTGCATGGAGCAACGTCAGAATCTTTGCCTCGTTCATCTTACCACAAGTGCCTGGTACGCACACTTCCATTGGCAAGCCAAAGAAGCTGTGTATCGTGTCACCACCGGCAAGGATGGCTGCCACACCTGTAGGGGCGAGAGTGATGAACTGCTTTCCTACCAACTTCTGTACGTTGTGGAGGAAGGTTGTCTTACCTGTACCAGCAGGTCCTGTGAGGAAGAAACTGGAGTTTGTGTTGGCAACGAGCTCGTATGCAAGCTGCT
>JAJXBQ010000158.1:0-7960 GCA_021640525.1 Segatella copri
AAGTGATATAAAAAAGAAAAATTGTGTGAATTATTCGATTTTATGCCGATTTTTCAGTAATTTTGTCGCAAAATTCAAATTAGTAACATTTTTGTAAACTAGAGAAAGCAACTCTGAAACATTTAAAACATATCATCAATAGCATTATATGGACGCTGGCTGCTGTCTATTTCTTGCTTGTCGTACTGTTGCACGTGCCACCAGTACAGGCCTTCATCGGCTCTGAAGTAGCCGGTGCACTGGCTCAGAAATTCGGCACTCAGGTAAGTATCGGAAAGGTGAATCTGGGCTTCTTCAACCGCATTATCATAGATGACGTGATGATGCTCGACCAGAAAGGCGACAGCATGATCTGTGCTTCGCGCGTATCGGCAAAGCTCGATTTCCTGCCTTTGAAGGATGGCAAGATTTCGGTTTCATCTGCCCAGCTCTTCGGTCTCAACGCCAACATCTACAAGCAGGATGCCAAGAGCCCGATGAACATCCAGTTCGTGCTCGATTCGCTGGCTTCGAAAGATACCACCCGCCATACTCCGCTCGACCTGCACATCGGAAGCCTGATTATCCGGCATGGTGCCGTTGCCTACAACCAGCGCGATATTGCGCCTAAGCCGGGCGTCTTTTCGCCGCAGCATCTAGGCATCACCAACCTCTCTGCCCACATTATTCTGGGCCATCTCACCGACAAGGATATCCATTTGGCTGTCAAGAAGATAGCGCTGAAAGATAAATCAGGACTTCAACTCAGAAATCTGAGATTCAAACTCGATGCCGACCAGCAGCAAGCCCTGCTCAGAGACTTCAGCATCGAGCTCCCTCATTCGCAATTGCAGTTTGATGACCTGCGCGCTACCTACCGCATCGAGAACAAGCATATCGTAAAGCCTACACTCCAGTTTCAGGGCGGCATCAAGCCGTCCGTCATCACGCTTGCCGATATTGCCTGCTTCGTGCCTGAACTCCGCAAGTTCAAGGATGCCCTGCAGCTTCATCTCCAGTTTTCGGGCACCAGTACATCTGCCCGCATCCATAACCTCGAATTCAAGACTCAGAGCGGCAGTCTGCTGCTCAGGGCTAACGGCCGTGTGAGCGATTGGGACCGCCTTCTGCGCTGGAAGGCAAACATCTCAGCCCTCAAGATATCAGGCGATGGCATCGGAGAGGTTTCCAGAAATCTAGGCAAACGCATCAGCATTCCGAAAGAAGTGCTGCGCCTGGGCGACATATATTATATAGGTGAAGTATATGGTGCAGGCAAGAACGTAGGCACCCGCGGACAGCTGAAGACCGGCGTGGGCGAAGTAGCCATCAATGCCGAAAAGGCTGGCTCCGAGCTCAAGGCTAGCATCAACACCCAGGGCATCAACCTGGGCCGAATCCTCGACAACGGGCAGTTCGGCATCCTGGCAGCATCGCTTTCGGCTCACGGCAACAAGCAGCATTTCTATGCCAAGGGCAGCATTCCGCGCTTCGATTTCAACAAGTACAGCTACCGCAACATTCAGATAGACGGCAGCTATAACCGGGGATTGCTCGAAGGACTCGCATCCATCGCCGACCCTAACGCCAACATCCAGGTAGAAGGCTCCTACTCCATCCCCCGCAAGCAGTATGCCGCAACAGCCCATGTTCAGCATCTGCTGCCAACCATCCTGGGACTGAAGGTAGCCGACAAGACCTACAGTCTCGATGACATCACCGTAAGCGCCAAGAACCAGGGCAAGGACAGCTATTTCGACCTCGAAGCCCCGTTCGCCAGCATCCATGTTAATGGAGAGTACGATTACGCTACCCTCACCAAGAGCTTCACCAACCTGATAGCCAGCAAACTGCCTACCCTTCCGGGCATCGGCAAGGTAGACAGGAGTGCGAAGAACCATTTCACCTTCCAGGCAGAAATCACCTCTACCGAGATACTGCAGCGCATGCTGGGCATTCCGCTGAAGATAGAGCAGCCCGTCTTTGCCGATGGATTCATGAACGATGCCGAGAAAACCGTCAACATCTATGCCAGCGTGCCTGACTTCAGCTATGGCGCAAAAGACTATCATGGAGCCAAAGTGCGACTGCATACCATCAACGATTCGCTCAAGATAGATGCACAGATTAGGCAGGGCAAATGGGGAGATAACGGACCGGGCATCCACGTAAAGGCAGCCGCTGCCGACAACCAGCTCTTCGCCAAGCTCTTCTACAACAACCATTCGGCTAAGCTCCCTATCCAGGGCATCATCGATACGAGGGCGCAGTTCTTCAAGAACGAAAATCAGGTTTCTACCGCCCACGTAACCATACACCCGTCTGAAATCAGAATCGACGGCACGCCGTGGGAGGTTCATCCTGCCGACATCATCTACAGCAAGAACCGCCTGCTGGTAGACCATTTCGCCGTGAGCCACGACCAGCAGCACGTCATCGTTTCCGGTCTTGCTACACCCGAGAAGACCGATTCTATCGTAGCCGACCTGAAGGATGTGGATGTGGCATACGTGCTGAACCTCGTCAATTTCCATTCGGTAGATTTCACCGGCAAGGCTTCGGGCAAGGCTATCATCAAGAGCCTCTTCAACGACCCTGATGCCCACGCCCAGCTAGACGTGAAGGAGTTTACCTTCGAAAACGGACCGCTCGGTGTGCTCCATGCTGGTGTCAACTTCAACAAGGAGCTTGAACAGATTGATATTCATGCAGTTGCCGATGATGGTCCGGAGCATCAGACGCTCATCAACGGATACGTCTCGCCTAAGCGCAACTATATCGACCTGGGTATCGATGCCCAGGGCACCAGCATGAAATTCCTCGAGAATTTCTGCGGCAGTTTCATGAACCAGGTAGAAGCCTGGGGCGATGGCCATCTCAATGTGGTGGGCGATTTGAAAAACATCAATCTCGTGGGCGACCTTACCGCTCACGGCAAGGTGCACCTCAAGCAGCTCAACACCGATTACACCTTCGATGCGCTCCGTGCCCACGCTATCCCAGACGATATTCTCATAGAGAATGATACCATCTTCGACCGCAACCGCAACATAGCCATCCTGAGCGGAGGCATCCACCACAAGCACCTCACCAGGCTGAGCTACGACCTCGATATCAAGGCGCACAACTTCCTGGGCTTCGATACCCGCGAGTTTGGCGACAACACCTTCTATGGCACCATCTATGCCACGGGCGAGGTAGGCATCCACGGCAAGAGCGGCGAAACCGTCATCGATATCAACGCCGAACCCGAACCAGGCAGCATCTTTGTATATAATGTGGCAAGTCCGGACGCCATCAGCGACAAGAGCTTTATCCACTGGCACGAGATTGTGCCGGATATCATGGACAGCCTGAACGGGGCTCCAACCACAAAACAGAGAGAGGATGACATCGATTTCGAATCGGATATGCGCATCAACTTCCTCGTAAACACCAACCAGAACCTCACGCTCAAGCTGATCATGGACGAGCAGTCGGGCGATTACATCACCCTGAACGGAGATGGCGTAATTCGCGCCAACTACTTCAACAAGGGCTCGTTCGACATGTTTGGCAACTATGTGGTAGACCACGGCACCTACAAGCTCACCATCCAGAATCTCATCAAGAAGGAGTTCGAGTTTATGCCGGGCGGCACCATCGCCTTCGGTGGCAACCCATACAACGCCCCACTCAACCTGCGGGCTAAATATACCGTAAACGGAGTACCGCTGAGCGACCTGCGCATAGGCCGTTCGTTCTCGGGCAACAACATCCGCGTAGACTGCCTGATGGACATTACCGGCACGCCTCAATCGCCTAAGGTAGATTTCTCTATGGACCTGCCTACGGTTAACAGCGATGCGAAGCAGATGATCTACTCTATCATCAATTCGCAGGAAGAGATGAACCAGCAGGTGCTCTATCTCTTGGGCATCGGCCGGTTCTACGCCCAGACCAACAACAACCAGGTGAGCGAGGATGGCGAACAGCAGAGTCAGACTTCGCTGGCGATGCAGAGCCTGCTGAGCGGCACCATCTCGCAGCAGCTGAACACCGTACTTTCCAACGTGGTGAAGAGCAACAACTGGAATTTCGGTGCCAACATATCTACGGGCGATGAAGGTTTCAACAATGCCGAATATGAGGGCATTCTGAGTGGCAAGCTGCTCAACAACCGGTTACTCTTCAATGGCCAGTTCGGTTATCGCGACAATCCGAATGCCACGCAGAGTTTCATCGGTGATTTTGACCTCCGCTACCTCATCTTCCCTAACGGCAACCTCGCCATACGCATGTACAATCAGACCAACGACCGCTATTTTACGCGCAACAGTCTGAACACGCAGGGTCTCGGCCTCATCATGAAGAAAGACTTCAACGGCTGGCGCGATTTCTTCGGCATCAAAAAGAAGAAGAAGAAAAAGAAATAAAAGCCAAAAAGAGGGTGTGTCATAACCAGATGACTCACCCTCTTTTTATTTTCAGATAGCAGTCGCCTAATATGAGTCCAGTTAAGATTGTGTACGAACTCGTACGCTTTTCCAAAATCAGGAAACAGAATATAGTAATTCCGATAATGTTAGAGATTGTTGAATGTTGAGTGGTCTATATGCCACGATGAAAAGGTGGCGTATAGACCCTTGATTATATGGTGATATTCGTAATCTACATCTCCGCTTTCTGTTTTTTAAGAATTGCTCAGATTCTTAATGATATCTAAAGGCAGCTGGGTAGCCTTGGCAACCTGTTCGGCAGAAAGTCCCATTGCCAGCATATTCTTAGCTATTAAGCAAATTCCCCCATCCTGCTTTTGATGGCAGGATGGGGGAATTCTTATCTGTTACCTCTAAGATAATATCTTATTTCAATTTTTCTATCTGTTCCTGGGTAAGACCGGAATACTTCATAATCTGATTGATGTCAACGCCATCAGCAAGCATGTTCCTGGCAATATCAAGGCTTCGCTGGTTCATACCTTCAGCTCTACCCTTTTCCAAGCCTTCCTTCATTCCCTTTTCCATACCTTCAGCTATACCTTCACGCTTAGCAGTGTCTACGGAATTCTTGATGTCGCGATATGCCATCTTGCTGGTCTCGTACTCCCTCATTTCCTGCGGAGTAAACTTGGCTATCTCGGCTTCCTCGAAGAGACGGTCGAAAACTTTGTCGCACAGTTCTTTAGGGCGCTGGGTAAGCTTATAGAGGTTCTTCAGAGCATAGAGCCACTTCTCGTAGAGCGTATCCAGTTCTTCCAGGGGTTTGTTGAACTTGGAAATCTCTACATAGATATATTCGAGCTTGTCGTAAAATACTTTGTGGGTAGCTGTGTCGCACAACTGCACATGATGGCGGATTTTCTCCTTGTCGAAGGCGTCCTCGTTCATGCTGAAGTTGAGCAGGGCTACGGTATAGACATGATTGAGCTTGAAATCCCAGTCATTCCCCTTAGGTGCCTGCTCACGGATAGGAAAGGTTGAGTAGAAAAGGGCGCGATCCTTGAAATACGTCTGGTAGGCATTCTGCATTTCTACGATGAACTTCTCGCCGTTTTCGCCTTCACAATATACGTCGAAGATGGCTCTGCGGTCGGTATAGACATCTCCCACGTGCTCCGGGTTCAGATACGACACGTCCTTCACAACCTGTCTGCCATTAAACAAGCTGTTGAGGAAGCAAATGAGCAAATCCTTGTTCATTGCTGTTCCAAAAATTCGCTTGAAGCCGAAGTCGGTCAGCAAGCTGATGTATCTTTCTTCTACCTGCTTCATAATCTTCTGTTTTAAAAATCCATGCCGCAAAGGGCGACTCTAGTTAAAAGAATGATAAAACCTTTTCTAATTTAATAATTGCTTGGCAGAAACTTCTACTACCCCGCCATTTCCGTCACTAATGACAACAGGACGATTGTATAAAGCCTTTTCTACCAACATATCATGCTGAGCTTCAACTAAGCCTGATTCAACTTTGTTGATAAAGCCCTCAATCTCACTTTCACTCATAATCCTTAATTATTTTAAATTTAACAATATCCTTAATCTTTGTTGGAATAAGAGCTGGTTGCTAAAGTAGTTTTAAATTCTTTGGATGCAAATATACTGCAAAATCTTGATAACGCCAAATATTTGAATGAAATTAACATCATTATTGGCCAAATAACTGAACTTCGCATATCAGGTAGTTAAAGGAGTTAAGGAAGTTAAGGAGTTAAGACGTATGTCTTGCTGCTTAAAAAACTACGCCAAAAAGACTGTTGTCTTAACTCCTAGCGAACGTAGGGAGCGATAACTCATTTAACTTCTTTAACTCATTTAACGATTTAACTCCTTTACCTCCTGAACCTGCGAAACCTGAATCTAATATGCGAAACTTCAAGTTTTCTGCGTTAATATTTGTTTAAAAATCAGTCCTTTTTCGGTATCGTTAACTTCTTTTATCTGATAATTGTTTAACACAACATAAAACGGGATTCCCTACCCTACACACTTTTTCAAAGATTTCAGCGGTAAGAAATGAGGAAAAAAGGGACCCTAAAAAAAAAGCACCCATTTCGAAACCAAAAATAAACGCTTAAAATATGTAAAAACGGACTGAATTCTTAAAATATGTTTATAAAAAGCGAAAAACACCCTTCACCACCCTTCACCCGTAACTATCTGACACCCAAAATGTTAAATAAAAAGGTGAAGGGTGAAGGTTTGAAAACTCTTTTTTATATATACGCGCGGCAAGGGAAAAAATCCGTTTTTTCATTTTTCTGACTTTCTGGATTTTCCAAAAATCCTAAAAAAAGAATATAATATAAGATTTAAAATATACCCTTCACCCTTCACCTCATCACTTTTCCGCTGTTTCGCTTCTTCACTACTTCTTCTTCAAAATACCCCCACAAAAATGGGCGCAAAAATGCTGCGTTAAAAACTTTAACCTAGGTTATTCTTTGTGAAAAGTGAGGGCTATAGCCCTCACTGCCAATGTGCAGCTTTTTGTGTAACTTCGCAGCATGGAAAATAATAACGTAACAAAACAAGAAGTGCTGAAATTTTCAGCAGAAATGGAAGAAGAAGCCAGCGTAAAAATGGCTATCGCCAACGTATGTGGTGTAAATGCCACAGACATCAGAATAGTAATGGGTGGACGTGACACAATAAAGGAAAAGATAAAAAATAAGATGATCACTCCAGAAATCCTCTACGCAATGGATAAAGCCATCATATCCATTCTCATAAACAAGGATCTGGAGGATGCCTGGAATGGTACGATCTGGGAATATGAAGGAAACATCCAAGGAAAAACCAGATTCTGGTATTACTGCGATGAAGTGAGCAAATGGATGCTGCACAAAGGTTCGGCACACTGGGGCGACCTCAGCAATAGTTTGAGTCACTGGAAAAATATCCTATCCTACAATTCTGTTGCGATGAAAAAATCGGAATTAAACCAAATATTCAAACTCATAAAACCCAAAAAGAAATGAAAGAGATTAAACCCACAAACGAGACCGGAAATAACCCGGAAACAGAACAGGAGAAAGAGGTCTTGCCCTCTTTTTTCCAGACTCTGAAGACCTCTACCAGCAAGCCTCTCCCCAACAGAAAGGTGCTGGAGTACACAATCATGCATTCGGCACCGGTGAAAACCAATACCGAAGGCTACAGGTCGATGATAAAGGTGGACAAGAGAACGGCAGAGGACATCAAGCACCGGCTGCCCTGCATCACACCCAGCGTGCAACTCAAGGGAAGCTCCAAGAAGCTGACTGACTTCCAGAAGGAAACCTATTGGCTGATGCTCGATTATGACGACGTGCCCCCCAAAAACATCGCGGCGCTCAGGCAGAAAGCCCGAAACATGCCCTTCACCATGATCTTCTACATCACCGTCTCGGGCAAGGGATTCCGCATCCTGCTCAGATATATGCGTCCTGAAGGATGCAATCTCACTGCCACCGAACTCCACCAGCTCGCCATCAGAAAAGCCATGAGCATGTACGACAAAC
>JAJXBQ010000467.1:0-1134 GCA_021640525.1 Segatella copri
ATTTACCAGGAGCTGACCAAGATCACCAAATCCATCCAGGATGGAGATTTTTTCCAGAACCAGGAATTCTTAGCAGCTGTTGAGAACTGCAAGAAGCATGATTCTGCCCTTCATCTGTTTGGCCTGGTATCTACTGGCGGTGTTCACAGCCATTTGACCCATATCTATGGTCTTCTGGAACTGGCTAAGAGAAATGGTCTTGAGAAGGTGTATGTACACTGCTTCTTAGATGGCCGTGACACTCCACCAGAATCTGGTAAAGGCTTTGTAGAGGAACTGGAATCCAAGATGGCAGAGCTTGGCGTAGGCCAGGTAGCAACTGTCATGGGACGTTTCTACGCCATGGACCGTGATAAGAGATGGGATCGTGTAGAAAAAGCATATAACGTGATGACGAAGAGCGAAGGAAAGACGGCAGAAAGCGCAACTGCAGGAATCCAGGCTTCTTATGATGACGGCAAGGCAGATGAGTTCGTAGAGCCATTTGCAGTAGTAAAAGACGGAAAGCCAGTTGCAGCGATCCAGGACAATGATTCTGTGATCTTCTTTAACTTCCGTCCAGACCGTGCAAGAGAGATCACTCACGCATTCCGTGACGCAGAGTTTGATGGATTTGCAAGAGAGAAAAAATTAGATCTTGTCTATGTATGTTTCACCGATTACGATGAGACCATCACAGACAAGCTGGTTGCGTTCAAGAAAGAGGGCATTACCAATACTCTGGGTCAGTACCTGGCAGACCACGGCAAGACTCAGGTGAGAATCGCTGAGACTGAGAAGTACGCTCATGTAACCTTCTTCTTCAACGGCGGTGTTGAGGAGCCAAACCAGGGTGAGGATCGTGTCTTAGTTCCGTCTCCAAAGGATGTGGCAACTTATGATCTGAAGCCTCAGATGAGCGCATATGAGGTATGCGACAAGCTGGTAAACGCCATCAAGTCTGATAAATATGATGTGATCATCATCAACTTCGCGAACCCGGATATGGTAGGTCATACCGGCGTAGAGTCCGCAGCGATCAAGGCCATTGAGGTGGTTGACGAGTGCGTAGGACGTGCTGTTGAGGCATTAAAAGAGGTGGATGGCGTGATGTTCATCTGTGCAGACCACGGCAACGCAGAGCAGTTAGTAGAC
>JAJXBQ010000159.1:0-7914 GCA_021640525.1 Segatella copri
GCACCTTACTCATCTCTGAATATTTCATATTATCATAATATTTTAGAGTGAAAACTGTGCGCTGAACATCAGGCAGTTGGGCTACAGCCTCTTGCAGTTCTGCCTGAATCTGGTCACCATCAAAATAGTCATCGGCAAGAAGACGTGAAGCCAAGCCCGGCTCGTCTTCGGTACTGACATTTACCATCTGCTTCTTGCGTCTCAAGAAATCAAGCGCTTCGTTAATTGCTATACGGTAAAGCCATGTTGAGAGCGAAGACTTTCCCTGAAACGAATCCAGATTGGTCCAAGCCTTAACAAAGGCATTCTGCAACACATCATCAGCATCATCATGATCTAAAACAATATGGCGAACCTTCCAATACAACGGCTCGCTATACTGACTTACCAGTACAGCAAAGCCTTCGCGTTGGGTCTTAGAATCCCTAATCATCGCCAAGAGTTCTTTATCGTTTATCATTGCTTTTACAAATGTGTTGTTTATAGATATTTTCTCAACATATCGAATATTACCGCATCAAATCCATACACATCAGAATATTCAGCTATTCTGTCTCCTGCTAACGGATAGAGTGTATAATAGGTTATGAAGAGAGGAACTTGAGGATTAACCTTTACGTTATTCACAACAAGTTTTTTATTGGCTAGCGAATCTGCTGTCATCGAATAGTATATCTTTTCCTTCAGTTTCTCGTTTTTGTCAGCCAATAGGAAGACAGCGAAATCGTACGGTTTTTCTATTCTGATACATCCATGCGATACTCCTCTATCCTCTTGTCCAAACACGCCCTTACTGTTAGTATCATGCAGGAAGACCGAGAAATTATTATCAAAACGGAAGATGATTCTTCCCAGAGCATTCCCCTTTCCGCCCCGCTGAGCGATGCCATAAGCACCAGAAATAAGCATAGATCGAGTTACTCTGTTTAAGTCAACCTCCTTACCTGTTGCCACTTCCCTTACATAGTAGTTACGCGCGCGAAAGTAGCCATGATTGCCCACCCGGTGTATCATATCATGGAGAACGATACTACGGGGAACAAACCATTGAGGATTCAACTCCATACGTTTGATATGACTGTTCAATATCGGGGTTTTGGTTTTACTGGCTCCACATCCTATGCGCATCGAGAGCGTATCCTGATGATCAATAGCCATCAGATGGAACGATGGTATATTGACAACCACATATTTTTCGTGTTGCCAGGGATTATCATACTGTCTCCAGCGGCAACGTTCCATGTTGCAGAGAATTTTGATTTTCATCGCCTTGCCCAGTCCTCCAGCCTTCAATTTCTCCAGCAGTTGATAATAGAAAGGATTCTTAGGCTGTACTTCTTTCAGGAAGGAAGCCACCGAGTCGCATCTAACCATTTGCATAGCCTTCTGATAGAACGCATCATCTGCATGAGCCATTTTTACATCAAACAGACCTCTGAACCTAACGGGTCTCTTGTCACTATCATAAGGATTGGGAGCAAGAGTATCTAAACGATTGAAAACAAAACTAGGATTCATAAATCCAAAATTCTGCCCCATCGTATATCTGAAGTAAGCTTTGGTCAAGCGATACTCCAGTCGGGCTATCACTTGATTTATCTGATTATCAGCTGAATCTAGATTTAAATCTCGTAACCTGTCAATATCTCGGGCAATAGCATCCACATAGAACCGACGTTTATCAAATCCCATATCCGCTACAGTACGCAGGCAAGTCACCAGGGAGTCAGCCTGACTATTTACCCCATGACGTGTAATCCAAAGCAGATTACCTTCATTCTGATAATAGCGACGGGTATGCAAATCAGCAGCATGTCGGTCTTTATCATTTCGCATGATGCTGTCTATCAGATTCCTCACCGTCCTCGAATTGATAGCATAGGCAGAAGAACGTAAGTCCTGATAATCATCTAGCGATAATTGGAAATTGCTGTTTGGCACCCTGTCGTGGCAAGAACAGAACATCAAACAGCAAGAAATAATAAGTAACGAAAAATGAAAGACTTTCACTTTCTGATTAAAGTTAAACGGCATTCTAAGGCCTCTATAGCACTATTAATGCTTTACGCAAATTTTGCGCGTAAAGGTATTCCCCACCTTTACAATATAGATACCATCAGCCAATGGCAAGTTTACGCGCTTGTCATTACCTTCTATGCGGAAGGTCTTGATAGTAACACCTGCCACATTATATATTCTCACCACTTGCCCGCTAGCGCCGGTGATATGCATCACGCCCCCAGCATAGTTCAAGTTGATATCTGCCACATCTAGGTCTGCCCATTCTATGTTTCCCTCGTTGGCCATAGCATCCGAAGGAACAGAAAGTGCTAACATTGCAATTGTTAATATTGAAAGTAAAGTCTGTTTCATATATTTTCAAGTTTCGTTAAACCAATAGTTCTTTCTGCAAAGATATATAAAAAAAAGGAAACTTACCGTCTTCCCGACGATAAGTTTCCCAAAAATTAGCTTTTTTAACCTTTCAGAGGAAAAAAGAAGCCAATTCACATTATTTTCTAAAACAACCAACACTTTACATGATGCCATCAGCGCGAAGTTTCTGCTGCCATTTCCAAGCAGAAGCCAACACATCTTCAAGCTTAGCCTCAGCCTTCCAGCCGAGTACCTTGTTCGCCTTGGTGCAATCACCCCAAATTTTCTCAATATCGCCCTCTCTTCGTGGACCATACTTCCAATTCAGTTTCACACCTGTAGCTTTTTCAAAAGTCTCAACAATTTCGAGAGTTGAGTTTCCATTACCTGTACCGATATTGAAATATTCGATAGGCTCAGTCTCCTTATCAAGAACACGTGCCATAGCAGCTACATGTGCCTTAGCCAAGTCTACAACATAAATATAGTCGCGGATACAGGTTCCATCAGGAGTATCGTAATCATTACCAAAGATAGTGAGTTCCTTGCGGATACCCATAGCTGTCTGAGTAACGTATGGAATCAGATTGTTTGGCACACCATTTGGCAACTCACCAATCTCAGCAGAAGGATGTGCACCTATAGGATTGAAATATCTCAATACAATGCTCTTGATGGCTGCACCACTATGGATATAATCAGCTATGATCTGCTCATTAATCTCCTTAGTATTGCCATAAGGTGAAGTAGCCTTCTGATGAGGAGCCTCTTCTGTTACAGGCAAATTCTCAGGCTTCGGCTGACCATAAACGGTACAAGAAGAAGAGAAGATGATACCCTTTACCTGATACTTTGGCATAAGTTCCAGGAGATTGATGAGCGATACGATATTGTTGCGATAATACAACAATGGTTTCTGTACGCTCTCGCCTACTGCCTTGCTTGCAGCAAAGTGAATGATACCCTTAATATCAGGATATTTCTGGAATACTGCCTCGGTAGCAGCCTTGTCGCGCAAGTCAACCTGTTCAAAAGCAGGGCGGATGCCTGTAATCTTCTCGATACCATCGAGTACTTCAATCTTTGAGTTTGAGAGGTCATCTACAATAACAACATTGTAGCCAGCCTGCTGCAACTCTACGGTAGTATGGCTACCTATGAAGCCTGTACCACCTGTAACAAGAATAGTTTGTTTCATAATCAAATATAGTTAGTTTGAAGAATTATTATATTTCTTCTGAAAAAGTACTGCAAAAATCTGAAAAAGCAGAAAGATTTTTCAAAAAAAATACTTTTTTCCTGTGTTTTATCTATTATTTATACTATCTTTGCAAAAGATAAATAGTAAAAAGGCTCTAAGAAAATGGAAAAAAACATGAAAAATTATAATATAGAACAAGACATGAGATATTTGCAGTTGCTCTCTCAGTCGTTCCCTACTATAGCAGAGGCGAGCACCGAGATTATCAACCTGCAAGCCATCCTCAACCTGCCAAAGGGTACCGAGCATTTCCTTGCCGACATCCATGGTGAGTATGAGGCCTTCCTGCATGTACTGAAAAATGCATCAGGAAATATCAAGCGTAAGGTGAACGAACTCTTTGGCAATACCCTTCGCGAACAGGAGAAGCGAGAGCTCTGCTCTCTTATTTACTATCCTGAGCAGAAACTGGAACTCGTCAAGCAGAACGAACCCGACATCAACGACTGGTATCACATCACCCTGCACCAGTTGGTGGCTGTATGCCGTGATGTTTCCAGCAAATATACCCGAAGCAAGGTGCGCAAATCGCTGCCATGCGATTTCTCGTATATTATCCAGGAGCTTTTGCACGAGCATACTGAAGATCATGACAAGACAGCCTATGTCAATGTTATTGTTGATACGATTATCAGCACAGGCAGAGCCGATGATTTCATCATCGCTATAGCCAACGTCATCCAGCGCCTGGCTATCGACCAGCTCCATATTCTGGGCGATATTTACGATAGAGGTCCAGGAGCCCACATCATCTTGGACAAGATGCGCCGCTACCACAGTTGGGACATCCAGTGGGGTAATCACGATGTACTATGGATGGGAGCAGCTGCCGGCAATGATGCCTGCATCTGTAATGTGATCCGTCTCTCCCTGCGATACGCCAACCTCTCGACATTGGAAGAAGGCTATGGCATCAACCTCGTACCACTTGCTACTTTTGCGATGGAAACCTACAAGGAGGATGATTGCAAAGAATTTCTGCCTAAGCTCAGCGGAGGTGCAGCAGCAATGGATGAAAAGACTCAGCGGCTCACCTCTCAGATGCACAAGGCTATAGCTGTCATCCAGTTTAAATTAGAGAGCCAGCTTTTCAAGAAGCATCCGGAATGGAAGATGAAAGACCGTTGTCTTTTTGACCATATCGATTACAGGAAAGGCAAGGTAGAGATTGACGGAAAAGAGTATGACATGACCTCATGCCACTTCCCTACCATCGATCCGGACAATCCAGACAAGCTATCTGAAGAAGAGGAAATTCTGATTCAGAAACTGCATCATTCGTTTATGGTCTGCGAGAAGCTGCACAAGCATATCAAGGTTATGCTGCAGCATGGTTGCATGTACGCTATCTTCAACAACAACCTGCTTTTCCATGCTTCCTGTCCGCTCAACGAAGATGGTTCATTAAAAGAGGTAGAAATATATCCTGGCAAGAAATTCAGCGGCAGAGCCCTGATGCATCATACGGGCATGCAGATACGCACAGCTTTCCAATCAGATTCTGATCCGAATGAAAAGGAATATGCCATCGATTATTTCATCTACCTATGGTGCGGTCCTGACAGTCCGCTCTTCGACAAGAGTAAGATGGCCACCTTCGAGCGCTATTTCATTACCGATAAGGAGACTCATAAAGAAGAGAAGGGATACTATTTCCTGTTGCGCGATAACGAACAGGTTATCGACCATATTATGGATGAGTTTGGGGTAACCGGTCCTAACCGCCATATCATCAATGGGCACGTGCCCGTTCGCACAACCAAGGGCGAGAACCCTATCAAGGCAAACGGTAAGCTGATGGTTATCGATGGAGGTTTCTCTAAAGCCTACCACAACGAGACTGGCATTGCCGGCTACACCTTAGTATATCACTCCCGCGGATTTCAGCTGGTCCAGCACGAGCCATTTACGAGTATGGAAGATGCTATCAAGCAAGGTACCGACATCAAGAGTACCACACAGATTGTAGAAATGTCGAACCGCCGAATGCTGGTAGCCGACACAGATATAGGTTGCGAACTCCGTAAGCAGATAGAAGACCTGAAGGAGCTTCTCTATGCTTACCGACATGGTTTCATCAAGGAATCAGAAAGGAAGAAGTAAGAAACCGAGCATACTACAAAAAAGCCCCCGGTGCTACATGCATCGAGGGCTTTTTTTCAGAATTTTCTGAACCGCAATCTCAGGGTTTTACTCTTCAGTTGCATCTTACCTCCGGTCATTACCTCCTTGGCAAAATGCTCATTCAGATGATTGATGCCACAGCTACGCAAAGAATCATTCATTTCTGTTAAAAGTACATCGCCTCCATAATCTTCATGCCATTTATTACGATAAACAGATGTAATCAGCAAACTGTCGGAGGTTTGCTCAAAACGCAGATAAAATCCTCTACCATCACCAAAGTAATCATAATCAGCAACCTGAATCAACTTATACTGGCAGCCCCAGAACACGCGCTTATCTGCAAAGTTACAAGTACCCCCTGTAGCTAAAGTATCTACCTGCTCCAGATGCCAGAAACCATCCAAATCACCATTCGGGCTTGTTTCTACCTCACATGAGCTTAGAGTGAGCATCATAACAGCAAGGGAAAGCACCCCTATTATCTTTTTCATATTTTCTATCTTATCGATTATTATTTCTTTTCGTCAGCAAGCCTCTTTTGCTGATGGTTATCTGCATACCGGCATTATGCCCCAGCATCTTTTCGCTACCGAAATCCATCGCATAGCCTGCCTTCAACTGCCACTGATGCGGGAAATCATAATGACCCTCTACCAGAAAACTTACATTATGATGCTTTTTTGTAAACGGGTTGCTATATGTACCCCAACCTTTCTGATAGGTGCCTAATATACGATAGCCCAACCGCTGTGTAGGCTGACCATCAAAACCCAGATGATAAGCTATGAAACGGTTGTTTCTGATATCAATACATCCGTCGTTATTATAAATAGGCGAACGGTAGAGTGGATTTCCTATCACCTGGCCCCAATGCTGCCATCCAGGATAGATGCTGTGATTATAATAATCATCAGTACCCGCTATATGGTCTGCGATACCCGATGTACGGTCATGATTGTACGGACCACTCTGATATTTGGTATAGAGATACTCCAGCACCACATTTTTCAGCCAGCGCGAATACTTCAGATTCAGTTCGAAGCCCAGCATGATGTCCTTCAGCGAATACATGAAGAAACGACGTTTTACTTTCTTATTCCAGTCTGCGCCCTCACCATATCCATTATAGTCGAGGAGAAACATCTGGCTGTGATCTTCGAAATAATGATCGGCATAGATGGCAGCTTTCCAACTGTCAGTGTCATAATTGATACGCATCAGCCAACTGCCCAACTGGTTGCCGGCAACATTGGCATAAGCCCCTTCACCTGCATCAGAGCCGGTTGCCGACAGCGCATGCCAGAAGCCTTTCAGATTTTTCTCGGTAGGAATCTGTTCCATACTGTCACCTATTGGACGATATGCATTGCCACCAAACTGAGCAACCATTTCCAAGCCCATTTCTATGCTGAGCGGACAGAAAGCATTCTCGTTTCCGATACGCAGAAAACCTGCTTTGCTGTGATAGAGCATGTGGTCACAATATTTAGTCTGCCGTTTCGTAAAATCATGCTGCCAGCCATCATCCGTAGTCATACCATAAGCCAGATGACCTTTCAGTTGCAGCCAGCCTCTACCAAACGGAAGCGTCCAATATTCAGGAAGCGCCAGACGAACCTGAGGTATCGGACGGGCATTGATACCCAGACACTGGCTACCACTGGAGAGCGACTGGTTTTTCAGCTCCATCGGATATTCCTTGGCACCTGCAGTCAGCACACCATAAAGCCAGCGGGCCTCCACATAAGCCTGCTGCACCACTATATTGCTGGTATAGTTTACCGGTACTGCCACATCTACTCCATATCCTACAGCCCAGCGGCGAGCAGAATCTGCAGAAAGCGGACGAACCAGACTACCTCTGAGATAGCCGTTATTCTTCTCTAAAGAACTTAATCCATGTTTGTTTGCGTTAAGCCACAATGGGGTTTTACCTTTCGAAAACGACCCTTGCATCTCAACACCATATTGTATATCTTCCCGAAGATCTATCTTCTCCGTGCCATCCCCCTCCTGCCACATATACTGTGCCATAGATGGGGCTGCCAGACTGCAAAGGGCAAAACATACACCTACCTTTATCTTATTCATAATTAAATCTATACTTTCAAGATAAAAACGTAATTATCTCTATTATATTGTATATATTC
>JAJXBQ010000468.1:0-1124 GCA_021640525.1 Segatella copri
ATGGCTCCAAAGGCTTTACATATTGCACGTCGAGGGGAACATCTCTTTAGCCGTCCTTTAGAGATTTACGATACTTTAGTTGCTCGTTATGGATCTAGAATTAACTGGGTTGGATTTGATGGTAAACGGGGTCCTCAAATTGTACATGAGTTAGAGGCGAACTACTTTACTAGCCCTAGTAAGCAAAATTCTACTGATACTACGATTCCACTCATTCGTGGATATAATCGAGAACGGGAAGCCGATGCGGTGGCTCGTCGTATTTTAGCTTATGTAGAATCTTCTCCAGAGACTCGCTATCGCGATGTATGTATTATGCTTCGCGAGTCGGAAACATACGGTGATACCTTAGAGAAGGTTTTGGCTCGGTATGGCATTCCGCACTTTATCGACCGTCAGCGGCCTATGAAAAACCATCCATTAGGCGAATTGTTGACAGCCCTCTTTGATATCGTGCGCCATAGCTACAGTCGAGACAGCATGTTCTTATTGCTTAAAACAGACTTGATGCCCCTTACCCGTGAGGCCGTAGATGAATTAGAGAACTACGTACTCGAGTTTGGTATCGACCATTATAAATGGGAACGTGAAAGCTGGCCCTATTTACGAGGCTTTCATGAAGGGCAAGATGAAGAAGGTCACGCTGATGCACCTCGTAGAGCTCGTGTCAACCAAGCAAGGCAAACCATTATGGACATCCTATCCCCATGGTTTGACTTTGCCGCTCATAGCGAAGGTCATACGGGCGCTGATTGGGGTGCGCAGCTGTATGGTTTGTTAGAAACCTTGCAAGTGCCACAGCGTCTCTATGAATGGGCAAAAGATGCAGAAACGGTGGGGGATCAAGAGTCGAAAGCCAGCCATGAACAGATGTACAATGCGGTTATTTCTTTCATAGATGAAATCTCTGTGGTCATGAAGGATGAAGTGTTGACACTGGATGAGATGATGTTGCTCCTCGAAGAAGGCTTGAGCGATGTGAATTATTCTATGATTCCTCCGTCCTTGGACCATGTGGTGATTACTACTATCGAACGTGGTTATAGCCAATGGTGGCCTAAGGTATTCGTCATGGGCCTCAATCAAGGCGTATTCCCACAAAGCATGGGCGATGAAGGTCTTAT
>JAJXBQ010000160.1:0-7863 GCA_021640525.1 Segatella copri
CATTAATAAAAAAGTTAAAATATTGACGCTATATTTTGTCTTCTCTGTATTTTACACTATCTTTGCACTATCTTTTCACATTATTATATATATAAAGAAATTAGATGAAAGAATTTGTAATATCAGAAGTCAAGGCGGAAACCGCTGTACTCGTGGGTCTGATTACCAAGACACAGGATGAAGCCAAGACAAAAGAATATCTCGACGAGTTGGAATTTCTTGCCGATACTGCGGGGGCTGTCACCGTAAAGCGATTCACGCAGAAGGTGGTTTCTCCTAACCAGACCACCTATGTGGGTAAGGGTAAACTCGAAGAAATCAAAGAATATATCAAAAACGAAGAAGAGGAAGATAGAGAAGTAGGTATGGTCATCTTTGATGATGAGCTTTCTGCCAAACAGATCCGTAACATCGAACAGGAACTGCAGGTGAAGATTCTGGACCGCACCTCACTCATCCTCGATATCTTCGCCATGCGTGCGCAAACCGCTGCGGCTAAAACCCAGGTAGAGTTGGCGCAATACCGCTATATGCTCCCTCGTCTGCAAAGACTCTGGACTCACCTGGAACGACAGGGTGGTGGTTCAGGATCTGGTGGCGGTAAGGGTTCTGTTGGTCTGCGTGGACCGGGTGAGACCCAGCTCGAGATGGACCGCCGTATCATCCTCGGCAGAATGAGTCTGCTCAAAGAGCGACTAGCTGAAATCGACAAGCAGAAGACTACACAGCGAAAAAACAGAGGCAGAATGGTGCGCGTGGCACTGGTGGGCTATACCAACGTAGGTAAATCTACCATCATGAATCTGCTCAGCAAGAGCGAGGTGTTTGCAGAGAACAAACTCTTTGCCACCCTCGACACCACAGTACGCAAGGTGGTGGTAGACAACCTGCCGTTCCTCCTTGCCGATACCGTAGGATTCATCCGCAAATTGCCAACCGACCTGGTCGACTCATTCAAGAGTACCCTTGACGAGACACGCGAGGCCGACCTCCTTCTGCACGTAGTAGACATCTCACATCCCGACTTCGAAGAGCAGATCCAGGTAGTAGAGAATACGCTCAAGGAACTGGATTGCGCCGATAAGCCATCGATGATTATCTTCAACAAGATAGACAACTACTCATGGGTAGAAAAAGAGGAAGACGACCTCACACCGATGGAGAAAGAGAACATCCCGCTGGAAGACCTGAAGAAAACCTGGATGGCAAAACTCAATGAGGACTGCCTCTTCATCTCGGCAAAGAACAAGGAGAACATCGACGAATTCCGCGAGATACTCTACAAGAAAGTAAGAGAGTTGCACGTACAGAAGTATCCATACAACGACTTCCTGTACCAGGATTATGAGTAAGAACATAAATATCAATAACAAGTAAGTTATGAATGATTACAGACCTTTAACCACCGAGGAAATCGAGGTGCTTAAACATAACGACTGCTGGGCCGAAGACTGGACCTCAGTCAATGTATCAGAAGATTTCAAGCCCAACTTCATGCACCGCGTGATGCTCTATGGCGAAATAAACATCGGATCCTTCAACAAGAACGTGGAGGTGAGCCAGGGCTTCGTAAAGCATTCGGGCATCAACAATGCCACCTTGCGCAATGTAACCATAGGCGACGACTGTCTGATAGAAAACGTAGGCAATTTCATCAACAACTATACCATTGGCGATGATTGCTACATCTCAAACATCTCGACCATGGAAACCACCGAGGGAGCTACTTACGGCGAAGGAAATCTTGTGAGCGTACTCAACGAGGTGGGCGAAGGCAACGTAATCCTCTTCAGCGATCTGAACAGCCAGCTCGCAGCCTTCATGGTGAAGCATTTCCCTGACAAGGAAATGAAGGAGAAGATTCGCCAGCTCATCAAGACCGACATCGACAACAAGATGCCGGAGCGGGGACAGATTGGCAATAATGTGAAGATCATCAATACCAAGGAGATTACCAACTGCGTAATCAATGATTACTGCGAAGTGAACGGTGCTTCCCGTCTGAGCGACTGTACGCTATTGGGCTCTGTTCATGGCAACGTATATATCGGCACAGGCGTTATTACAGAAAACAGCATCATTGCTGAAGGTGCCAGCGTCATCAACAGCGTAAAGATACAGGATTGCTTCGTAGGCGAAGCCTGCCAGTTGTCTAACGGCTTTACCGCTTCAGCCTCCGTATTCTTCGCCAACTCCTATATGAGCAATGGCGAGGCTTGTGCAGCCTTCTGCGGTCCTTTCACCGCTTCTCATCATAAGAGCAGTCTGCTTATCGGAGGCATGTTCTCCTTCTATAACGCCGGTTCTGCCACCAACTTCAGCAACCATGCCTACAAGATGGGACCTATGCACTGGGGCATTCTGGAGCGCGGTTCCAAGACAGCCAGCGGTGCTTATCTCCTGATGCCAGCCACTCTGGGGTCGTTCTCCGTATGCTTCGGCAAGCTGATGCATCACCCTAACACCCGCAACCTGCCTTTCGCCTACCTCATTGCCGATGGCGACAAGATGTTCCTCATCCCGGGCAGAAACATCACTACCGTAGGTCTGTACCGCGACATCAAGAAATGGCCTAAGCGTGATCTCCGTGCTATGGAGAACCGCAAGAGCATCGTCAACTTCGACTGGCTTTCACCTTATTCTGTTGGCGAGATTCTGAAGGGTAAGAAGATTCTTGAAAACCTGCGCGAGGTAACGGGCGATAATGTTTCGCAGTATCTTTATCACGAATATATCATACCGGCTTCATCGCTCCACAAGGGCATCAAATATTATGATATCGCCCTTCGCATCTACATGGGTGCCGTGCTGAAACGTGTACTGAAGCGAGACCCAGCCATCACCCCTCCAGCCAGCCATGTCGGCGTGGGCGATTGGGATGATCTTTCGGGACTCCTACTCCCGGTTTCTGAAGAAGAAGGCATCGTTAGGGATGTGAAGGAAGGAACTATCGAGAATATAGAACAGTTGCTCGACCGGTTTGAAGAAATCAATGCCAACTATCGCGACTACCAGTGGGCATGGACCTACCAGATGATCTGCGATTACTACGGCATCAGTGACATCACACTCGAAGATGCCAACCGCATACACGAAGATTATATCAAGGCACGCCGCTCATGGATAGCAGAAATCCGAAAGGATGCTGAGAAAGAATTTGCCATGGGCGATGTGGAGGAAGAGGTTTTCCGCAACTTCGTCGACAGCCTCGACCAGGAAATAGAATACGAGAATTAATTAGACTTGAATATTTCAACAGTTTAAAATAACAAAAAACATTATGGCAAAAACTCCAGATTTTAAGTATGCTCCAATGTTCCAGATTGGAGAGGACAAGACAGAGTATCGCCTTATCTCTAAGGAAGGCGTAAGTACAGCAGAGTTCGAGGGTAAGACTATCCTCAAGGTTTCTAAGGAAGCTCTTACTTTGCTGGCACAGCAGGGTTTCCACGACGTAGAGTTCAAGCTCCGTCGCGAGCACAACCTCCAGGTAGCTAAGATTCTCAGCGACCCAGAGGCTTCAGAGAACGACAAGTATGTAGCACTCCAGTTCCTCCGCAATGCAGAGACTGCCGTGAAGGGCATCCTCCCATTCTGCCAGGATACAGGTACTGCTATCATCCACGGTGAGAAGGGTCAGCGCGTATGGACCGACTTCGAGGATGAAGAGGCTTTGAGCCTGGGTGTATACAATACCTTTACACAGGACAACCTCCGTTATTCTCAGAACGCTCCTCTCAACATGTATGATGAGGTGAACACCCGTTGCAACCTTCCTGCCCAGATTGATATCGAGGCTACAGAGGGCGACGAGTACCGCTTCGTGATGGTAGCTAAGGGTGGTGGCTCTGCCAACAAGACCTACTTCTACCCAATGACCAAGGCTACTATCCAGAACGAGGGCACATTGCTCCCATTCCTCGTAGAGAAGATGAAGAGTCTGGGTACAGCAGCATGTCCTCCTTACCACATCGCCTTCGTCATCGGTGGTACTTCAGCTGAGAAGAACCTCCTCACCGTGAAGTTGGCTTCTATCAAGTACTACGATGAGTTGCCTACAACAGGTGATGAGACGGGGCGTGCTTTCCGTGACATCGACTTGGAGAACAAGCTCCTCGAAGAGGCTCACAAGATTGGCTTGGGTGCACAGTTCGGCGGTAAGTATCTCGCTCACGATATCCGCGTGATCCGTTTGCCACGTCATGGTGCAAGCTGCCCTATCGGTATGGGTGTAAGCTGCTCTGCCGACCGTAACATCAAGGCTAAGATCAACAAGGATGGTATCTGGTTGGAGAAGATGGATGAGAACCCAACAGAGTTGATTCCAGAAGAGCTCCGTAACCCTGGTGAGGGTACCAAGGGTATCGAGATTGACCTCGACAAGGGTATCGACGCAGTTCGTGCTGAGTTGACCAAGTATCCTGTAAGCACCCGTGTTAACTTGAAGGGTACCATCATCGTGGCTCGTGACATCGCTCACGCTAAGCTCAAGGCTCGTCTGGATGCAGGCGAGGAGATGCCAGAGTACTTCAAGAACCACCCTATCCTCTATGCAGGACCAGCCAAGACTCCAGAGGGTTATCCATGTGGCTCTATGGGACCTACCACAGCCAACCGTATGGACCCATACGTAGATGAGTTCCAGGATCATGGCGCTAGCCTTGTAATGATTGCCAAGGGTAACCGTGGCGATGTTGTTACAGAGGCTTGCAAGAAGCATGGTGGTTTCTACCTCGGTACTATCGGTGGTGTAGCTGCCGTTCTCTCTAAGAGTTCTATCAAGAGCATCGAGTGCGTAGAGTACCCAGAGCTCGGTATGGAGGCTATCTGGAAGATTACCGTAGAGGACTTCCCTGCATTCATCCTCGTAGATGATAAGGGCAACGACTTCTTCAAGCAGTTGAAGCCTTGGACTCCTTGCAAGGAATGCCAGAAGTAAATGATACTGAAATCATGATAATGAAAAAAGCTCAGGGCAGATAGCCCTGAGCTTTCTTTTTATACTTACATCGGATAACCTGTTCTGTTTCCGAAACAGGAACATCCGTTTAAAGCAGCAGTTTATATGTCTTGCTTTGCATACCGGTTTCTACCCGCAACAGATAAACGCCTTGTCTGATACCCTGTAAAGAGAGACTGACTGTTTTTCCATCCGTAGCAGATGCCTGTCTGAGCAGGTTTCCTCCCACATGATACAGTTTAATCTTTCTCACGTCCTTGCCCGAAACCAGGAGTTGATGTCCCTCGCGACTGATCTCGGTTTCAGTATCAGAGATGGTAGCATTTTCTATTCCTGTAGCTATATCCTGATAGAGAATAAGGATATCGCCCTTTCGCTTGAGAAAATAAGAAGGTTCCTGCGGATTCTTCAGTTCCACTTTCTTTCCTCCTATCTCGCCCATCACCCTGAACAGATAGGTATGACCGTCGGTCCAAGGCAGATTATTCTTGCGCAGCCAGTAACTGTAAAGCGGCACGTCGGAAGCTGATGAGACGGTTACATCATCGCTGAGTCCATTTACCTCTATTTCTTCCTTAGTATCTACATCTTCAGAGATGAGGGAAACATGCCCCTCGTAACTGCGGTCTTCTGTCGTACGCAGCGAAACACCCATCTTGAAGAGAGATACCTTCGATACATCGACGCTTCCGGTTTCTATCTTCTCGTTTGAATCATCAGCCAGAAAGACTTCAGCTTTTGCCATCAGCGGTTTCTCCTCTCCCTTTACCACCTCTATATAGGCTGCATCCTGATCGTGGATACCGTTGACCGGACAATCCTGGGTTTCGGCTTCATCCGAAGTAATCTCCAGTTTCACCTGATAATATCCCGGAGCAAGCTGGGCAGGAACCGAAAGGAGAATCGGGATTTCGGTCTCGCTGAAACCATCTATTTCGGTCAGCTGGTCCACACGTGTACTCAGCACAACCTCCTGGTTCTCATCCAGCAGTTTCACTCTCAGGTAACAGTCGCGCGGCACACCATTGAGGTTCTTGATAGTGAAGAAGGCAAGTACCTTGCTGCCCTGTTCCGCTTTGCCGTCAAGTCTTGGCTGCCCCATCAGTTGGAAGCGGGCATCTTCCGAACAGATTTCAGAGATGCGGCCGGCACCGTCTTTCAGTTCCACCCCGATAACAGGTGCCTTCTTCATCGGCAGGAAATCATCCCATGAACCATCATCCTTCCGTGCTGCACATATAGCGATGATACGGTAATAGCCGTTTTCAAGACCGGCAAGACTGAGACTGATTATCTGAGCCTGATTGATAAGATTATCAGTTCCCATCCATCCCTTCTGCTCTCCGCCATAAAGTCTTTCCGTAAAGCCTCCCTGCTGATGATCATCAGAATAAACCACCTGCTTGAGATTCCCTGCTTCATCATAAACGGCAACACCGATGTCACCCCTGAAAGGCTTACCTCTGTTGACGAAGGAATTCATCTCGACAGTTACCGGCTGTGAAGGGTCGAATAACTTTCCCGACGCCTCTTTCAGGCTGAGAGAACCACCCTCGTTGAACATCAGCTGCGGCGAAGTTTCCAGCAGTCCGCGCTCTATTTCGGGATATTTCCCGTTGTTGGGATGAGCTAAGATGGCGGTAATGGCACGGTTAAAGGCAAGCGGTTTGCCCTGAAACTCACTTCCGGTCTGCGAAACATTGAGATTGGTGAGCGAATAGTAGGCATCGCCCTGTCCCTCCCAACCGAAGTTCATGTGGAAGAGACCGTTTTCATCGAAACCATCAGTTACCCAGGCATGACCGGAAGCCGAGCCGGCTGGTCTGCCTTCCAGATAAACCGGACATCCGTTAAGCAGTTCCTGTCTCAGGATTTCTGCAAACCTCCCCGGTCCTTCTACAGCTTTCGTAACGTAGGCTGCCGAATAATCGAAATGCTTCTGCAGCGCCTGATAGGCGAAGACTCCCTGGGTTCCACTTGCGCTGGGCGTATATTGCATGAAAGAAGCCACACCCACATCGTTCATCAGTAAGGCTACGGCATCAATCTCTGCAGGAGTAGCCTGAACCGGATAGCGGTAGTCGGGCAACATGTTGGCCCAGTCGTAATGCGACTGACTGAAATCCGCACTCTTCTTGGCCTGGTAGTAGGTTACCACATATTCGTTTTTTCCCTGTCCCTGAGCCGGCCACTGATGATAATACATCATCTGAGCCACAGCCGTAGCCACACAGCCGCTGTAATCATATCCCGTTTTAGCATTAAACGGATACGACTGTCCCCATTTGCTTTTCAGCATCGGCGCTACGGTTTTAGAGTAAAGTCCTGTGCGTGTATGGCTTTGCACCTTCACCTTTCCTTCTTTCAGCACCTCGAAAGTCTGTCGGTATCCCGAAAGCAGCAGTTTTACGCAGGGATTGGCATTGAGCGTATCGAGACTACCTTCTTTGCTGTATCCCAGCACTTCACCCATCTGGTCATCACCTGATACGATAACGAATCCCTTTCCCCGCGCATCATTATATATATAATAAGGTGAACCGGTCTTATTTTTCCTGCCCTTCTCCTTTGCTTTCATACCGGTATCTTGCGGCAGAGTGACATATCTCTTAGCTATCTCCGCCGCCTTCTTCCAATTGATTTCCTCGGCACGAACAGTTTGCGAACTGGCTATCAGCAGGGCTATGAATCCCACCAACAGGAACCCGTTTTTCAGTCCCTTCCATTTTTTCCTTTCTTCTTTCTTTTTCATTTCTTCAGGTCTTTTTATTTGATATTGAGTTAATTACGCCACCTTCTGGAAATATCAGATTAGCTACACTTTGCCATCATCCAGAAAGTTTTCTGCAAATATACAACTTTTCTTTGAAAAAAAAGAGATTTTCCAAAATATCCGTGTTTTT
>JAJXBQ010000161.1:0-7856 GCA_021640525.1 Segatella copri
GAATTTATATCTATAATGATGCAAAAAGACGAATAATTCGCTGAAAATCAAAGGAAACTATGATTTTTTTGTCGATTTGCCTGAAAATATTTGGTATTTTGAAAACTTCTGTGTATTTTTGCAGGAAATAAGTGATATTTGGAATTAACAAAACAAATTTTTATAAAAGGAGTAGTATGACAACATTAAATATACAAGCAGCACAGAATGATATTATTCGTCAGGTGCTTAATACACAAGATATCCATCTTTTGGATAGGATAAGAAACCTCTTTGCAAATAAAGAGGCCAATGAGGCGTGTATGGTTCAAGAAGAGCCTTGTATGACTAAAGATGAAATACTCTCAGGTTTCGACAATGCCCTCCATGAGCTGAAGTCCTATCGTGAAGGAAAGCTAGAGCTTAAACCATTGGAGGACGTGCTGAATGAGTTGTAAGATATTTACTTTCCCTTCTTTTGAAAAGGAAGCTAAACGATTGAATAAGCGCTATAAGTCGTTTAAATCTGATTTGAAGGAATTGATGAATGAGTTAAGTTCTTCCCCCTCTTTGGGTGCAGATTTAGGTGGCGGCTTGCGTAAGGTTCGTATGGCTATTAAATCGAAAGGAACTGGTAAAAGTGGCGGTGCCCGTATTATAACAGTTGTGTTAGCCGATATAGAGGATGGTCTCGGCTTGCTTTATATCTATGATAAATCGGAGAGGAGTACTATAAAGGGGAAAGAATTGACTGATTTGTTGAAGAAGAATGGCTTAGTTTGATATGCTATTGAAGAAAGGAGTAAAATCGTAGGTTGCGAAGCTTGCTCAGCTGAGTGGAGGGATGATTAGGGGGCTGATGATAAGTTGCAGATTTCTTGCGCATTTCTTGGTGGTTTCGAAGAATAAGTGTAATGTTTGCGACATTATTGAACGCTTAAAATGAAAGGTTATGGCTTTAGAGATAAGAAGTATTCCTGTTTTGACAGGTGAGACTGCTGAACGATTTGTTCGTGAGGCAGAGGAGAATGAACGCAATCCACAAAGAAAGGCATTGCGAATGTCATTTGCTGATGTGGAGAAAATATTGGTTCGTTCAACCGCTAATTTGAAAGCACATGGAGGAAAGAGTCCTTTTGCAAAGTAATTGCTCTCTTTATCGGATTACGACAAAAGAAGAGCTTGACTCTTTTAGCTGTGGTGATTACCGCCCTCCTGTGCTCAGAACCGCTACGCTCTAAGGTTGGCGGACCAAAGCGGTCTTCGCCATGGTTGTGCGGGATGGGACCGCCGGGAGAGGGAAGTTTAAAGTTAATAGTTTACTGAAGTTTGCATGTGGTTCAAGTACGGGCTGAAGGCCCAAAAGCTCCTAGCCCTGGGTATAATGACAATCAGCAAGGCGCCCTGTAAGGGCAAAAGCTTTGTATATTGCCAGGTATTTGAAAGCTTTTGCCCTTACAGGGCGACAGGTTTGCGCCCATAAACACCCAGGGCGATGCCCTGGGCTAGGAGCTTCTGCCCTTTCAGGGCGTGTGGGGCTTACTTACGAAACTTGAGAAATATACTTATTGGCATAGCCCAATCAATGGGCTATGCTGATGAGTTTATTATCTCTTTGTTGATTATTGAACAACAACTTTCTTCACACTGCCATCACTATACTTCACGATGTTCAAGCCCTTGGCTGGAGCAGATAATCGCTGGCCATTTGCTGAATAGCGAGAGACTTCCTTGGCATCGGCAGAGGTTGTAACCTTATCAATGCCCGCTGCATCAAACTCTACTATCTTCTCGAAATAGCTAAATTCTGACGACTTATAAGCATCAATAGTTCCTTTTGGTACATAAACCGTACAATTCTTTGCGTCACATCCATTAAATATGTCTGTCCCTAATTCTGGCAAATTTTCTGGATATACATAAATGGAGGTCAATCCACTGCAACCTGAAAAAGCAGACCCGCCTATCGAAGTAACACCGGAAGGAATGGTCAAGCTTGTCAAACCACTGCAACCTTCAAAAGCACCCCCGCCTATCGAAGTAACACTGGAAGGGATGGTCAAGCTTGTCAATCCACTGCAACCTGAAAAAGCATAATCGCGTATCTCAGTAACACTGGAAGGAATGGTCAAGCTTGTCAAGCCACTGCAATATTCAAAAGCATAATTGCTTATCGAAGTAACACTGGAAGGGATGGTCAAGCTTGTCAAGCCACTGCAACCTGCAAAAGCACCCCCGCCTATCGAAGTAACACTGGAAGGAATAGTCAAGCTTGTCAAACCACTGCAACCTAAAAAAGCATCCCCGCCTATCGAAGTAACACCGGAAGGGAGGGTCAAGCTTGTCAAACCACTGCAATATTCAAAAGCAATATCGCCCAGCTTATCATTAGAGGTATAATAGTTCTCGTCATGCCGAACATAAGCATCTCCACCTGCTACAATTTTTGCTTCAGACAAATCTAATATAGACAGTTTTCCGTCTGTTTTAAACCCATAATAATCACGACCAGCCATCTCACGGATAAATTTCAAATCCGTGCCATTAATTTCACCAACAATCTTCAGATTGGTAATCAGATTCTTCCTGCTTACAGCAATCTTATTAGGTAAAGTACCAGCCTCATCCAGCTTGAGTGTTATTTGTCTGGTAATCAAGCCATCACCTGCAGCCTGGATTGCCGTGCTCCCAAGCAACACAAATAGCACTGTTAAAAACAGACTTTTAAAAGTAAATGTTCTCATATTCTTTTATTTATTGCCTTTATTACACAACACTATTATAATTTAAACTTTTTAAGTGCCTGAGCAACAAAAGTTGTCCAGTTTTTGTTCTTTTCTCTTATTCTTCTGCCAGTTCTTTCATCGCATCGTTTAATGTGTTGAAAAGAACGTTGATGTTTTCTTCTTCATTCTTGCATGCCTCCTTGAAGAGGGCAACAGGATCTTCGGTGCTGCTCTTGAGCGGAGTCTCGTTGAGCAGGATGTTGACATTGTTCAGTAACATGCCGTGAAGGGTAGGCATGTGGAGCTGGTGCTGTTCGCCCTCCTTGCTACCACATTTCAGTCCGGCGGCGTATGCCTTTACGATGATGCGGACCAGGAGATGGATAGCCATCGGCTCATCAGCAAGACTGATGAGAATGCCATGGGTGTAATCGCGTACATGCTCTTCAAGAGTGGTAAACTTGCCTTGAAGAAGCCAAGTGAAGTTACGCTTGTATTCAGACTCCATCGCCTTGTACAACTGGTTCGATTTGCAGGCTATGCGCAGGTAGTCGAGCATAGTTGGCTCAAAGGTCGGGTCAGCCTGTTTCATGCTGTCGAAGTTCTTCTTCATGCGCTCGTTGGCTTCCTCGGCAGTCTTGTAGTTGAGGCGTACGAGGGTAGAGAACATGATGTCGAAGAAGTATTGGTTTACCTCGCCATAGTGCTCCAGCATCATCTGCTTGATCTGTTTCGGGTCGTTCTTCTTGCTGAAGTCATTGCCTTCGATGGTAGCATCGATGATGCCACGTGCGTAAGCTTCGAAGAAACCTCTTACAAATGCAGCTACTGCCTGATAACTGTTGATTCTTTTGCTCATTTCTTGTCTGTGTTTATTGGGCTGTTCCTGTTTGCAAATAACAGCTTCTTATTCAAAAGTCTTAAATTCATAACCCTGTTCCATGAGCCATTCTATGGCCTGAGGGAGCGCCGTCTTCAGCTTTTCAATGCTCTTCAGCGAGTCGTGGAAGGTGATGATGCTGCCATTGCGGGCATATCGCTTCACATTGTTCACCACATCTTCTGCCGTCATCCAGTTGGAATAGTCGCGCGTCACCACATCCCACATGATGACCTTGTAAGTGCGGTGCAGCCACCAATACTCACTTGGTCGCATCCAGCCGTGAGGTGGACGGAAGAGATGGGCATGGATGATATCGTTCGCCTTATTGGTGTTGAGCACGTAGGAGATGACACGGTGCTTGAAGGCACCGATATGATTGAATGTATGATTGCCTACCTGATGACCCTCTGCCACAATCTGATTGTAGAGGTCATGATTGCGCAATACATTCTCGCCTACCATAAAGAAAGTAGCCTTGATATTGTACTTTCTCAGGGTCTCTAAGATGAATGGAGTTGACTCTGGAATTGGACCGTCATCAAATGTAAGATAGACAGAATGGTCTTTCTTGTCCATTCTCCAGATGGCCTTTGGATATAACCATCTGAGCCATTTGGCTGGTTGCTCTATGAACATGAATAAAACAGGTTTATATGAATAATGAAAAGTTTGGTGTCGTGTTTCGCGACACCAAACTTTTTTCTATTTTTTACTGATTGCCTTCCGGCATTCTGCCACCTCTGCCATGATAGAGACGGTAGAGGTTATTGAGCTGCTTCTCATACTTCTGCTCCAACTGTGGACTCACCATTCCGGCAGCCTCGCAGATGCTCTGCATGATCATGATCTGACGGATGCAGTCGTGCTCTGCCTGGAGGAAAAGGTCGTTTGGCAGCGAGAGATAGTAGTTGAGGTATTGTGAAGCGTTCTTCCATATAGCCTCTACGTATTCCTTACCCTTGGCTTTCTGACCGGTCATCAGCCAGCCGCGAGCCATATCTATGCCACCATTCAAGTAGTCGAGTGGTACGTTGTATGTAGGAATCTCTACATCAGCCTTCTTCAAGATGTTGATAGCTTTCTGCTTCTTGCCTTCAGCGATGAGTTGGAGAGCAGTCTGACCAAGCAGGCGACGGTGAGTATAACACATGCGCATGGTAGTCTCGTCGATATAGAGACCCTTCTGCTTCAGGTTGCCGAACTTGAATCGGGTCATGATGTTGTGATAAGCCTTCTCTGTATCGAAGTTCTTGGCACCTGGCTTGTTGGTGGTGAACGGAGTGATACGGTTCACAAGTCCCTCCTGTACGAAGTTGTCACCGAGGTTCATATAGTTCTCTTCGCTTACGGTGAGTGCTACGTAGAGAGGACGGGTCCAGTTGCATTGTGCCAACATCTCGAGCATCATCAGATCACCCTTATAGAGTGCATTCTTACCTGTCAGAGAGATAACCATCTTGTCAGGGATAGAATCTGTAGCCATCATCATACCGCTCTTCTTTACTGCCTCCTTGTCGATGGTGACATAGAGGGTATCTGTAGGGATGAAGTGCATATCAGGGTTCTTGCTGCGTACCCAGTTCTTCAGGATGTTCTTGAGCTCGAACGGTTCGGCACCAAACTGCTTCTTGGCGTTCTCTGGATCCTGCTTGTAGAAGTCGAGAATCTGTTTCTTTGCCTCAGGTTCAACAGATACATATTCGTTGGTACCTGAACAGAAGTCGAGACGTGGCCAGGTGATTGGCACGGATGGTGAGTTGTATGCAGGACGCATCATCTGGTCGATATACCAGTCGGTCTGCAGGTAGCTCAGGTTACATACGCGGGCATCTGTTCCTACGCCTTCTACCTCCTGGTTGTACCAGAGTGGGAAGGTATCGTTATCACCATTGGTAAAGATGATAGGGTTACCCTTCTCCTGGAGTGACATCAGGTAGTTCTGACCGAAGTCACGGCAGGTGTAACGGTTTGAGCGGTCGTGATCGTCCCAGGTCTGTGATGCCATCTGGATTGGTACGAGCAGAGTTAGTACAGCTACGATGGCTGTTACGGCAGTACCGCTGAGCTTCATCTTGCGCTTCAGAATGTCGATGATGGCGAGTACGCCAAGACCGCACCAGATAGCGTATGCATAGAATGAACCGGCGTAAGCATAGTCACGCTCACGTGGCTGCATAGGTGTCTGATTCAGGTAGATGACGATGGCAAGACCTGTCATGAAGAACAGGAAGAATACGATCCAGAACTGCTGGATTCCGATAGGGAGGAGCACTTCCTCTTCCTTGCCGTTCTTCATTACCTTCTTCTTGCGGGTATACCAAGCCTGCCAGAAAAGTCCGATGAGACCGAGAATCAGCGGCATGCAATAGAATACATTGTGCCCCTTGTTCTCCTTCAGGTCGTCTGGCAATTTGCTCTGATCGCCATAGAGTGAATCATCGATGAATGAGAAACCGGTAATCCAGTTGCCGTGCTCTGGCTCACCATTGCCCTGGATGTCGTTCTGACGGCCGGCAAAGTTCCACATGAAGTAGCGCCAGTACATGAAGTTGCACTGGTAAGAGAGGAAGAAGCGGATGTTGTCAAACTGTGACGGCATCTTCACCATCATACTCTCTCCGCAGCGGTCGTAAGGAATCTCTGTGCCTTCTACACCGCCCATCCAGTCTTCGTATGCCTGGGCATGAGCCGAACTGTACATACGAGGGAAGAGCATGTTCTGGGCATAGATATACTTATTCTTGTGACTTACTACGAAGTAAGAGTCCTTCTCATCAGCCGAAGCCTTCTCCTTGCGCTGGTAAACCGGTGCGCCTTCCTTCATGACAGGCTTGCACATGTTGCCGTCTACTTCGAGGGCTACCTGTGATGTATAAGCCTGGCCATAGAACAGAGGGCGGTCGCCATACTGGTCGCGGCTCAGGTAACTTCCGAGGGTAAAGATGTCCTCAGGAGAGTTCTGGTCCATAGGAGGGTTGGCAGAAGAACGGATCACGATGAGTGCATAGCTGGAATAACCAATCATCAGCATCAGCATGCAGAGCAAGGCTGTGTTCTTGACGCGTGCTGAGATGAGAGGCAGGAGCTGCATCTTCTTCTTGGCGATGCCTGTAGATTCGTCAACGCCTGTAACTACTTCCTGCTTGCGCTTGTAGCCGAGTACGAACCAGAGGATAACCAGCACGATGATGCCGGTGATGGCAGCTGTCCAGCCATATCCGTAGAATGGGATGCCGAGCATGCCGAAGCCGAGAACGAAGGCGATATTCTGCTTCTTCTCGTTCTTCTCTGATGCATTACAGGTTTCGTAGATACCCCAGATAACTGAGGCTACAAGACAGATGATGTATACGATTTCACCGGTATTGAACGGACAGCCGAGGGTGTTGACAAAGAACAGCTCGAACCAGCCGCCTACGGTGATGATACCTGGAACCACACCATACAGTACGGCTACTACTACGAGGAATGAAAGGAACAGCGCCAGGAGCGAGCCCTTGAGGTTGGCATGTGGCACTTTCTTGTAGTAATAAACCAATACGATGGCTGGGATACAGAGCAGGTTGAGCAGGTGGACACCGATACTCAAACCGGTCATATAGGCGATGAGCACAAGCCAACGGTCGCTATGAGGCTCGTCAGCATGGTCTTCCCACTTCAATATCAGCCAGAATACCACAGCGGTAAAGGCAGAAGAGAACGCATAAACCTCACCCTCGACAGCTGAGAACCAGAAGGTATCGCTGAAGGTGTAGATGAGTGCGCCTACCATACCGGATGCCTCGATGGCAATCAGCTTGCTGGTAGTCAGTTCTTTCCAGTCGCTGATGACAAGTCGGCGAGCCAGGTGGGTGATGGTCCAGAAGAGGAACATGATACAGACGGCGCTCAGGAGGGCGCTCATCGTGTTCACCATCTTGGCTACCTGGGTGGTGTCGCTGGCGAAATGTGTGAAGAAATTGCCTAAAAGCATGAAGAATGGTGCCCCAGGTGGGTGACCGATCTCCTGCTTGTAAGCAGTTGTAATAAACTCAGGACAGTCCCAGAAGCTGGCTGTCGGTTCAATTGTGGAACAATAAGTGAACGCCGCAATGATGAATGCGACCCATCCGAAGATATTGTCCACTAATCTGTACTGTTTCATTATTGTTTAAACTTTAATGTATTATATTTCGAAAATAACTCTGCAAAGATAATAAAAAGAAAAGAGATAGTGGAAAAATACTCATATTTTTTAGGTTATATTATATATTAAAGGTGATGATTCG
>JAJXBQ010000162.1:0-7768 GCA_021640525.1 Segatella copri
AAATAGTACAGACAGCAGGGCGCACCCAACTGGGTGAGTTTGCCCCGGAGTTCGCCCACCTCAACGACGACATCCTCTTCGGAGAAGTATGGAGCCGCAATGACCTGCTTTCATTGCGCGACCGCAGTTTGGTAACAATCACTTCGCTTATCAGCCAAGGAATCACCGACAATTCGCTGAAATATCACTTGCAGTCGGCAAAGAACAACGGCATTACCCGCACGGAAGTGACAGAGATTATCACCCACATCGCCTTCTACGCCGGCTGGCCTAAAGCATGGGCTGCCTTCAATCTGGCAAAGGAGGTATGGAACGAGGACGTGAAAGGCGAAGACGCTAAGGCTGCATTCCAGCGCGAGATGATCTTCCCTATTGGCGAACCGAACACCGCTTACGCCAAATACTTCAAAGGCAACAGTTATCTGGCACAAATATCTGACAGCCAGATACCTTTCTTCAATGTTACCTTTGAGCCTGGTTGCCGTAACAATTGGCACACGCACCACGCCACAAAGGGCGGCGGGCAAATGCTGGTAGGCGTAGCCGGACGCGGCTGGTATCAGGAAGAAGGCAAGCCGGCACAGGAGATTCTCCCAGGCACAGTCATCCATATTCCAGCCAACGTAAAGCATTGGCATGGTGCTGCAAAAGACAGCTGGTTTGCCCACCTCGCCTTTGAAATACCTGGCGAGAACACCTCCAACAAGTGGCTGGAGCCTGTGAGCGATGAGGAATATGAAAAGTTAAAATAACAATAAGATTTATGACTTCACTTCAAGAAAGACTGTTCGCCATGCAGGATAAGCAATATGCTGCATTCCAGGCCAAACTGACACCGGGAGTGCCTGTGGAGAGTTTCATAGGCATTCGTGTGCCTGCGCTCCGCAAGTTTGCAAAAGAGTTTACAAAGGAGGCAGAAAGCGAGGAATTCCTGCATCAGCTTCCTCATAAATACTATGATGAGAACATGCTTCACAGTCTCCTCATTTCCGAGGTAAAGGACTACGGGGAATGCATTCGTCTTACAGAAACATTCCTGCCTTTCGTGGACAACTGGGCAGTTTGCGACATCATGTCTCCGAAGGTGTTTGCCAAACACAAGAAGGAACTGTTGGCAAAGATCAAGACTTGGAGCAAATCGTCACACGTTTATACCTGTCGCTTTGGAATAGAGACACTTATGTCTCATTATCTGGACAAAGACTTCAAGGCTGAATATCTTGAAATTCCTGCATCAGTAAGGAGCGAAGAATATTACGTAAAGATGATGGTAGCCTGGTTCTTCGCCACTGCTCTTGCCAAGCAATGGAACCAGGCGATTCCCTACATCGAACAAAACCGCCTTGCTTCCTGGACGCACAACAAGACCATCCAGAAGGCCATCGAGAGCTACAGAATCACGCCCGAGCAGAAGGAATATCTGCGGACATTCAAGATAAAATAATTATGACACAAGATACTTCTACATATTACGTTTGGATAGGTGGCTCATGTGATTATGGACTGGGAGAAAGAGATATGAGAGATTCTGTATTATGGCGCAAACAAAGCCGAATAATAATGATGAAACTCAATAACACCAAAAGTGAGTGGTTTATGTAAAAAGTTACGGAGAATATGAATTATCTCCGTAACTTTTTACATTTTCGGCTGATTTACCGCTTCAGCGCTATGTTATAATTATAATATTTGCTGTTGCCCGTAATATCTTCCAGCACCTGAATGAAAGGAGGAAACTTCACGCTCTCGTTGGCTGAAATGCCACGGGTTTCAAGAATCATCAGATCGGAAACCGGCTCAAGAAACTCGTCGAGCTCGAAATACTGACCCTTCCAGATAAAGCTCTTGCGATGCTTATGAATGCGCTGGCGGTAAGGGTCAGCCTGCTGAAGCATACTCTCGTAAAGATTGGCATTAATCTGTCGCTCGGTCTCAATCTGCTCATTGTCTGAAAGACGCTTCTTGGTGGTGTGAACATACACATACTTGCCTCCCTCGAAACCGCGACGGCGAAGACGAATCTCGCTGCTCGGCTCACCCGTAAGATAAGTCTGAACAATATCGCTGTCTATCGCATTAGGAACCTCGCCCGTCAGCTTCACGATATATTTTCGCTCCTCCTCTATCGGCTGCGGAATGGCAAGCACATTGCTTATCTCCTTGAGCACACGGTTCAGCTTGTTGTTGAAATCTTCGTGGTTATTGATTACCCTGAGATGAGGATGACCCTTCCATGCAGAAACAATCTTCTTGTCCAACTCTCGCGCAATCTTCAGTCCTTCTTCATCGGCCTTTTCCAGGCGCTGCGCATTGTTGGCTGTAGTATAAAACTGCTCGGCACCATCAGCAGCACTCACCAGATGCAGCACAGCATCATAGCGGTCGCGAAGCTGGGCATCTGTATAGCCCTCTTCAGAGATGATGCGGTGCCAGAAATCGGGAGTGAGATAGGTAGAAATATCCATCGTACCACGATCGCAGACGATGATGACCGGCTGCTGCAATGTTTCAGCCATGCGCAGGAAACTGTCTTCCAGGTTGATCTGAGTCTGGAAAGTAGCCTTCTCGCCCTCGAAGAAAAAATCCTTGTTGGAGGTGAGATAATTCATGCCCGCCTGGGTGAACATGGTTGGAACCTCGGGAATGGTAAAGACCTTATAGCCGAGACTGGAGAAATGTTCAATCACCTTAACCATAGCGGTAGTCTTGCCCGCACAAGGTCCACCCGTCAGTACAATCTTCTTAATCTGATTCATATATCAAGTAAATATTTTTCGTTTTTTCTAATTGATGTTCTTTCCGGAGCATCTTATTTTCGGGTGCAAAGATAACAATAATTCTTCAAACGAAAGCAATAATTTATGCAAGAAAAGAAAAATATTGTATTTTTATTTTGATTTCTCATTGTTTTGATGTACCGTTGCAAAGAAAATGGCTCAGTTCGAGCCATCGGAAACAAAAATATAACTATAAGATAAAAAATGGAAAAGATAAAGACATTAATTATAGGTAGCGGTCCTGCAGGATATACTGCTGCCATTTATGCCGGCAGAGCCAACCTGCAGCCAGTACTCTATTCAGGTATGCAACCGGGCGGACAGCTCACCATCACCACAGAGGTAGAAAACTTTCCGGGCTATCCTAACGGCGTAGACGGAACACAGATGATGATGGACATGAAGGAACAGGCAGCCCGATTCGGAGCCGAAATGAGAGACGGAAGCATCGTGAAGGCAGATTTCAGTTCACGCCCATTTCATCTTACAGATGAGCGCGACAACGAGATTGAGGCAGAAACCGTGATCATCGCCACAGGTGCATCAGCCAAATATCTGGGTCTTGCCGATGAAGAGAAATATCGCGGACAGGGCGTTTCAGCCTGCGCTACCTGTGACGGATTCTTCTACCGCAAGCGCACCGTAGCCGTAGTGGGCGGTGGCGATACTGCCTGCGAAGAGGCTATGTATCTATCCGGACTTGCCAAGAAGGTTTACATGATTGTGCGCAAGCCTTATCTCCGTGCTTCAGAAATCATGCAGCAGCGTGTAAAGAACAAGGAGAACATCGAGATTCTGTTCGAAACCAATACGCTGGGACTCTTCGGCGATAATGGTGTAGAAGGTGCTCATCTCGTGCGCCACAAGGGCGAAGCCAACGAAGAGAAGTTTGACATCAGCATCGACGGATTCTTCCTGGCTATCGGACATAAGCCTAACACCGACCTCTTCAAGGGGCAGATAGATCTCGACGAGCAGGGCTTCATCAAAGTAGTGCCAGGTACTGCCACCACCAACATTCCGGGTGTTTTCGCAGCAGGCGATGTAGCCGACCCAATCTACCGCCAGGGTGTTGTTGCCGCAGGCTCGGGAGCCAAGGCTGCCATCGAGGCCGACAGATTTCTGCAGCAACAGTAAAAAACTATAGTATAAAATCCTATAAAGCGGGGTTAATATAGTTAAAAAATAACAGCAATATTTTGTCAGATGCAAAAAATGTATTACTTTTGCATCTGATAAAATAAAAAGGAAGATTGGCAGAGTGACCGAATGCGCTGGACTCGAAATCCGGTATACCCTCTTCCGGGTATCGGGGGTTTGAATCCCTCATCTTCCGCTAAGTTCCGCAATCAGGAACCGTCATTTTATAGTTTCATAAAAACAACTCGACATGAAAAAAATCATCATCCCCATATTTATGCTCCTCCCGCTGATGACTGCACAGGCCCAAACCGTGCTGACAGAAGAGCAGCAGCTGGAACAGGCACAGAAACAGCTGGAAGCTGCCAAGAAGGCACTGGAAGTGGCTAAGATTAAAGCACAGGCTGCCAAACTGAAGGCCCAAGCCGACAGCATCAACGCAGCAAGCGCCAAGGCTGAAGCTGAAGCAAAAAAGGCTGAAGCAAAGAAGGGCAATGCTACTGAGCCAGAACCAGTTGTTGTAAAGGAGCCAACCACATCAACCACGGGATGGGCGATTCCTGTTGCCGTAGCCGCTAAGCCAAAGGAGGCTGCCAAGCCTGCCAACAAGCTGGCAAATGGCACAACAGCCAAAGTGGACATGAAATATCTGGCAGGCGCTATCACATATAATGATGAAAACAAGATAGAATTCACACTCGATACGGATGCTAACGGGAAAACTGCCAAGCAGATTTACGACATCGTATTAAAATACATGAGTGAACTGACACAGAACGACCAGAACATAGCAAGCCGGGTAGCACTGGTAAACGATGCTGAACACGTCATCGCCAACACGATGGACGAATGGCTCGTTTTCAGCCAATCATTCATCTCGCTCGACCGCACGGAATTCAAATACCAGCTGGTAGCCAGGATTTCAGACAATCATCTGAATCTCTCGCTCGGCCGCATCATCTACAACTACGAGGAAGGAAGAAGCACCGGTTTCAAGGAACCTGCAGAAGAGGTAATCAGTGACAAGATTGCGCTCAACAAGAAGCAGAACGACCTGGCTAAGATCTTCGGAAAGTTCCGCAGATGCACCATCGACCGCAAGGACCAGATATTCGCAGAGTTAGCTGCATTAGTAAAACAATAAGTTGAAGAAAAATGAATAATCAGAATACAGATAATAAGATACAACAGAACGAGGCACAGCAGCCTGCAAACGCTACAGCCCAGCCTACAGCTGAGCAGGGCGCAGAACAGACTGAACAGAAGCTGCCTACCAGCTACGCCGTAAGACCACAGCACCGCCGGCTTCGTCCATTGGCCTACAGCGACCAGAACAACATGCTGAAGGTGCGCAACTATCTCAACATCGCCTTCATGCTGCTCGCCATCGTGGGGGTAATACTCTGGACCCAGCTGGAAGAAAGCCGCAATATTGCCTACATCGTACTCATCGTGGGTGTAGTGCTCAAGATTGCCGAAGTATGTATCCGACTATTTAAGAAATAATGAAGAAGAAGAAAATTATATTCTCATCACTCCTATTTTGTGCTGCAACCCTCCCGGTTGCGGCACAAAACGATTTTAACTATAACGAAGATTCGCAGTTCCGTCCTCAAACCAACCGCAAGGTGAACACCGATTCACTAGGCTCAGACAAGGAGATTCCGAAAGGCATCAGAGTATGGACTGTAGACGAACGCTTCGGCGACACAAAGGCTGCCGTAGTAGACACCTTGCAGCACATGTATATGAACACAACCTTCACGGAAGGACTGAGAGGCGAATACAATACTCTCGGAAACATGGGTACTGCCCGACTGAACCGAATCTTCATCGACCGCCGCAATACACAGGGCAACTTCATCTTTACAGAGCCCTACGACTATATCGTAAATCCGGTAAGCGACTTCCACTTCACCAACACCTACTCACCCATTACGAACATAACGCTGAACAGCTGTGGTGACAAGGTGACGGGAGAAGACGACTTCAAGGCCATGTTTGCCGTGAATGCAAACAAAAGGCTAGGCGCCGGTTTCAGATTCGACTACAAGTATGGCAGAGGATATTATAACGCCCAGAGTACCAGCCACTTTAAATACAGCATGTGGGCATCATACCTGGGCGACCGCTATCAGGCACACTTCCTCTTCAGTACCAATCATGAGAAGATGACCGAGAACGGCGGTATTACCAACGATGATTACATCAAACATCCGGAAATCTATACCGAATCGTTTGCCACCAATGAAATTCCTACCGTTCTGGAACAGAACTGGAACCGACTGGACAACCAACACATCTTCTTTACCCACCGCTACAATATAGGTTTCAGCCGAAAAGTAAAGATGACCGAAGAAGAAATCAAGGCAAAGAAATTTGCCATGGCTTCGAAAAAGGAAAATGCTGAAGAGGAAGCGAAGGAAGAAGCCAGAAAGAAAGCCAAGGAACAAGGCAAGAAATTTGATGAGAAAGCCTACGACAAACAGCAGGGTGCTAAATTCAGCGGCCGTCCTGACGGAGCCAAGATTGCAGGCGATGAACCGGCTAAGGACTCAGCCGCAAAGGACATCAGGAACGACAGTACCCGAATCGCAGTAAACGGAAAAGCTGCTGCCGACAGTCTGCTGGCAGTCCAGAAGAAAAATGCCGAAGACTCGCTTTTCTACAAGAGCGAATATGTTCCGGTAACGAGTTTCATCCATACGGTAAAGTTTGACAACTATCGCCGTATTTACGAAGCTTATCAGACCCCAGCCGACTATTATCTGAATGAATATTACGATGCAGGCAGGCTGACCGGCGACTCCATCTACGACCAGACCAAGCACTGGCACATGAAGAATACCTTCGCCATTGCCATGCTTGAAGGTTTCAATAAATGGGCAAAGGCAGGCTTGAAGGCTTTCGCCAGCTACGACCTCCGTCACTATGAACTGCCAACCATGGAAGGCGGTTTCGAAAAATACAACGAGCATGTGCTGAGCGTAGGCGGACAGCTGAGCAAGCAGGAAGGCAAGACACTCCACTACAATGCCGTAGCAGAAATAGGACTGACGGGTGTTGACGCCGGAACCCTTGCCATAGACGGCAATGTAGACGTGAACATCCCATTCCTGGGCGACACGCTTCAGGTAAGAGGCGATGCTTTCTTCCATAGAGAAACCCCATCGTTCTATTACCGCAACTATCACGCCCGCCATCTGTGGTGGGAGAATGATCTCGACAAGACCATCCATACCCGCATCATGGGTACGCTCTCCTTCCCTAAGACACGCACCAAGCTGAGAGTGGCTGTAGATGAAATCAAGAACTACACCTACTTCTCGCAGAGCTATAACATTACAGAAGAAGGTTTGCGAACAGGAGTCATGGTTACACCAATGCAGGAAAGCGGAGGAATCAACCTGCTGACAGCACAATTGGAACAGAACTTCAGACTAGGCATTCTGAACTGGGAAAACCAGTTTACCTACCAGCACTCAAGCAAGGAGAGTGTTCTGCCAGTGCCAGCCTTCAATGCCTACACCAACCTCTACATCAAGTTCAAGATAGTAAAGGTGCTGAACGTAGATCTGGGTGCTGACATGCGCTACTTTACAAGCTATGAAGCTCCCGACTATTCACCTTATATGGGACAATATACGGTACAGGGCAACGGCGAGAACAACATAAAGATAGGCAACTATCCTATCGTCAATGTTTACGCCAACGTTCACATCAAGCACACCCGTTTCTTCGTAATGATGAGCCACATCAATGCAGGACAGGGCGACAAGAACTACTTCTTCGCTCCTCATTATCCTATGAACGAGCGAGTGTTCCGTATTGGAGTAAGTTGGAACTTCTTC
>JAJXBQ010000469.1:0-1101 GCA_021640525.1 Segatella copri
CGAATGCGAAGCTGCGGATAGAGTCACCACCGAGGATGAAGATACACAGCAATACAATCAAGGTACTCAGTGAAGTATTGATGGTGCGTGCCAAAGTTGTATTCAATGAGTCATTGAACAACTGGAACTTGTCACGCTTCGGATAGAGACCGAAGAATTCACGTACACGGTCGAAGATTACCACCTTGTCATTGATAGAGTAACCGATAGCTGTCAGGATGGCACCGATAAAGGTCTGGTCGATTTCTAGAGAGAACGGCATCCAGCCCCAACAGATGGAGTAGGCACCCAGGATGATGATGGTATCACAAGCCAATGCGGCTACTGAACCGATACTGTATGCAATATTGCGGAAACGGATCAGGATATAGATACCGATGGCAATCAATGCAAGTACAACAGACCAGATGGCTGAAACCTTGATGTCGTCTGCGATACTCGGACCTACCTTCTGGGAACTGATGATACTTCCGCCCGTATGGTTTTCGCGGTCGATGAAGGTTTCCAAAGTGATGTTCTGAGTCAATACCGGCTTCAGAGTCTCATACAGATATGCTTCGATTTCAGAGTCGATGTTGTTACCTTCTTCTTCAATGCGGTAGTTCGTGCTGATACGTACAGTCTTGCCGTCTGTACCGATAGCGATAACGCTGACATTGGCATCGCCGAACTTGCTGGAGATAAGTTCACGAATCTGTTCCGGTTCCACTTTGTTCTCAAACTGTACCTTGAAGTTACGTCCACCGGTGAAGTCGATGCTCTGGCTCAGTCCACGGGTAGCGAGGAAAGCGATACATACAACTACGGCAGCTCCGGTGATGGTCAACCACAGCTTGTTTCTGCCCATGAAGTCGAAGTGTACGTTCGCCATCAGGTTCTTGGAAATCTTGGAAGAGAATGTCAGGTTCAGCAATTTGTCTTTGCCCATGAAATAATCATAGAACAGACGTGTCATGAACACGGCAGTAAAGAACGAAATCAAGATACCGATAATCAGTGTAGTGGCAAAACCGCGGATAGGACCTGTACCGAAGTTGAACAGGATGATACCGGTGATGATAGACGTCAAGTTGGAGTCGAAGATAGCAGAGAAGGCGTTGG
>JAJXBQ010000163.1:0-7709 GCA_021640525.1 Segatella copri
AATATCTGAAATTATTTAGTTTTTATTTGCTTATTACATTATTTATTGTTACTTTTGCACCAAATAAATAAAAAGAAATGATGACATTATATCCAAAATTGATTGAAGAGGCGCTTGCTACGGTGATTTATCCAGGCACCAAGAAGAACCTCATAGAGAGCGAGATGCTGGCAGATACGCCTAGCATCAATGGTATGAAGGTGAAGGTGGTTCTTCTCTTTCCTCGTGATACGGATCCTTTCCTCAAGAGTACGGTGAAGGCGGCCGAGGCTGCCATCCATTATCATATTTCGAAAGAGGTAGAGGTGGAAATCGTTACTGAGTTCAAGTCGGCTCCTCGTCCTGAGGTGGGAAAGATGCTGCCACAGGTGAAGAACGTCATCGCTGTAAGCTCTGGTAAGGGTGGAGTAGGCAAGAGCACCGTTTCTGCCAATCTCGCTATCGCCCTGGCTAAGTTGGGCTACAAGGTGGGCTTGCTCGATACGGATATCTTCGGTCCTTCCATGCCTAAGATGTTCGGTGTGGAGGAGGAGCGTCCTTATTCTGTTCACAAGGACGGCAGAGACCTCATCGAACCTGTCGAGAAATATGGCGTGAAGCTCCTGAGTATCGGTTTCTTCGTAAGTCCTACTACGGCTACTCTGTGGCGTGGCGGAATGGCTTGTTCTGCCCTGAAGCAGCTGATTGCTGATGCAGACTGGGGTGAGTTGGATTACTTTATCCTCGATACGCCTCCTGGCACAAGCGATATTCATCTTACGCTGCTCCAGACGCTTTCCATTACGGGTGCAGTTATCGTAAGTACGCCTCAGCAGGTGGCGCTTGCCGATGCGAGAAAGGGTATTGACATGTATCAGAATGATAAGGTGAATGTGCCTATCCTCGGACTTATCGAGAATATGGCTTACTTTACGCCTGCCGAGCTGCCTGAGAACAAGTATTATATCTTTGGTAAGGAGGGTTGCAAGAATCTCGCCAAGGAGATGAATGTGCCTCTGCTCGCCCAGATTCCTATCGTTCAGAGCATCTGCGAGGGTGGTGATGATGGTGCGCCTGCTGCTACCAAGGTTGATTCCATTACCGGTCAGGCATTCCTCAGCCTTGCCCAAAGCGTAGTAACGGTGGTGAACCGCAGAAATGCCGAGAAGGCTCCAACCAAGATTGTTAGTACACACTAAGTAGTAAATATCCTATTTGATAAGGGTATAAAATAAAAAGCTAGGATTGCCCTCAAGCAGTCCTAGCTTTTTTTATCAGAGGAGTTAACAGGTTAACAGTTAACAGCTGTTTTTGCATGGTCACCCCCCGAAATTATTCATTGTACATTATCCATTCTCCACGATTTCTTCCGCCTCATCCTCTTCTTCTGCTACTTCGGCAGTAAGGTTTGCCTTGAGTCTGGCTGAGCGCAGTTGCTGCCTGAAAACCAGGCAGGTAGCGAGGAAATAGACACCGGTCTGAATCCAGAGTGCTCTGAATTCCGGCAGAATATCTGAAAGAGATGCACCCATACTGCTGATTCTGAGGAACCCGCGGATGCCGAAAGTGGATGGGAAAACCCACGAAAATCCTTGCCAAAAGCCCGGAATATTGCTCAATGGCCATGAAACTCCCGTCATAAAAAGCAACGGAACGGAGGTAAATACCACCAGAAGCATCACATTTTCACGATATCTTACCAGACACGACAGCATCAGACCGAAGAAAACGCACGAAAGAATGTAAGGAAGGAGGAAACCGAGAATGGTGGTCCACGTTACCATACTTACAAAACTGAATAGCTTAGGAACTACCAGCGTAAGATACATTCCCATCACGGCATAAACCATGAAATAAACCAATGCCTTGCCGAAAACAATGCGGAAAATACCGCCATAATGCTCGCTTACCGGTATGAGTTCGCGGTTTCTGTTGAGTTCTCTTGATGTTCCCGCTGCCATTCCTATGCCCAGCAGCATCGTCTGCTGCAGGATAAGAACCAGCACAGCCGGCAGAATGGCATTTCCGTAACCTCCTGTCGTGTTGAATATCGGAACCTCATCAAAGGCGAGCGGCTCGGTGGTAATCTCGTCGTCTCTATCTGTAAATCCTCCTGCCTGTGTTATCTGAATGCCCGAGTTGATGTGGCTGGCTACGGCCTGCGAGGTCTGATAAATCGCCTTATAGGTCAGCATCAGACTCATATCGCAGTAAACTCCCACATGCGCCTGTTCGCCCCGGTTCAGCTTCGTATCGAAGTCGGCAGGGAAGTAAAGAATTCCGTGAACCGCCTGTCTGCGCACCAGTTCCTTCGCCTCGTCCAGACTGTTGCAGTAATAGGTAGCCTTGGCATCTGGCGAAGCATCATAATCGCGGATAAACTCGCGAGAACTGTGACTGTGGCTCAGGTCCACAATCGCCGTATCCACTTCTCTCACCACTTCGTTGTTGTAAATCCACGAGTAGAGCAGCGGATAACCCAGCGGCACCAGAATGCAGAAGATGAGCACACCCTCATCGCGGAAAACATTGCGCATTTCCGTCTTCCAGATGTAGCACATGTCCCAGATGCCATTGATAATCTTATATAATAAACTACTTTTTAACATTACACTTTGAACTTTGAGCATTGAACTTTATGATTAGTAAAGCTGTTGAATTCTTCACTCTTCACTTTCCTACGGCAAGTACTTGTAAACCAGCATTGCCTTCTTGATGTTCCAGATAGTGAGCATCGGCAGGGCACAGAACAGCACCATTGCGCCCCAGTGGAGCACAGCATCGCCCATCGGGAAACCATTGAAGATGTTTATCTGGTAAATCATATAATAGTGGCGCATCGGGAAAAGCTGGCCGATAGACTGGATCGGAGAATCCATCGAGAAGAGCGGATAGGTGGCTCCGCAGATGGAGAAACTCACCACGCCCCACAACGAACAGATACTCATCGACATGCGCAATGAAGGCATCAGTCCGAAGGCAAAGATGCCGAAACACTGGCAGGAGAGTACGCTCAGAACGCCTAACAGGATGATAGGCAGTGCGCCGCCCGGATGTGGAAATTGTAATACATAATAGATGTAGAATTCGAACAGCAGGAAGATACTCAGGAAGATGAGCGTCTGTGGCAGCATCTTACCCGCAATGGCGAGATAAGGATTGTTGCCTGCCATCCGCATCCAGTCTCTTGCCCGGTTGAACTTCAGTTCCGTACCTATAGAATAAGGTGTAATCAGGAAGATGAACAGCATGATGAGTCCCGGCACCATTACGCTCGAAAGATAATAGTTGTAGTTGGCGTATGGGTTGCCTATCATGTGCAGATCTACGGCGATAGGCTGCAGGAAGGTCATGATTTCATCGTTCGTCTTTCCCAGCGCCGAAAGTTTCGCCATTCCTGCCGCCGCACCTCCCAGGGTAGAGATAGTTTTCAGATCGCGGAAGAGCAGGGAGCCGGCTGCCAGCGATACGCTGCTGTAATAGAACGAAATCTTAGGCTGCTTCTGGGCCATCAGCCCTGCTTCCGTTCCGTCAGGAATCAGCAGGAAGGCGTAGATTTCGTTCTTCTGGATAGCATGTCTTGCCTCTGCCATGTTCTCGTAATGAGCCACTACCTTGGTGGTCTGGAAGGCATCGAGCTTATGCACCAGCTGGCGCGATGTGGCGGAGTTGTCCTGATCTACTATGCCCACAGGCATGTCGGTAGGCACTCCTCCCTTCATCAGCGTGGTGAAGAAAATTACCACTACGATGGGGAAGATGACCATGCAGAAGAGATAAATGGGATTCTTCCACATGATGCCGCATTCTCTGAGGGCTATATGATATAATTTCTTAAACATAGATGTTATTTAATGATGAGTGACATTCCCGGGCGCAATCCCTCCAGCTTGGTGATAGGACGGGCCTTCACCTCGAATGTCTTGCGGTCGTAGTCGCCATTATCCTTGGTTGCCTTCCAGGTAGCGTAAGAGCCCTGGTCTTTCAGGTAGTAAACCTTCATCTTGATGTCCTTGTTGAAGGCTGGAACGTAAGCGGTGAACTCATCGCCCTTGTTCAGACCCTTGAGATGGTCTTCGCGAACATTGAAGGTTCCCCACATATCGCTCATGATAGAGATGCTCATGATAGGAGAGCCGAGGCCTACAAGCTCGCCTACCTTAGGATAGACATTGCTAACCTCGCCCTCGCACTGGGCAATCTGAACGGTCTCTTTCAGAAGATTCTTCACTACATCCACAGCGCTCTTCGAAGCCTGGGTGTTGTTGGCAGCCATGCGCTTCTCCTGTTCGCGGGCTCCGTTCTTCGCCATATCGTACTGACTTCTGGCAGCAGCCACCTGAGCCTCTGTAGCCTTATAGGCAGCGTAAGCCTCATCGCGTTTCTGACCGCTGATTACACCCTCGTTGAAGAGGTTCTGCATGCGGTCGTAGGTCTTCTTGGCGATGGTTGCGGCAGCTTCAGCCTGCTGAACCAACTGGTAAGCGCCCTGAATCTGCTCCTTGCGTGCACCTGCATCCGTCAGGTCCTTCATCGCCTCGGCTGCAGCGTTGGTAGCCTGGAGCATCTGTTCCTGCGATTTCATTTCCGGCACTTCGAGGATGGCGAGCGTATCGCCCACATGAACGTAATCGCCTTCCTGAACGCGGAGCTCTACTACGCGTCCCGGCAGTTTGCAGGATACTCTGTATTCTGATACTTCTACCTCGCCCTGAATGGTGTCATCCTTCTGTTCCAAAGTGAAGAAACCGATGACGCCTACGAGAATGACTACTGCTGTAAAACCGATTACAGCGAGCAATATGTTGTTATGCTGTGATTTCTTAGACATTTGCTTAATCTGAATTTAAATTTGTTATTATAAATATATTAAAGAAGAAACCGAGGAAAAAGTCCCCGTTGGGTCCCTGTTAAATCCGATTCCATCGGATTTTCTCCCCGGTAGCCGTTACTGCAGGATACCCAGCGCCTTGTTCAGCCCAACCTGAGTCAGCTTCACGTCGATTTCTGCATCAATCTTCTGGCTCTGTGCTTTCTGCCAGGCAGTCTGTGCAGCCATCACGTCGGTAACCTCCATCACACCTTCCTTGAAACCGAGGTTGGCGCATCTCAGGTTCTCTTCGGCACTGGCGATATTCTTCATTGCCATGTTGAGCTTCTTCTGGGCTTCCTTTACCTTAAACTGGCTTTGGGTAATCTGCAGATGAATCTTCTCTCTCGTATCATCCAGGTTCATCTGGGCGATATTGCTGGCAGCCTTGGCGGCTCTCACCTTGTAGGCGCCGTCGAACCAGTTCCATACCGGAACATGAACCATCACGCCTACGTTCCAGACTCCGGTAAACTTCTTCTGGAAACCATTGAATACGTTCGGGTTCGAAATCATGTAGCCGCCTGTCAGCATCACGTGAGGCAGATTGATGGCGCGAACCATATTGGTAGCTTCTTTAGAGATGTCGAGCACATTCTGCAGCATGCGGAGTTCCGGACGGGTGTTCATCGCTGAATCCTGTGCGGCTACTCTCTGCTGCTCGGTGTCAACAGGAGTTCCTGATAAAGCCAGGGTTTCCTTATCTTCATCGGCAAGTGTGATTTCCTGGTTCATCGGAATGCCGCAGAGCTGACAGAGCAGCATCTTCGACAGCGCGAGTCCGTCTTCTGCCTGAGTAATCTGCATCTCAGCCTCGTTCACTTTCACGTCAACCTTCAGTCCGTCTGCCTTGGTGGCTACTCCCTGCTGAATCATCTTGTGAACATCCTCGTTCAGTTTCTTTACGAGGTCGCGGTAACTGATGGCGAGTTTCTGCTTCTGCTTCAGCGAAACGGCGAGCCAGTAAGCCTGGTCTATGCTGTAGAGCGTGCTCTGGGTCTGCTGGTCGAGATCATTCTCTGCAATCTGCTCTCCGATGTCGGCAATCTTGTTGGCTGCAATGATGGCTCCACCCATATAGATAGGCTGGCGAACCATCACGCTTCCTGCCCAGATATTGCGGGTGTCGGTGCGGAAAGCATCTACCAGTTTCTCTCCCAGCGCATTGCCTTGCTGCTGCAGGGGTCCCAGTTTCTCATTCAGCAGTCCGCCTATCTGCTGCGCTATCTCCGGGGTAATCATTCCCTGACTTACAAGTTGGCTCATCAGATTGCTGGCTCCTCCCGATATTCCTCCGGTAACGGTAGAGCCGATATTGCTGAATGTTGATTTCTGACCGTCGTTCAGCAGCGAAATCTCCCTGCTGAACCATTCGTAACCGCCTAAAGCATCTACTTTAGGAAGATATTTGGTACGTGCCGATTTCTTCATGTTGTACGCCACGTCTTTCTTGAGCTTCGAGGCATTGAGCTGCTTGTTGTTGCGCAGCGCCATGGCACGGCAACTGTCAAGGCTCAGCGTTTGTGCCTGAGCCCCGGCAGGAATCAATGCTCCCATCAGCATGATAAGAGTTATATATTTTTTCATCCTTTGTTTATAATATTATATAATATTGGATGCAAAATTATGGAATTATTCTTAAATGACAAAGAAATTTTGTTTATCAAATCTTTAAGAATCAAAAAATATATTGCATTGTGGAAAAATAGAACATACCTTCTGGTTTTCCGTAATCCCTTAATCGTCTGTTTCTTAGAAATTCACCCGTTCTGTCTCGCCCCAGGTAGGGTCTACGGTAATGCCTATTCCACCACCCGTACTGTCGTCTCCGCCACCGAATCCGTCAGCAATGGAAATCTCGGTATAGGCTGCCTTGTTCTGATGGATTTTCAAATCGGCTTTTTCAAAACTCTTTACCACCTTTGCATCGGCATCCAGAAAGCTGATACTCATCTTGATGTTCTTCTCTTCTTCATGTGGAAAGGTGTAGACGGTAAAGTCTCTGCCGCCATCTTTCATACTGAAATTCTCGGTCTGACGGCTGTTCACGCAGCCGAATCCGGTGGTTGCATCCAGGGTGCTGCTGCCGCCGGTATAATAGAACTTGATGCTCCTGATTTCTTCGGGAATGGTTTCGTCGGTAATATGTACCTTGAAGGCACCAACTGCTCGCCTCAGGTTGATGTCGGAGGTGGCGCCCTCTTCGTTTACGCTCAACCTGCCGTAATAATAGAAGGTGTCGGTAAGTTTGTTGCTTGCAAACTTCACCTTCTCGGGTGCGCTGATAGAGCAGTTTCCCTTTCCGTTATGGGCAATCACCACCAGTCGGTATTCTCCTTCGTCCAGACTTACATAGGCTGTTCCGAAGCCATTGTCTGTTGAAAGCTGGTTCACCGTCTCCAGTTTCTCCTCTCCGTCAAAGATGGCAAGTGTCAGTCTGGAGCACACATCGCCCAGCGCCATCTGCTTGTCGGCAGCTTTGGTCGTCAGCAGACTTGTGCCTTCTATTTTCTGCACATGGATAGTTACATTGGCGTTTGCCTCACGTGATTTTCCGGTTGTTTCGTCAATCGAAAACTTCTCGCATGAAGTAAGCGTAGCTACGAGCATCAGCAACAGGGATGCCAGTAACCGATAGGGCTTCTTACTCATAACCGTTCTTATTTACTAGTTGCTCTATGCGTTATCTCGGAGTTTCCTCGGGCATAAAGATGTGGCAAATATACGTTTTTTCTCTTTTCGATGCAAGTAAAATCTAATAAATCTTTATATTTTTTGTCATTTATCTGTTTTTTCGTATTTTTGCACCGGTTTTTCTGTACTTACAGAGCCGATTTTGCATTATATATATAATAAGGTA
>JAJXBQ010000470.1:0-1093 GCA_021640525.1 Segatella copri
TTCTACAACCGTCTTCTCCTTGCAGCCTGCAAAGCAAAGACAAAGCAACAGTAGCAATATATAATTCTTCTTCATATCCATCTCTTATTTTACTATTTTGGGCGTCATATAGTCCTTGCTGATTCTCATACGGTCCACACCGTCCACTTTCTCGAAAGAAACGTCACTGATGTACATGGCACGTGGGTGGATACTACTCTTGTCCTTATGGGCATGGAAAACTATACGAAGCTTGCCTGCCTTGTCTGTGAAGGTGGCACTGTGCCCCACCCCAACCAGTTCTCCGGGTTTCTGCAGCAAAGGATTCTCCTCGTATTTGGTCCAAGTACCCATCAAATCGGTAGCTGTGGCGCAACCTATGCCGTAGAAAGGACTTTCATAGCTATTGGCAGAATAGGTCATATAGTAGAGCCCATTACGCTTGATGACAAACGGGCCTTCATTCACACGGGGCCATACCTCCTCCCATGCCTGAGAGACGTGGATGCAAGGGTGCATGGTCTCCTTCTTGATAGTCATGAGGTCTTTCTCCAATTCGGCCACCCAGATGTTGAGCCCGTCGTTGAAACGGTCGAAGAAGAGATAAGGCGTGCCGTCATCATCAATAAACAGAGAGTTGTCAATGCATTTCTCATCGGCAATCATCGGTTCCTTCTTACTTTGGGTAAATGGTCCTGCAGGTGAGTCTGCTGTTGCCACACAGATATGCTCGTCTGCCGAGTAATACATATAGAACTTCCCGTTCACTTCGTAGACCTCCGGTGCCCAGAACCAGCGGTCGGCCCAGACATCCTTCTTCTGGAGCGCCATGCCCTTATACTTCCAAGTCTTCAAATCATCGGAGGTATAGACTTCGATGCCTTCATCCGCATGGGTGCCATAGGCATAGTAAGTGCCATCGTGCAACATGATGAACGGGTCGCCCAAAAGCACCGGCGTTTCAACTCCTTCGACAACAATATCGTCCACATCCTTATAGTCTGAAGAGCAGGACTGGCAGGAAGCCAGCGTGGCCAACAGAAACAGATACATACATATAAAATTCTTTTTCATGATTCTTTCTTAAACAATTGTTATGATGATAAATATTTAC
>JAJXBQ010000471.1:0-1090 GCA_021640525.1 Segatella copri
CTACATAACTACATAAAGAAGTATATTAAACAAGCTTTGTTTCTTCCAAGCTAAGTTTTCTGAGCACCTTATCAAGTACCTCTGCACCCGTTACGATATCATCCATTTCAGCAAATTCTGCAGGATTATGACTGATGCCATCGCGACATGGAATAAAGATCATTCCCGTAGGAACTGCCTCCGCCCAATGCATCGCGTCATGACCGGCACCGCTCGGCATAGTCATATATTCTACACCTACAGACTTAACAGCCTCTTCGATTTCTCGAATCATCGCAGGGTGCATAGCTACTGGATGGTCTTGTGCAATAGGCTCAATCGTATAAGATAATCCACGTTTCTCGGCAGTAATGTCAATAAATTCTTTAACAAGAGTAACTACAGAATTACGAGCTGCCTTAGATATGCTGCGAATATCTACCCCTAGCTTTACAGCACCAGGAATGACATTCATCGCCCCTGGTGTAACCTCCACAACGCCAACAGTACCCACCACGGGTGGCGCCTCTTGCATGGATGCAATCTCCTCGATACCGAGGATGATTTTTGAGGCCCCACATAGAGCATCATGACGCAAGTTCATCGGCGTAGCGCCACTATGGTCGGCATTGCCCCGAATGGTCACATAGAATCGCTCTGGCGCGGCAATACCAGTCACAATGCCAATCGTTTTCTGTTCGTGCTCCAGTACCTTGCCTTGCTCAATATGAATTTCTGTGAAAGATTTTACAGGCCGTTTATATGCCATTGTTTCAATCCCATCGGGATTTAAGTTGCGACCTTTCAAGGCTTCATACAAGGAAATTCCTTGTTTATCCACCAATCGGTGTAAGTCTTGTACTGTTAATTCACCGCGCATAGCCTTACTGCCTAGTGTAGCATTCCCAAAGCGACCAGACTCTTCACACATGAAGTCCACTACAGCGATGGTATGATCATGTTCATAGCCATCATCTATCATGCTACGAATTACCTCAATAGCAGATAACACGCCGACCACACCATCGTAATTACCTCCATTGGGCACGCTATCCGTATGAGAACCCACCATGACAACGGGCAATTCTGGATTCTTACCACTCTTATAGCC
>JAJXBQ010000472.1:0-1086 GCA_021640525.1 Segatella copri
ATTAACAATTATGGCTTACAGATATTTGCAATTTTCTAAGGACTCACTGTTCCTTATTACCGGAGCTGCAGGCTTTATTGGCAGCAATCTTTGTGAGGCAATTCTCAAGATGGGCTATCGTGTGCGTGCACTTGATGATCTCTCTACCGGTAAGCAGAAGAATATCGACATGTTCCTTGATAATCCTCGTTATGAGTTCATCAAGGGAGATATCAAAGATCTCGACACTTGTATGAAAGCTTGTGAAGTGGTAGATTACGTACTCCATCAGGCAGCATGGGGTTCAGTTCCTCGTTCCATTGAGATGCCTCTGTTCTACTCTCTCAACAATATCCAGGGTACCCTTAATATGCTTGAGGCAGCTCGCCAAAAGGGTATAAAAAAATTTGTTTATGCATCTTCATCGTCTGTATATGGTGATGAGTCTAGCCTTCCTAAGAAAGAAGGTATTGAAGGTAACCTCCTCAGTCCATATGCAGTCAGCAAGCGTTGTGACGAAGAGTGGGCAAAGCAGTACACTAAGCATTACGGTCTTGATACCTACGGCATGCGCTACTTCAATGTCTTTGGTCGTCGTCAAGATCCCGATGGAGCTTATGCTGCAGTTATTCCTAAGTTCCTCAAGCTTCTCATCAATGGTCAGAAGTGCCACATCAACGGCGATGGTAAGCAGTCTCGCGACTTCACTTACATTGAAAACGTTATCGAAGCCAATCTCAAAGCATGTCTTGCGCCTTCTTCTGCCGCTGGTCAGGCATTCAACATAGCATACGGCGGTCGCGAATACCTCATTGATATATACTATGGTCTTACCAAAGCTCTTGGTATAGATCTGGAGCCAGAGTTTGGGCCTGATCGTGCAGGCGATATCAAGCACTCCAATGCCGATATCTCCAAAGCAAAGGAACTCCTCGGATACGACCCCGACTGGTCATTCGAGAGAGGTATTGAAGCTGCTATTGAATGGTACAAAAATAATTTGTAATAAGATAAAAACAACATAACAATGAAAGAAACAAAAATTTGTGTGATTGGCCTCGGATACGTAGGTCTTCCACTTGATCGCTGGGTTTGTACTAAGTACAA
>JAJXBQ010000473.1:0-1080 GCA_021640525.1 Segatella copri
TCGACCTTGCTAATCTGGATACCACGGCTATGCCGGGTACAAGTTTTTATCAATATGCCTGTGGAGGTTGGGTGAAAGATCATCCGCTGACAGACGAGTATTCACGTTTCGGTACATTCGACATGTTGCGCGAAAACAGTCGTGAACAACTGAAAGCATTGATTGCCGAATTGGCAGCGAAGAAAGATAACGCACCGGGCAGTACTGCGCAGAAAGTAGGTGATCTTTATAATATCGCAATGGATAGCGTGAAGCTGAATCAGGAAGGTGTAGCTCCGATCAAAGCAGAACTGGCAGCCATTGACGCTCTCAAGGATAAAGGAGAAATCTACACATATATCGCAGAGAGCCAGAAGAAAGGCATCCGTCCTTACTTCACCATGTTTGTAAGTGCGGATGATATGAACAGTTCCATGAATATCGTACAGACCTATCAAGGCGGTATCGGAATGGGACAGCGTGACTATTATCTGGAGAATGACGAGCAGACTAAAAATATCCGTAATAAATATCAGGAACATATCGCCAAAATGTTCCAGTTGGCAGGTTATGATGAGGCTACTGCACAGAAAGCGGTGAAAGCGGTGATGAACATCGAAACTCGTCTGGCGAAAGCGGCTCGTTCACAAGTGGAATTGCGTGATCCTCATGCTAATTATAACAAGATGGATAGGGCGACGCTGAAAAAGAACTTCCCTACTTTTGACTGGGATACTTATTTCACCGTTTCCGGTTTGAAAGATTTGGAAGAAGTGAACGTAGGTCAGCCTGCTGCCATGAAGGAAGTAGCCGATGTGATTAATACCGTATCACTGGACGATCAGAAATTGTACCTCCAATGGGGATTGATAGATGCTGCCGCTTCTTATCTAAGCGATGATTTTGAAGCACAAAACTTCGACTTCTACAGTAGGACAATGTCTGGTAAGAAAGAAATGCAACCTCGCTGGAAACGTTCCGTGAGCACCGTAGATGGTGTACTTGGCGAAGTGGTAGGACAGATGTATGTAGAGAAGTACTTCCCGGCTGCTGCCAAAGAACGTATGGTTACACTGGTGAAGAACCTGCAAACTTCTTTGG
>JAJXBQ010000164.1:0-7616 GCA_021640525.1 Segatella copri
TGAGGGCGAGAAAAGCCAACCGCAAGTTGGCGGAGTACATCCGTGAGTCCGCCTTAAATGGTGAGGTGGTTAGCGGACACAACGCTGAGACGGTAGCCATCGCCAAGAACCTCATTGGCATGGCGAATAACCTCAATCAACTTACCAAGCTGTCGCATCAGAGAGGTTTCCATGAAACTCATGTGTATGTGGTGGACTTGTTGAGAAGATTGAAAGAAATCCTTGGCGAGTATCGCCAAGCAAGTTCTAAACCGAAGCCAAGCGGAATGAACAGAAAGGAGGATACCACATGATAGGCAAGCTAAAGAAGGGCAGCTCATTTGGTGGTTGCATCCGCTATGTTACAGGCAAGGACGAGGCGAAAATCATCGTCTCGGATGGTGTGTTACTCGGCACGAATGCCGAGATAACGCAAAGTTTCGAGCTACAAAGGCAACTAAATCCAAGGATTAAGAAGCCTGTGGGACACATTGCATTGAGCTTCAAACCAGAGGACAAGCCACGTTTGACGGATGAGTTCATGGTTAAGATAGCCCTTGAATATATGCAGATGATGGGCATCACCGATACTCAATTCATCATCGTAAGGCATCACAACACGGACAACCCACATTGTCATATCGTATATAACCGCATCAATAACGAGGGCAAACTCATATCAGACAGGAATGATTACAGGCGTAATGAGCAAGTGACCAAAGCTCTAAAATCCAGGTATGGATTGACTTATGGAACTGACAAGAGCAAGACTAACACTCGCAAATTGCGCAATGCCGAGCGAGCGAAATATGAGATTCACAATGCAGTCAAAGATGCATTAAAAGTTGCAGATAGCTGGCAGAAGTTCAAGAATGAACTTGCAAAGCGAGGTGTTCTCTTGGAGTTTGTCTATAAGGATAAGGAGCGAACCAAGGTTCAAGGCATCCGTTTCTGTAAGGACGGATATAGTTTCAAGGGTACGCAGATTAGCCGAGACTATAGCTTTGGCAAACTGAATGCGAGATTAGAGGGAACGGAGAACCTTTTATCAGCAAGAGCCAAATCTGCTCAGCTATATGAGCAGGGCTGTCACAAGAATGAGCAGATGCCATTCATGTCGGAGAGCAGTCAGGATCCTTGGGGCGGTATTTCTTCCATTGGACTTTTTGCTCCAGCCAACGCTCAGACCTTTGAGTCTTTCCCAGAGGACGAATCATCCAAGAAGAAAAAGAAGAAACGCAGAAGAGGCTTTAGCCTTTGATGCAAGTTACAAACCATTCAAACAACAAAAGAAATATGAAAGAAGAACTATTGGAAGCCATCTACGGCACAGTTGAGAGATTGGAGCAGAAAGTCGATGAACTTTCTGCTTCACCAAAGAACGCAGGAGCGGAAACAGTTCTCAGCCCTGCAAGTATTGATACAAGCAAACTTGAAAAAGCCATCCTTTCTGTATCTGCAAAAGAAGAGAAAACTATTGGAAAATTGGCAAAATTAAGAGAGGCGATATGTGTCTTTGTTGACCTTACCAAGAAAGAAGCAAGCAAAGATGAACTGCGAAGTAAACTCTTATTTGATACCATTAATCAGGTGAAACAAGAGCTGAATGCCACATCAAAAAATGTGCAGGACAAACTTCACGCAATGGATAACACACCTCTGAAGAAAGTAGTGACTCATCGCTTCGAGCCAACTTCAAAGTCTGTTCTTCTTTTCATTGGTGGCTTGGCTCTATCCCTTGTTCTCTCCATTTGGGGCAACCTCACCCAATGGCGAGAGTATCAAGATTGGGAGGAGGCAGATTTGAAGTATCGGGCTTTGAAGATGGTGCTTCCATCCGATGACCCCAATGTTCGATACATCGAAAAGAACTTTTCTGTATGCCCAAATAAAGAAGTTATTGAGAATGTGAGAAATCGTGTTACTGCTTATGAGGATTCTGTCCGCCACCATTATGAAATGATAGAAATAGCAGCTTATAAAGACAGCATTGCCAATCGCTTATTGCGAGAATCAGAAGAAATTAAAAGTAATTTCGGTAATCGTTAAACAAACGAGAATATCGGTAATTTAGAGGTGTATAATGCAATTCAACCTCCCATTATATAGCAGACTTTTCTATATAGTGGGAGGTTCAGATGTGTTCCTATTTGTATTTTGCATAGGCTTTTTCCAATCGTTTGTCATATTGATTCTGGGCATACCCAGAGCCATTATAATGTCGGGCAAACTCTTTCCAGTCAAGTTTGCGAAGATAGCCATCCCATCGGTTGCCTTTGATAAACCGAACAAACAGTTCCAGCTGCTTGCCCTCGCTTTCCGTCATCATCTCCACAAACTCGCTGACGGATTTGCAACCGCTCACTTGATAGTTGAATCCCATAATCTGAGCCAATCCCCAACTTGCAGATGAATCGGCAGCTTCACGATGGATAGCTCTTGCACGCCCCAAACGGTCATATTCCTTCAAGCCACATTGATAATGGGTCTTCGTCCATTTGGGATAGAGGATGTCTTCATTGCCTTTCTGATGTTTGGCAGGATCAATGCCTCTATTCTTCAACTGACTCCAGAAAATGTGTCCCTCAAATAGAATTGTAGGTTTGCCAACAGCAAGGAAACCGCCCTTGTTGCCTGTTTCTACTTCAAGCACAGCCTTAATTGCCGCAACTTCCACCCCAAGCAGCTCTGCTGCGTGTTTGAAATCCGATTCTGTGAGACGCAAGGAAGCCAAAGACTGGGCACTGTCACTTTGCAACATATCCCATGTGCGTTGACCGACTATTCCATCGGATACCAATCCGTAATCTTTTTGAAATTTACGGACAGCCACTTCGGTATCATTACCGAATATTCCATCAGCTCCTACGTGATAGCCCTTCTTGATGAGCAATCGCTGAAGCAACTCAACATCAGTACCAGATGCACCTCTTTTTAATGTTTGCATAAATTCTAATTTTTAAATGTTATTGTCATTTTGACCTATTGTAAAACACGGCTTTCTTCTTCACTCCATTCTTTCCTGGAAGAGTTATTTCTGCTACAATGCCATCAATTGTTGGTTCTTTCAAGCAAATCATAAACAGACTGTCTTTTCCACCAGAGAAAATTGTTAGATAGGTGTCTCCACGATAGTCATGTCCCTTTATGATTTTCTTTCCTCCACTCAGACGGTAGAAGAAACGCTGAGCATCTGCAATTCCCATATCATAGCAGTGGAAGACATTGCCATCCATCGTTAGCTTTGATTGATCTATCATAAACTCAAAACGTGTCGTTTCATCTTTCGGCTTTTCGCTTTTGAAGTAATTGTTGTAGATACTTCCACCTATCTGCAAAAGGGCAAGGATAACAGGAACAAGATATTTCCACCAGTTCTTCTTCATGCCGTATTCTCCTTATAGAAATACACCTTCATCGTATATTTCCTGTCTTTGCTGATGCGTAGCAGGGCTTCTGCATTCATGCGCTTCCAACCTTCAGTCAGTTCAAGGACATAGCCATCGGCAAGTTCCATGCTGAACGTTGTCTTGTCTGCCTTGATATGTCTCTGCAACCATTCACGTTTCATGCACGACAGGTTTATGAGGAATAGGTAGGCATCCACAATGGTGGCAGGCCTGACTTCCCAAATATTGCGCCCTTGCCTTTTCTTTACCTTGACAACCCTTTCCTTCTTAGCCTTTTCCAAAGACGATATAATGGATTCTTCCAACAAGGATTTATCCACGACTTCCTTGATAGCCTTTTCGCCAACAGAATCGTCCTCATCCTCAATGAGAGGACATTCCTTATCCACCCATACGCCAAACTTTTTGCTGACTGTGTCTCTTATTCTAGTCCATATTCTTCTCAACCACATTGTTATAAAGAGTTTATCGGTTAAACTTACTTGTACTTTCCACTCGTTTCTGTGCAGCCTCCACCTTAGCGAGAGCTTTCAGAGCCGTAGCCGACTTGTGCCTGTCTATATCCAACTTCAAAAGGCAATAAGGACAACGTAGGTATCCAGAAGTCAGCAACTCAGTGATGGTGGTTGGGATAAACTTGCCACATTGTGGGCAAGCCATACCTGGCACTTGCTGCGTCTGCTTATTATTCATCATGGTTTGCCTCCTTTCCTTCTTCTACCGCTTCCATCTGTAAATTGTTGGTAGTAAGATGCAGAAGGTTGGCTAAACCTCCAGGCACATCAGCTTGTTCCATCCTTACCTTCACTTTCATGTTGGCAGTAAGCGACTGTTGTGAACTGCTCTTGCGTGAGCCTTCGGCTTTTGCGGAAGCCATTGAGACTCTCAGTTTGACACCCTCTGCTGTTTTCTCCTGAGGTGTTGCACCATTCTTTAATGAAAATGTGGCATCTGTATCTGCACTTAGGGCATCAACTATCTGAATGTCAAAATCGAAATCAGCTTCTTTTACCTGAAGCAATGGCAGCGGTACTAATGTCAGCAATGGTATCTTTACCTGTTGTTGATGTGTACCATCTACATCGTGGCTTTGATAGTTGAACTCAAGCATACGCAGTTCACCAACCTTGCCTGTTTCCTTGTCGTATGACTCGAAAGCCAATTCCATCAGATAGCTCAAATAACGTCTGGTCGCTATGGAGTCTGCATCAATGGTAGCAGCCAATGGACCAGAAATAAGATCTTTCAACTCCATCACTTGGCTACTTGTACGTTTAATATCTTTTCCTGTAGGCATAATCTTTCTATTTTATGGTTCTACAATATTTTTATTCCTCAGAATATAGTTTGATGTTATTTGGCGAAACGTGGAAATGCAAGGTATGGATACACTCCTCTGGTAAGTTTGCCAATTCTTCAGAGTTCAATGTCACATCTACAGATGGTATGATACGCTTGCGCTTCAAGTTGATGTCTTTCAAGATTGATGGCATCATATTTTTCAAGAAGTTCTCCAAGTTATCTCGTATATCTTTACGAGTATTTTCCCCATCAGGTCTGTTGAAAAGTACTTGTAAGTCTTCGAGCCCAAGCAACTTTTCATCACACACGGAAAGAAGACAGTCAAGCAAAACGCTTTCGTTGATACTTCCATCATCCTTGATGAGAGAAGTGAAACTCAGCTGCATAGCTTTCAGAATCTTACGACTCAAAAAAACTCTATATTTTCTTTTCAAATTATCATCTACAGCAAAATTTGCCAACACTTTGGTTCCACCATCTGTGCTGTTCTCAGGAAAAAGAGATTGCAACACAGGTAGGGTACTCTTGATTATTGCCTTGGCAAAATTAGTGCTTATTTGCTTAGCTACCTTACGCAGCTGTGGATAGTTGATTTCGTATTGCTCCGTTTGAGCAGAGTCACTTTTCACACCATAGCGCAAGTCAAGCTCCACCTCACCAACAGCAACTGTTGGAAGGGCAAACTGCTCCAAGCGACCATTTTGCTTGTAAACATCCTCCAACGACATGGCATACATGTTTGCCTCATGCTGTGCCACTATCATGTCTCGGAGTATTGAACTGATTATAGTACTTAATTGAGCCATAAGATTCCTTTAATTTACGTTAGATTATGGTTTGGTTGTGTCTGTTTTTGTGTCAGGCTTTACGTTCTGCACATCAACCGAAACCTTCTTCTTACCTGCAATAACAGTATAGGTCTTAGCCTCTTTGAGTTCAAAGACCACGCTATCATCGCTTACCTTACCTGTTACACCGTCAATCTTGATAGATTCAGGCTCGAAGATGCCCTTGCTGTTCTTGTAGGTAGCAATAAGGGTTGCCTTACCATCAGTGAGGGTAAGCTCACGAGCACTAACCTCCAAAGTTCCATCAGGGTCAGAAACGTCAAGTGTATTACCAAGAAGTTCAAGAACCTTGGCAAGACCTGCTGGCATACTATCTTGACCAGCCTTGACAGCCACATCCATCGTGTACTCTACGCTATACTTAGATTCTTGTGTAGCCTTTGAGTCTTTCTTTGATGAATAGTTAGCCTTCATCTTGGCGTCCATGTGGAAAGGTCCCCACTTTGCACCAATACTTGCCTCAGCGCCAACATCAAGAGCCGAGCTACTTGACTGCTCACTAACACTTGAAGAGGATGCGGAAATGTTCGCCTTGAAATTGATGTCAATGTCGTGGATGGCGATGTACGGGATAGGTACAATCGTCAACAGTGGAACATTCAACTGAACCATGTGACCGTTCTGGAGAAACTCGAAAGAAACGTTTACAGCCTCTTTCTTTCCTGTATTCGGATCAGTGTTCAATCCTACTTCTTGAATAAACTGCCATGATGTCTGCGCAGCCATAGCTTGCGCTTCGATACATGCTTTCAACGGACCTCCGATAATACTACCGAAGGGAATCGCCTGCAACGCATTGGTTGCTACCTGCGAAGGAGTTGTGTCAATTGCCATAATTAAAATCTTTTGAATTCTTCTATATAATACTCATAATTATTCGCATTGTCTATGCTTTCCCATGAGGCTAAAGCTTGACATTCATCAATGTCATAAGTAATGTCTCTTACACAACAAACAAGATGTGTTAACTCATGAAGGATAGTACCTATGCATGTGTCATATCTATCTTCTTCCTCATTTATATTCCAAAATGCTGCGCAAAGATGGATTTCAAGTTCTGCATTCCCATTTACAACAAAAGCATAATCATTAGGTTCACCATTAAGTTCGTCGTTAATCAAAATAACCTCTTCATCCTCAAAACGCTGAAGAATTTTTGTCACATTAGAATAAACGACATCAACATTATCCAAGGTATTGAACCATTTAACGAATTGATTTATACCTTTTTGATATTGAGGTGAAGTTAACAAATTATTCGTTTTGGCAAATTGTAATTCCTCTAATGCGAATTTAGCTCGAACTAAATAAAAATACAATTTGTCATAAGCTCTTTTGGCTTTTATAATTCTAACAGAATCATTGCCAAATTCCCTTAATTGAATTTGCATATTATATTCTTTAAATTCTCCCTACTCGTTTACTATTAGGCTTTTCAGGACCCGCCTCTCAACGTTGATGGTGCAAAGATATAGCGAAAGCCCGACTGGTGCAACTATTTCCACCAGACGGGCTTTGTGTCCATCGAATAGGCTATTTCTGCCTATTATTCCATAAAAATCTTACTTGTTTCTGTTTCTTGAACCCCAAAAGTGAAATGAGGACTTCAAGGTTTCACGGTACTTGTCTCCGATATGTACTTCCATACCATTCACCAAAACGACATGACCATAATAGTACATGTCGATGTAGCGGATGTTGACGATGAAAGAACGGTGAATGCGCTTGAACATATTCGGGTTCAACTCTGGCTCAATATCTCCCATAGGACAAGATTGGGTGTAACGCTTGCCATCAATCATGTGGATAATACAGTTGTCCTTCATTGCCTCAATATAAGCAATGTCGCTGACGGTGATTCGCTTGCATCCCATGCCACAACTAATCAAGAACACATCGGTAGGGTACAAACACTCGCTTGATGCTTTCATTTCTGTTCTCATAATAAAAATCTGTTTGAGCACCTCACGATTGACGCAAAGGTACTTCAAACCATGAAAACAGGTAGCACGAAACCACCATACAGCCATATCATCCACCCAACAGGTATCAAGACACGATGAAGGGTCTATACGCC
>JAJXBQ010000474.1:0-1077 GCA_021640525.1 Segatella copri
AGTTAACCTGAGGCTTACCCTGGTTACATTCAACCTTGAACTCACGTTTCAAACGATCAATAATGATATCCAAGTGAAGCTCACCCATACCAGAAATAACCGTCTGACCTGTCTGTTCGTCTGTCTTCACAGTAAACGTCGGATCTTCTTCAGCCAATTTAGCCAAACCGTTAGACAGCTTATCCATATCCTTCTGCGTCTTAGGTTCTACAGCGATACCGATAACTGGTTCCGGGAAGTCCATAGATTCAAGTACGATCGGAGCGTTTTCATCACACAAAGTATCACCAGTGTGAATATCCTTAAAACCTACACCTGCACCGATATCACCAGCACCGATTACTTCAACCGGATTCTGTTTGTTAGAGTGCATCTGGAACAGACGAGAAACGCGTTCTTTCTTACCAGAGCGAGAGTTGTAGATATAAGAACCTGCTTCAATTTTACCTGAATAAACACGGAAGAAAGTCAAACGACCTACATATGGGTCAGTTGCGATCTTAAATGCTAAAGCTGATGTTTTTTCATCATCACTTGGTTTACGATCTTCTTCAGCTCCAGTATTAGGATTTGTACCTATTACATTCTCTGTATCAAGTGGAGAAGGCAAGAAAGCACAAACATAATCAAGCAATGTCTGAACGCCTTTGTTCTTGAAAGAAGATCCACAAAGCATAGGAACTACAGCCATCTGAACTGTTGCATTACGAAGAGCTCTCAACACTTCTTCTTCAGTAATAGTAGAAGGATCATCGAAATATTTCTCCATCAAAGCATCATCAAATTCAGCTACTTTTTCAAGCATCTTATCTCTCCACTCGTTAGCTTCATCGACAAGTTCTGCCGGAATTTCCTCAACACTGTAGTCAGCACCCATTGTTTCATCGTGCCAATAAATAGCTTTCATTTTGATAAGATCAACAAGACCTTTAAAAGATTCTTCAGCACCAATAGGAACAACAATCGGACACGGATTAGCTCCAAGCACATCCTTCATCTGGCGAACTACTTCAAAGAAGTCTGCACCAGAACGGTCCATCTTATTAACATAAGCAATACGAGGAACGTTATATTTAT
>JAJXBQ010000165.1:0-7611 GCA_021640525.1 Segatella copri
GTTTTGGGGATTATTCCTTCTCTCTTTGTTTCCAGCTTCATTGTTCGCTCAGACTGTGGAGCAGGACACTTCCGTGCGACAGGGCAAGTTGAAGAATGGACTGACTTACTATATACGACATAATAATAAAGAGGCAGGCCTTGCCGATTTCTATATTGCCCAGCGCGTAGGTTCCATCCTTGAGGAACCCCGTCAGCGTGGACTGGCTCATTTTCTGGAGCACATGGCTTTTAATGGTACCAAGCATTTCCCTGGCAAGGGGAAGAAGTTGGGAATCGTGCCTTGGTGTGAAACCATAGGTGTTAAGTTTGGGGCCAACCTGAATGCCTATACATCTGTAGATCAGACAGTCTATCACATCGGGGCTGCCCCTGTCAAGCGTGAGGGCATTATCGATTCGTGTCTTCTGGTACTCAACGACTGGAGCCAGTATATCAATCTCGAACCTAAGGAGATCGACAAGGAACGTGGTGTTATTCATGAAGAGTGGAGAAACCGGCGTACCAGTATGGCCATGCAGCGCATGATGGAGAATGTGATGCCAAAAATCTACAAGGGAAGCAAATATGAAGATTGTATGCCTATCGGCAGTATGGATGTTGTTGATAACTTTCCTTACAGAGATTTGCGCGACTATTATCAGAAGTGGTACAGGCCTGATCTTCAGGCCATCGTGGTTGTGGGCGACTTCGATGTGGATATGATGGAGAAGAAAATCCAGAAACTTTTCGGTAAGATCAAAGCCCATAAGAATCCTGCAGAGCGTGTCTATTATCCCGTAAATAACAACGACAAGATGATAGTTGCCATTGAGAAGGACAAGGAGCAGCCTATTATCATCGGCCATCTCTACATGAAAACCGATGCCACTCCTGACAGCGAAAAGAGCCAGGTAAAGTATCAGCGTGATGACTATGTAAGCGGACTCATCACTTACATGCTCAATGGCCGTCTCTCAGAAAAGAAACAGGTGGCAAATCCTCCATTCATGAGTGCTACCGTAAGGAATGGTGCTTTTTTTGTTTCCCGTACCAAGGATGCCTTCAGTATGAGCATCAGCTGCAAGCAGGATCACGTACTCGGTGGTATCTACGAGGCTGTGGGTGAAATAGAGCGTGCCCGCCAGCATGGTTTTACAGAGAGTGAACTGGAACGTGCCAAGAAACTCTATCTCAATGCAGCAGAACGAAAACTGAAGATGGAGAAGGATTATCGCAACGCCCATTACGTAAGCCAGTGTGTGGATCATTTCCTTGAAGGAGAGCCTATCCTTACTCCAGCCTATAATCTGCAACTGGTAAAGCAGTTTGATGGTGAAGTAAACCTGGCTGAGGTTAATCAGTCTGTAGGTAACATCATTACGGATAAAAAACAGGTATTTGTGATGTATGGCCCTGATAAGGAAGGATTTGTTATTCCTTCAGAATCAGAAATAGAAGCTACGGTACTTGCTGCCCAGAAAAAGCAACATGAACCGTATCAGGAGGAAAAGATTCCTTCTACGTTGATGTCTGCCTTGCCAAAACCGGGCAAGATTGTGTCTGAAAAACCATACGGCAAGTTTGGCATGACAGAGATTACGCTTAGTAATGGTATGAAGGTTTACGTAAAACCTACCGACTATCAGGCAGACCAGGTAATGATGAGCATGCGCGCTGAAGGTGGAACCTCACTTTACGGAAATGAGGATATTCCTAATTTCTCTCTCTTGACAAGTGCCATCACAGAAGCGGGTGTAGGCGACTTTTCAGCTACTGCTTTGCGTAAGGCTTTGGCAGGAAAGTCAATCAGGCTGACTCCATCCATCAGTAGTGAAGGCCAGCGTATAGCAGGCTCATCTTCTGTAAAGGATATGGAAAACATGCTCCAGCTGGCACACCTTTATTTCATGGCACCCCGTAAAGACAGTGTGGCATTTGAGGGTTTGAAGAATCGAACTCTGTCATTTCTGAAAAACCGTAATGCAAGTTCCAAGGTGGTTTACAATGACTCCCTTTCTGCCGTTCTCTATGACCATAACCTGCGTATGGCTCCTGTCACCGGTGAGGTTCTTGCCAAGGCTGATTACGGGCGCATTATGGAAATCTATCGTGAACGCTTCAGCGATGCTAGCAATTTCAAAACCGTTTTCATCGGAAAGATAGACATGGCAGAACTTCGTCCTTTACTCTGTCAGTATCTGGCTACCTTGCCTTCGACCTATAAGAAGGAGGAGACAGACAAGAAAAACGTTCCGCAGATTGTTATGAAGAACGAAACGGTGAAGTTTGTTCATCAGCAGGAAACACCGCTTGCCAACGTGAGCGTGTTCTATACGGGCAACGTACCGTTCTCACCAAAGAACGATCTGGTGCTGGATGTCCTGACCCGCGTATTGCAGATAGCCTATACAGATTCTGTAAGAGAGGAGAAGGGAGGTACCTATGGAGTAGGAGTCAGTTTCAACCTTGAGAAGGATGCCCTTCCAAATGCCTTACTTCGCATTACCTACAAGAGTGATCCGAAACGTTATGAAGAACTGAATCCTATTATCTACCAGCAACTTCAGAACATCGCAGATAAGGGGCCTTTAGCCAGCAGTATGGATAAGGTGAAGAAATATCTGAAAAAACAATACCAGCAGATGATTATCACCAACGACTACTGGAGTTATGTTATCTGGCATGAGTTGGATGATGATGCCGATTTTGATAAAGATTACTATAAGATGGTGGATTCTCTTACTTCTGAAGAGGTGCAGCAGATGGCACAGACTCTGCTCAAACAGAATCATCGGATAGAGGTAACAATGCTGTCTGAGTAATAATCAGAATATTTCATTAAAAATATGACCCGGCAAGAGAATAGCTGCAAGCTATCTCATGCCGGGATTTTTCATTTTACGATAGAAGTTTGAGCGAACTTTAGCAAAGTTCCCATTGGACATACAAAACGACAGTAGGGACGTGTGATTATAAAGGATATTGCGATGAAAAGAAGCGCAATCACAATCACTATCCATGAGGCAGAATGGAAGATAAATGCCGAGAATGGTTCAAAATCAGTCCATTCGCTCCAAACTCCTCCCCATATACATATCATCAATAATGCCCATATCATCTTGCGAAGCTTATCAAGCCGTTTTATAGTAACGGGTCTCATTTTTAACTTGTATTTCACGCATCTGCCAGCTATCTGTTGCAGGGAGCCATACGGACATACATGGGTACAGTAATGCGACTTCTTTCCAAAAAGCGGATAGATAAAGGCTGTTACCAGCATGACTATCGCTATGATGCTGCCCGATATTTCCATGCCATGGGCTGCAAAGCCCAGCAGGAAGGTATAAGAAAGGCAGGTACCACACCAGAAGCCGAGCACAATGACATTCAGTATCAGTTGACAGAAATGGTATCTTCTGTTCTTGATAAACAATGGCAGAATAGCTGCCATCAGGACAACAGCTATCCCTATGATGTTTCTGAGAGAGAACAGGGAAGAGCTGTTGTTTTCGGAAGGACTTAAACTGCTGCTACCATTTTCTGAATCTTCAGTCGCTAAATGCGCTTTAGCATACAGAAGTCCCTGATGCATGTTTCCGATGATAGCTTTGGATGAGAAAGTAGCACCTGTGACAGCATCCACCTTCATATCCATAGCTTTGTCTATCGTTTTACCTTTCCATTTTTCAAACAGAGTAGAGGCATTGTCAAAGAATTCCTTGGTCTCATCATTCTTTAATGCAATGATGTTTTCTACAACGCCATTCCTGATTACTATTTTGAGTGGAACCTTTCCTCCATATCCCATGATGTTGGATGCTAGAACAGAAGTATTAATCTCTGCTCTTCCGTTTCCAAACATGCGTAGCGTGTCGTTGCTTGCAGTTTCTGCCTTCTGTTCAGATTTGAGAGAGTATCCAAACAGTTCATGATGCTTTGTGATGGCAAGTGATGAAACAACAATCAGACAAATGAAAAGATTTACAACCTGTTTTATCCGGAAAAATGATTTCATATTACACTTAATCCTTTCTTTCCTGTTTTCTCTTATTTATGTTTCAGGTAATAAGCAATACCGCGTTTTACGTTTTCTTTCACAGCTTTGCTTGAGAAAGTGGCTCCAGTAACGCCATCTACTTGGACTGAAGCGGCCTTGCTGACTTTCATGCCGTTCCATTTATTGAGCAACCCCTGTTTTACCTTATTGAAGAATTTGGGCGTTTCCTGGTTGGCAAGCGGTTTGATATCTATAATCTTTCCTTTCTTGATGTGGATGGAGAGAGGGGTGTTGCCACGAAATCCCCTTACATCTTTACCCAAAGTAGTGGTGTTGATAATGTAACTGCCATCTGCTTCTTTCGTCATAATCTCTGAATGAGAACTTTTGGTTGTTGCAGTCATGCTACCAATCAATCCTGTGCTCAGTAAGGCTGCTAAAATGAATATTCTTTTCTTCATAATTGTATTGATATTTCTATAATAGAATGCAAAATTACACAATTATTCTGTAATATACAAGACCCTATAGAAAAATCATCATTTTTAGGTATAGCCCTTCCAATGATGAGAATGAACCTTCCATTGCAATGGTGGCAGAATCTGTCTTCCCAAATCTCATCCAAATATCAAAAAAGCCAGAAAAACCTTGTAAATGAGTTGTAAGAGTTATAGTAGTTCCCTGGCAATCCAAGCACAAGCTTCTGCGTCAGCTAGGGCATTATGGTGTTGGGTTAGGTCGTACCCGCAATAAGCAGCTACGGTTTGTAGTTGGTGGTTGGGTAGGAGAGATCCCAACTTTCTTCTGGAGGCTCGGCATGTGCAATGGAACTCATAATCGGGATAGTCCATCTGATACATTTGGAACACAGACTTCAGACATCCCTCATCAAAAGGTGAGTTGTGAGCCACCAATGGCAATCCCTCAATCTTTGGCTGAATCTCAGCCCATACCTCTGGAAATACCCTGGCGTTCATGGTATCCTCCATGGTAAGTCCATGTACCCTTGTATTCCAATAGGAATAATACTCAGGCTCTGGCTTGATGAGACTGTAGTAGCTATCCACAATCTCACTATCCCTTACTATCACAATGCCCACGGAGCAAATGCTGGTTCGTTGCTGGTTGGCAGTCTCAAAATCTATCGCTGCAAAATTCTTCATGAGTGCAAAGTTACTAATTTTAGATGTATTATCCAAATTTTTAATATTTATATATCCATACTGGTATGCCATTTTCCTTGGCAATTTCTATCATGTGCTTGGTTTCATGAAAATTTGAGAGAATTGTAGAAAGAAGTTTCAATATATATTATAGAGATGGCAGTTGTAGGCGTTTGTGAAGATGCTTGCAGCTGCCTTTTCTTTTTGTATCTTTAGGGTGTCGAAATTCAAAATTAAAGTTGTACCTTTGCACTCAAGTTGAGATTACAGAAATGAAAAAGGAACGTGAAACGGCAAACAAATATCGTCAGCAAGCTCTTGAAGGAGATTTAATGGCGATGAACAACATGGGTGTCTGCTATGCGCAAGGCATCGGTGTTGTGGAGGATCATGTGATGGCATTTCAGTGGTACATGAAGGCTGCTGAACTGGGAGATATTTACGCATGCTACAATGTGGCAGAATGCTACTACCAGGGAGATGGAGTGGAACAGGACTTCGAAAGAGCTCTTCATTGGTATCTGATTGCAGCAGAGAAAGGAGATGTACAATCACAGGTTAATGCTGCCAATGCATTTTACCTGGGTCAGGGAACTAAAGAAGACCACGTAAAGGCTCACCAATGGTGGCTGAAAGCTGCTCAAAGGGGACATCTTCAGAGCCACAGCCCAAGGATTTGATCATGCCAAACAATGGTGCAGGGACAATGGGTACAGTATATATTAACAATGTAGTGAAACAAATGAAGACAGATTTACGATTGATACAAGAGCAGCAGCCTCTCGTACACAACATAACCAATTATGTGGCTATGAACTTTGTTGCCAACAGCCTATTGGCTATTGGAGCATCACCAATCATGGCGCGTGCCGAGGAAGAAGTGGAGGAAATCAGTAGCAAGAGCAATGCCTTGGCTCTCAACCTGGGCGTTCCGGAAAGCACCACTGCTCACTCGATGATACTGGCAGGGGAAGCTGCCATGAAAAAAAGAATTCCTATCGTATTTGATGTGGTTGGAGTAGGAGCCACCCGCTTTCGTATGGATATAGCATCACAGATTATCCTCAGGTGTCACCCTACAGTCATCAAGGGAAATGCCAGTGAGATTCAGGCATTGTACTCTCACCAGATAGGCATGCAGGGAGTGGACAGTCACCAGGAAACCTATGAGGTTGAGAAACAGGCTAAGAAACTGGCTCAGCAACTTTCCTGTATCATAGTTGTAACTGGAGCCATAGACTTCATCACGGATGGCGAAAGAATGGCTTATGTTCATGAAGGACATTCCATGATGAGCAAGGTTACTGCAATGGGATGTACTGCCACTGGTATCGTTGGGGCATTCCTTGCTGTGAACTCCGATCCTCTGGAAGCATCTTTTCATGCCATGAAAGCTATGGGAATTGCCGGAAAAAGGGCAGCTTCCCAGTCTAGAGGCAATGGTAGCATGATGATTAACTTCCTCGATGAACTCTGCAATCTTGTGGCTGATGTCTAGGATTGTCAGAATCAAGAGACGTTCCTTCATGAAAAGCTTCATTGCAATCAATCTCTTTGGCATGATTGTTACTTGCGAAGAGCTTTCTAAAGTGGAACTCAACCATGAGCTCATACATACGGCCCAAGCAAGGGAGTTGTTGTATATCCCATTCTACCTCTGGTACATCATAGAATGGTTTTTCTTATATCTCAGATATCGGGATTGGATGCGGGCATATTACAACATCAGGTTTGAAAAGGAAGCCTATGCTCACCAAGAAGACCTGGAATATTTAAATCGAAGGAAGCATTATTGCTATAGATGATGTTACGTGGTGCCATAATCTTGCTATTCCCCAGTTTTTTGGGGAATAGTTCTACACCTTTTCCCCAAATTCCACAGGGGTAATTTATGGCGCACAAATTATAAGTCTCTGTATATCAAGCTTATCATCTTTTCTATTATCTTTTGGCATGCAGGTTGCAACTATGAATAGCGGGTTCGATAATGAATCCACAAAACAGAGTAAATAACAATAAATAGTAACAATTTAAAACAGATAAGATTATGAAGAAGTTCGTTTTTGCAGCTATCGCAGCTATGGTAATGGTTTCAGTAAGCAACGTATTTGCATCAAGCAAAATGATGATAGATAATTCTGAAGTAGTTCCAGTTGATACAGTAGCACCTGAAACTCCAAAGGATTCAGCAGAGATCAGCACACCTGTTTTGCCTCAGGCTGGTACAGAAGATTCAACAGAGCAGGCGACTCCTGCAGAGACAACAGCAGAGTCTGTAGAAACAACCCAATCTGAGCAGCCAGCTGAGGTTCAGGAGACTCCACAGAAGAACGCCCAGCAGGAGTCAACAGAGATAGAACAGGCTGCTGTTTCAGAGTAACAAATATCTGATTTTCAATATAATTAAAACGCAGAGGTCTGCTGGCAGTAATGCCGGCAGATTTCTGCGTTTAATTTAATACATCTAATT
>JAJXBQ010000475.1:0-1071 GCA_021640525.1 Segatella copri
AAAAGTCCTAAACATAATAGGGACTTTTAGATTCACTTGCTGACGCTGTTCACTTAAAAAGTCCTTCTATTATGCTCAGGCTCCGCCCGAGACCTGTCTCCAATTATACAAGAACTACGTTACAAACTCAAACAAGATTCTTATGGAAAGAAACATACCACGTGCCGCCATCCATGTAGGCACAGACAAGAAATCGTTCTCGTCCCAAGTGGGCAACGAGGCGGAACGCAGAGGTTGGGACGAGAAGCGTTACCAACTAAAAAACGCAGACATAGATAAGAACAACCATTATAACTACTCACGCAAGAGCCTCAACTTTGAGATAGTCAAGGGTGGAAAGATAGTGCCTCTTGGTTCCCAGTCTGTGCCGTTGCATGAACGCTTGCAGCACAGACTTGATGAACTTGGCTTCAAGCCGTATATGGATGCCAAGCGTCCCGACCAAGTTTCAAGGAACAGTCCGAACTGCACTGTCGGCATCATCTTCAGTGGTGACCATGACGTGCTTAACAGGCTTGCCTTTGGTGAACAGAAACTCAACACATCAGATCCAAATGCTGACCACAGCAAAGTTGTATTGCAAAAAGGCATCTATGACTGGGCATTGGACACCTACCGCTTTGCATGTGAGAAATGGGGAGAAGAGAATGTCATCGGCTTTGATGTGCATTGTGACGAGACAAGCATCCATGCCCATGTGCAGACCGTGCCTGTTGAACAAGTAAAGAAACGTGGGCGCGTTGGAAGCAAGTATATTCACAAGGATAATCCTGAAAAGGTTCTCTCTACAAAGGAATGGAGAGCACTTCCAAAAGAAGAACGTGACAACTACACAAAATCGGAAGCGGCAAAGGGTGTTGTTGAAAGGGTCTCTTATGCCAAAGTGTGGGGAGAGCGAGCAAAGGACAAATCACAATACCTTTCCCAACTGCATACTGACTATTACAACAAGGTAGGGCATAAGTATGGCTTGGCAAGAGGCTTCTCCTATGATGAACTTTCAGAGGAAGAGAAGCGAGGACGCAAGCATAAGAACAAGGTGGTGCTTGAAGCTGAACGTCAGGCGAAAGT
>JAJXBQ010000476.1:0-1064 GCA_021640525.1 Segatella copri
AAGACTGCTGCGTAGAACGTAACTATTGGTTGGGTAGCGACGGTGTGCTTTACAACGCAGGTGTCCTGGGCATGGACAGTTGGGAATATGCCAATCTGAAAAGCCATGTCAGAATGGGCAGATATGGGGCAAGAGTGAACGTTCATCTCCTTGGACTGTTCCATCAAACAGCTAACAGCCGATGGGATTTGGCTGTTTCACCTCATATATATGTAGTAACGACCAAGGCTGACATCCGTACTATAGCCGATGATGCTAAGGTGCTGAAAGGTTCTACCAACTGGCATTTGGGTTATGGTGCAGACTTGCAGGTTGGTTATCAACTGACCTCATGCCTGAAATTGGGCATCTATTCCGGTTTGACTCGTCTTACTGGCGAACGTATGGATGGAATGCCGGAATATCAGCATAAGAACAACTTCTTGTGGGAAAGTGGCATAAGATTAGGAATCAACTTGCCTTTTACCAATCATCATCCGTAACTCCTAAAACAAGATAGAGAATGAAAGCAAAAAGAAGATTTAATATTTGGTTATGGGTGCTGTTATGCGTCCCATGCCTGTTGGCAAGTTGCGACCATGATGTTCATGATGACAAGGAAGAAAGCGGCTTGTCGGTATCGCTCACTTGGGCAGATGAAGCCGACCAAGGTACGGAAGTGAAGGATGTGAAACTCTGGATATTCAATGCCTCTGACGGTTCGCTTGTAGAGGAAAAACAATATGGCGGTGCGCAGGAGGTGGCAAGCCAACGCTTCGCTCTTCCTGAAGGGCATTATCAGATATTGGCTATTACCAATCTCATAGAGCCATTCTTCACCACTGACCAGACCAGGGCTTTGACTAACTGGAACAATATTCAGATAGGTTTGACCAATCCTAAGGATGTAAGGAACAATGCCTATTTCGGAGTTGCCGATGTGAAGATAGATAACAAGGAAGGCAGCTATGTGGTGCAAAACCCTATGAAGAGCGTGCTTCCGGAACTGACCATCATCATCGAGAACATACCGAAAGGTACAGAGATGAGTGGCAAGGCATTAGATGCAGCCTGGTGTCTGTTCC
>JAJXBQ010000477.1:0-1064 GCA_021640525.1 Segatella copri
ATGTCTATACCGACCGCAGAGCCATCTTTGATGTATATTGCGAGGGCGAAAACGGTGAGAAGTTCATCGTAGAAATGCAGAATGCGTACCAGACGTATTTCAAGGATCGCGCCCTCTTCTACTCCACCTTCCCTATCCGAGAACAGGCGCCCAAGGGGAATGAGTGGGATTTCAAGCTCAATCATATCTATACCGTTGCCCTGCTCAACTTCAGCATGAACGAGGATGCATTCGACAAGGAGAAAATCCGCCATCATGTGCAGTTGTGCGACACTGCTACCCACAAAGTATTTTACGACAAGCTCGAATATATTTATGTAGAGATTTCCAAGTTCAACAAACCCCTGGAAGAACTGGATACGCTCTACGAGAAGTGGCTCTATGCTCTGAAGAACCTCTATAAGCTTACCCAGCGCCCTAAAGAACTGTGCGACAAAGTTTTCGACCGTCTCTTCGAGGAAGCCGAGATAGCCAAGTTTACTCCGCAGGAAATGAGGGAGTACGAGACCAGCAAGATGGCATATCGCGACATCAAGAATTCCGTAGACACTGCTAAGCGTGAAGGCATAGCTGAGGGTAAGGAAATTGGTATGAAGGAAGGTATGGCGAAAGGTAAGCAAGAAGGTCTTGCGGAAGGTATGGAAAAAGGCAGAGCAGAAGGCAAGCATGAAGCCAACACAGAAACCGCACAACGTTTGTTGGCAATGGGACTTTCTGCCGAACAGGTTTCCAAAGCAACCCAGCTACCTTTGGAAATCATTAAGAATCTGAGCAATTCATAAAAAACAGAATAGCGGAGATGTAGATTACGAATATCACCATATAATCAAGGGTCTATACGCCACCTTTTCTTCGTGGCATATAGACCTTTGTCCCAGATTTACACAGATATTTACCTTATAACATAAAATATGTGGGTTCCTAACTTTTTCAGCAACTTTTCCCAGAAATCTCTTGCAGATATGAAAATAAAACCGTAACTTTGCGGCATGGATTTTTAATACAGATGCACTGCTGTCCCGTTTAGAAATCATCGGACCTGAAAAGGCTAGGATATAGCCAAT
>JAJXBQ010000478.1:0-1060 GCA_021640525.1 Segatella copri
TTCAGGATATTTTAGTTCGTCGTGCCCGTATGGAAGGCAAGAATGCCTGCTGGGTACCGGGAACTGACCATGCTTCTATTGCTACTGAAGCTAAAGTAGTAAACAAACTTGCTGCTCAAGGCATCAAGAAAACCGACCTGACTCGTGACGAATTCCTGAAACATGCTTGGGATTGGACAGACGAACACGGAGGTATCATCCTGAAACAACTTCGTAAACTCGGTGCATCCTGCGACTGGAATCGTACTGCTTTCACTATGGACGAGAAACGCAGTGAAAGTGTACTGAAAGTTTTCGTAGACCTGTTCAATAAAGGATTGATCTACCGTGGTGTCCGTATGGTAAACTGGGACCCGAAGGCATTGACCGCTCTTTCTGACGAGGAAGTGATCTACAAAGAAGAGCACGGAAAACTATATTACCTCCGCTATAAAGTAGAAGGTGATCCGGAAGGACGCTATGCCGTAGTGGCAACTACCCGCCCTGAAACAATCATGGGTGACACAGCGATGTGTATCAACCCGAACGACCCGAAAAACGAATGGCTGAAAGGTAAGAAAGTGATCGTTCCGCTGGTAAACCGCGCCATCCCTGTGATTGAAGATGATTATGTAGACATCGAATTTGGTACAGGTTGCCTGAAAGTGACTCCTGCTCATGACGTAAACGACTATATGCTGGGTGAAAAGTACAACCTGCCTAGCATTGATATCTTCAACGATAACGGTACATTGAGCGAAGCTGCCGGTATGTATATCGGCATGGATCGTTTCGATGTTCGTATACAGATAGAGAAAGACCTCGAAGCTGCCGGACTGCTGGACAAGACAGAAGCCTATACAAATAAGGTAGGTTACTCGGAACGTACCAACGTAGTGATCGAACCGAAACTATCTATGCAATGGTTCCTCAAGATGCAGCATTTTGCAGACATGGCATTGCCTCCGGTAATGAACGATGAACTGAAGTTCTATCCTGCAAAATACAAGAATACCTACCGCCACTGGATGGAGAACATCAAAGACTGGTGTATCAGTCGTCAGTTGTGGTGGGGACATCG
>JAJXBQ010000166.1:0-7496 GCA_021640525.1 Segatella copri
TAATTAACGTTAAAAAATACGCTCAAAGCTTGCTCAATTAGAGTAAAACAGGGCGACAGGTTTGCGTCCGTAATTACCCAGGGCGATGCCCTGGGCTAGGAGCTTCTGCCCTTTCAGGGCGTGCGGGGCTAAACTTGCGAAAGTTCAGGGTTTTGCTTTACGCGTAAATGAATTCGGTTACTTCTGCATAATGATTAGCTGAAAATCGTGAGGGATAACCCCAAATCGTGAGGGATAGCGTGATGGATTTTGTAAACATTTCGTCAATCTATCACGCTAAATAAAAGAGATAATAGCCTTATTATCAGATATTTAAAACTTCAAGGAATTGAAAACGTGATGGATGTGAGGGATAAAACAGATTTTTTCTTCTCATTTATTCATCCACCTGCTCATAATAATAAGAATAGTCTATGCCCTTCATGAAGATCTCACGGTCTTCTATTTTATCTGTTAAAGCATTGGAAATAAGCTGTTTGATGCTACTACTATCAACAACACTTTGTGTCATCGCAGCCAAATAATCATTCTTGTCAATAAGGCTCCAATCCACACATTTTTTCAGCCTGTGCTTCAATATCAAGTCAAGCCAAATGCGCGTAGCTCTGCCATTTCCCTCACGGAAAGGATGAGCAATGTTCATTTCTACGTATTTGTCGATGATTTCATCCAACGTACTTTCCGGCATCTGTTCGATTCCAGTAAGTGTTTGTGGGAGATACTGCGCCATGGCAAATTGGAAACCGCCCTTTGCAATATTCACAGTTCGGATCTGTCCCGCAAAATCGTATAAACCACCAAAGAGGAAAGCATGAATCTGCTGCAAACCTTTGACAGAGCCTTCTGTTATGGAATTTATCAGTTCACTCTCAAAAAGAGTGTATGCTTTCTTGCGACTCTGCCCATCAATGGTATTATCGCTATAGGTAAACCAATCCAGAAAATCGGCGGCTTTATTGTTAGGAAAGTTCCTGGCTAGCAGCATAATACCCTCGTTGTCAAGGACATCGGTCAAACGCAGTTTGCCATCAGGAGCTTGCATTTTCAACTGGTTAGTAGCACTAACCAGTTCATTATTTTCCTTCTTCAGTTTAGTTTTCAGATACTTCCAATAATTACGGTTCTTAGAATAATCATCCTGCTCGTTCAACACGCCGATAATATCCAGCACAGAGAACCACCACTTGTTGAGTTCCCCGTCCCAAACCGCTCTTACTTCCCGGTCTTTATAAAATCTGATTGATAATTTTCTGTCCATACAACTACACTTTTAGACACATAAAAACCAGCGCAAAGATACACTTTTCGACACATAAAACCAAAATTCCGCTGTCTTTTCTGGGATTCATTAAGAGTATTTAACCCAAGTTGTTTTGCCCCATACGCCCTGAAAGGGCAGAAGCTCCTAGCCCAGGGCATCGCCCTGGGTATAATAGCAATCAGCAAGACGCCCTGTAAGGGCAAAAGCTTTGTTGATTGCCTGGTATTTGAAAGCTTTTGCCCTTACAGGGCGACAGGTTTGTGTTCGTAATTACCCAGAGCGATGCCCTGGGCTAGGAGCTTCTGCCCTTTCAGGGCGTGTGGGGCTAAACTTGCGAAACTCCTCTTCTTCTGTATATCTTAGATATCTTTTTCCTTATAAATCACATTATTGGCTCCGCTCGTTATCTTCAGAGCCTCAGGATGTTCCTCAATGAAACTGTTGATGTGGCGAACTCGCTTCTCTTCGAGAATCTCATCGATGGCGATGAGGATGCCGGTCTCCTCTACATCACCAAAGCCATAGTTAATGGCAGTACCGAAAAGCTTCATCGTAGGACTCAGACTCATGTAGGCATTAACAAGAGGTGGGATATTATAACCCAACTTGCGAACCTCACGGTTCAGAATGCGATAGTCTGCCTTGAAATCATCTTCAGTAAAGATGGCTGCCAAATCACTCTCCGGAGTATCCAATTTCAGCGGTTTCATCGGGATTACAAGGTTCTCCTTGTCATCAAAATGCTTCTTGAGGAAATAGAGAATCATGTCGCGGCCAAGACGGATGTAAGACGGATACATCGTCATCTTGCCGAAGAAATATTTTACTTCCGGATAGAGAACCGTCAAAGCGCCCAAACCATCCCAGAGATTGTCGAGAGCAAAGATACTCTTGGTGTTGGTACGCACATTCTGATATTCGAGCGAAACGAAGGAACGGCCCAACTCTACAGTATAAGGCATATACTCCTTGAGGAACTTGTCGGAGAAATGGAACATGTGGCTGGTTGCCAGCTTAGGCTGTCCCTTCTCATCGAGCTGCCAATCCTTACCCAGGAGATAACGGTAACCGCCGATAATCTCATCGGCTTCAGGGTTCCAGACAATCAGCTGCTTGTAACAGTTGTCACCAAAATCGAACTCATCAAGATCCATAGATTTGCCCGTTCCGCCTCCCGCTTCACGGAAAGCGATTTCACGAAGTCGACCAATCTCTTTCAGCACATTAGGCGAATCCTTTGCCGTAACGATGTAAATCTCGTTATGGCTCTTATTGGTCATTCTCAGTTGTTTGTCGGGTGTAAGCTCGCTCTTCAGGAGCTCACGGTCAATCGGTTGGATGATTTCTTCTTCCATATTACTCTTCTATGCTATGATTCTACGATTTCTTTAATATAAAACAATTCTTCCGGGTTTTGCTAACCATTAAAGTTCATAAACCCTGTCTTCAACATACTGCGCCCACTCGGTAGCCGACTTGCTCTTATCAAAAGTCTGCCAAGGAATCGGTTTGCCGATGGAGATGCGGAAATGCTTACCCACATTCCTATACATCTCGTCAACCAGGAACAGCATGGCGAGATTGAACGGCAGATACTTGTCGCTAAATCGGGCGATGCGGTAGAAACGCTCAGAATTGCGCCCACCGAAATGGATAGGCACCACATCGCGCTGATATTCTACACTCTTAGAGATAAACGTTTTCTTCCAAGGCAGGTCGTGGATGGTTCCATCCTTGCGCTTGCGGCTGTTCAAGCCTGCCGGAAACATCAGCATGTGGTTATCGCTCTTGAAGCCCGCCTCCACCATACGGGGGAAGTCGCGACTCTGGCGACCCGTCTTGTTGATGCCGATACTTACAGGTTTCAAACCCGGCAAGTTGAGCAAAAGATCATTTACCAGATAGCGGAACTTGCCATCATAGTGCTTACCGATGATGGAACCGAGACATACGCCGTCCTGTCCGCCCAGAGGATGATTGGAAACAAAGGTATAGAGTTTGCCATCGTTCTTGTCAGGCAGGTTTTCCAAGCCTACGATTTCAACATCCATCTTCAGATAGCGCACACATTCGGTGAGCCATTCTGTACCCGAAAGGCCACGGCTCTCCCACAAGAACCTGTTCACCTCGTCCTCGTGAATAATCTTCTTGAGCCAGGAAACCAGGAAGCGCGGCACGAATTTCACCTTGCTTCCCATCTTGCTCTTCAGTATCTTATCTATGTCTATCGTTTTCTCTATTGAATCACTCATGTTTGCTAAAACTTATATAAGTAAGTGCAAAAGTAACTCAACTTTTTCAAATACGTGCCATTTTTTCCAAAAAAATAGCAAAAAAGCGAAAATTTATTAGTTTTTTAAAACTATCACGACAAATATAGCCCATTTTGCACATATTTTCGCTAAAACTTCACACTTGATGAGAACAAAAAGCCGACGCCCTAAACAGGAAGGGGAAGTTGACCAAAAACAACTTTTTCATTAAGTTTTATAAATTTTGTGGGAAAATGTAAGGCTATATGGAGATTTTTATGTACCTTTGAACCCAAATTTATACATTAATAAGTACGCACGCAATATTATAACGCGATAAGACAGCAAAAAGATATATGATAAAGACAGCAGAAACATATCACGTACCGGTGCTCCTCAAGGAGAGCGTTGACGGGTTGAACATACAGCCAGGAGGCATCTATGTAGACGTAACCTTCGGTGGTGGCGGACACTCCAGAGAGATCCTGTCGCGCCTGACGGAGGGAGCGCACCTGTACAGTTTCGACCAGGACGCCGATGCAGAGCGCAACGTGGTGGCAAACGAGAACTTCACCTTCGTATGCTCCAACTTCAGATTCCTGAAGAACTGGATGCGCTACTACGGGGTAGACGGACTCGACGGACTGTTAGCCGACCTGGGCGTATCGAGCCACCACTTCGATGACGAGACCCGCGGATTCTCCTTCCGCTTCGACTCCCCACTCGACATGCGCATGAACAAGCGTGCGGGCAAGACTGCTGCCGACATCGTAAACGAATATGACGAAGGTGCCCTTGCCGACATCTTCTACCTATACGGTGAGCTGAAGAACTCGCGCCGCATCGCCTCGGCACTCGTCAAGGCAAGAGCCGAGAAGCCCATCCTCACCACCAAAGACTTCATGGCAGCCGTAGAGCCCCTCTTCAAGCGGGAACGCGAGAAGAAAGACATGGCAAAGCTCTTCCAGGCGCTACGCATAGAAGTAAACCACGAGATGGACGCCCTGAAAGAGATGCTCCGCTCAGCCACAGAACTCCTGAAACCGGGAGGCAGACTCAGCGTCATCACCTATCACTCGCTGGAAGACAGAATCGTAAAGAACATGATGAAAGCGGGTAATGCAGAAGGCAAGATAGAACAGGACTTCTTCGGAAGAATAGAACCCCCTTTCAAACTCGTGAACAACAAGGTAATCGTTCCCGATGCCGACGAGCAGGAAAGAAACCCTAGGAGCAGAAGCGCCAAACTAAGAATAGCAGAAAAGAAATGATAAACGATAAAGACATAAACATCAGTGAGAAGCCTATAGCCGAAGAAAAGGCACAGGCATCACAGGAACCGCCGAAGCAGGAAACTCCGCAGCAGGAGCCACAGCAGCAGGAAGCCCCACAGGCTTCGCTCAAGGAAGTGATTGCCAAGCAAGCCATCGAGGAAGAGGCTTCAGGATCATCGAGCTTTACGCTGCGAAAGATTCTGGGTGGAGACATTCTTACCGCCCAGATCATACGCCGGCAGATATGGCTCGTTATCCTCATCGTGTTTTTTGTCATCATCTACATATCCAACCGATACAATATCCAGAACGATATCATCGAGTTGGATAAGCTACAGAAAGAACTGCAAGACACCAAATACAAAGCGCTGTCTACAAGCAGTCAGATAACAGAGAAGAGTCGTGAAAGTAATGTGCTCGACATGCTGAAGAACAACAAAGACAGCGTGCTGCACATCGCCACCCAACCTCCATACATCATAAACGTACCCGAAGAATGAGCAGCAAATTTGATCACAAGAAAGTAATGCCCCGCTACAGCGCCATCGCCATCATCATGACGATTTTCGCCATAGCCGTAGTGGGTAAAGCGCTCTACATCATGACCGCCAAGCATGATTACTGGATGAAGGTGGCAGAACGGCAGAAGAGAGATTCCGTGACCGTGAAGCCAAACCGAGGCAACATCTTGAGTTGCACCGGACAGCTGATGGCAAGTTCGCTGCCGGAGTTTAAGGTCTTCATGGACTTCAAGGCGCTGAAAGATGCAGAGAACGACTCGCTGTGGGATGCCAAGCAAGACTCCATCTGTCTTTGCCTGCACCAGATATTCCCGAACCTGAGCGAGTCTGACTTCAAGAAGCACCTCACCGAAGGTCGCGCCAAGATGAGCCGCCACTGGCCGGTTTATCCGAAGCGCGTTGACTACAACACCTTCACCGAGATAAAGGACATCCCTGTATTCCGCCTGAAACCCTACCAGAGCGGTTTCCACTGGGAAGAATATAATGCCCGAACCAGAACTTACGGTTCGCTGGCAGGCCGTACCATCGGAGCCATGTATGGCGCCAAGGATACCGCCCGCTTCGGTCTGGAGCTGAGTTACGACTCCATCCTGCGAGGCACCAACGGTATCGTGCATCGCCGCAAGGTGCGCAACAAGTTCCTCGACATTACCGATACCCCTCCTATTGACGGAGCCGATATCGTGACCACCATCGATGTGAGCATGCAAGACCTTGCCGAACGCTCACTCATCGACGAGCTGAAGGAAATCAACGCCAATGTGGGTGTAGCCATCGTGATGGATGTACCTACGGGCGACATCAAGGCCATCGTAAACATGGAGAAATGTTTCGACGGCGAATACAGAGAAATCCACAACCATGCCGTGAGCGACCTTCTGGAGCCAGGTTCGGTGTTCAAGCCAGCCTCTATCCTCGTAGCGCTGGACGACGGAGTGGTAGACACAACCTATCACGTAGAAACCGGTGGCGGTATATGGCCGATGTACGGCAGAGAAATGAAAGACCACAACTGGCGAAAAGGCGGATACGGAATGCTGACCCTCGCACAGACCCTGTGGTACAGTTCGAACATCGGTGTGAGCCGCATCATAGACGACCATTACCGCAACAACCCGGAGAAATTCGTAAAGGGTATCTACCGTACCGGTCTGCACGACGACCTGAAGATTCCGCTGGTGGGAGCAACACCAGCCAGAATCCGCATGCCGCACAGAAACAAGAACGGACAGTATGACAACTGGGCAAAGACCAGTCTGCCATGGATGAGTATCGGATATGAGACCCAGATACCGCCTATCTCTACCCTCACCTTCTACAACACCATCGCCAACAACGGCAAGATGATGCGACCAAGATTCGTGAGCAAGGTAATGAAGAACGGAGAAACCATCATGGAATTTCCTCCTGAAGTGATGCGCCAGCAGATAGCCAAGGAGAAGAGCATCAAGGAACTGCAAACCATCCTGGAACAGGTGGTAAGCTTGGGACTGGGAAAGAAAGCCGGTTCGCCTAACTTCAAAGTGGCAGGAAAAACCGGTACAGCCCAGATTTCAAAAGGTGCCGGTGGATATAAGAGTGGCGGAACCAGCTATCTCATCAGTTTCGCAGGCTACTTCCCTGCCGATGCGCCACGCTACAGCTGTATCGTCTGCATACAGAAATCCGGTTTGCCTGCTTCGGGCGGTACGATGTGCGGTAAGGTGTTCCATGAGATTTCAGAAGGCATCATGGCGCAGAGTCTGAAAGTTGACGTAAAGGACGCCCGCGACTCAGCATCCGTCTTCGTTCCTGACGTAAAGGCAGGCAATATCCTTGCTGCCAACTATGTGCTCAGCCACCTCGGCATCAAGACCAATGCCAACTGGAGTGGCAGCTATGCCGACGGCAACCCTATCTGGGGCAAGGCAGAGCGCGTGGGTAACCACAGCATCAAGCTCATCAGGGAGAAGCAATACGGCAAGACGATTGTACCCGACGTTACCGGAATGGGAGCCCGAGACGCTATCTACAATATGGAGAGCCGGGGCATCAAAACCCAGATTATAGGTAGAGGAAAGGTAGTAAAGCAGAGTCTGGTGCCGGGAACGGTCATCAAGAAAGGTGCCGTATGCAGCATTGTGCTCGAATAAAACTCAGAAACAGTTATCTGAAACCCTATATATAATAAGGTGTAGATAAAAAA
>JAJXBQ010000479.1:0-1058 GCA_021640525.1 Segatella copri
GATGTATTGTTTGATTTGCTCCACTGGTATTGACAATTGTTTGGATATCTCTTCAACCGATGTCCCATTGTTGCAGAGCATCTTGACCATTGAACGAATCACCTGCTCTTTCTGCTCGATCACCTGCTTGCTCTGCTCAATTACCTGTTCTTTCTGCTCAATCACCTGCTCTTTCTGCTCAATTTCCTGCTCTTTCTGCTCAATTTCCTTATTCTTCATCATAATTGTTGTATCCCTGTCCTCAATTTCAGAAAGAATCTCGTCTTCTATCTCCATGGCACGACGCACGTCGGGTGCGGCGGCAGCCTTCAGCAGGCGATGAACAACATACTTCACTTCATCATCAAGATGCTCATCGTTAATTTCCAGATAGTGTTCGCTATCAGCCTGCCGATATTCCTGATCGAATACACTCAACAAACGTTCGAGGCGGTTACGGGTTCGACCGGTGAGAAAAGGAATCTGTACGATGATGCTGTCATGAGTCAGACTCTCTATGAAGGGATCGGGAGAAGGAAGAGGATTGTCGTCATAATCCAGATAGCGGCGACGTACGTAAACCACTGGCTCGGTAAGGTCACCCAAGGGATGTCCCAGAATGTAGATAGAGATGATGGGCAAACCGTAGGTTCGTCTTTGTCCATGCTCGTTCTTTTCTTCGATAATGTTCTCCTTGTTGAGATACTGTGTGCCCAGGTACTGGCGGAAGCGCAAGGTTTCAGTGATGAGCCAGGTCTTTTGCAGTTCGATGAGGACAAGGTGTTCCGAACCGTCGTTCTCACGAATCTTTGCTGAGAAGTCTATACGAAAGAGTGAGATGCGCGTATGTTCCATGGAAGTATACTCGTGGCGGCGCATTTCAAGGTCTATGATATCCTTTTTGAGCAATGCGGAAAGAAATATCTTGGCGACTTTCTTGTCTTCCATTAAGAATTTGAAGACAGCGTCGTAAATGGGATTGGCGATGATAGTCATATTGCTTATAGTTTAATAATTAAGCAAATATACTTCTTTTATTTGATTAATGAGAGGATGAAAAGGTTAAATTCTTCTATCGG
>JAJXBQ010000167.1:0-7463 GCA_021640525.1 Segatella copri
AATATTTTCTGTTTGAGGGGATTTGCAATCCCCGATTATTTATCTTCCGGAACATAGATGATTTCGCCATTCTCCAGCTGGTAAGCAATGCCTACCTTCTTTCCCTTGTTACCAGATTTATTGCTCTGGTCTTCTGAAGGAGTATAGCGATTGATCTTCTGTCCATCCTTGGTAATGATTTCCATATTCTCCTTGCCAGGGTTCTTCACCATCGTGAAGTTATCCTTGCTGAACATTTCCGTCATATTATAGCGCGAAACGAGTGCCACCATCAGGGCAAGGGCAAACACCATCGCCACATCGAAGAGGTTGCTCACTACGCTCATCGGATCATCATCCTCGCCATCATGCGCAAGTCTATTTCTGCGTCTCTGTCTCATAAATTATATATCTTAACTTTTTTACCTTTAAAAGCCTTTTTACTTTTTCTCATCAATCAGGTCTGCCATAAACTCGAGGTTGCTCATATCCTCGGTGTACCAGCGGTTCTTGGTCTGCTTGGTTACAAAACCGATGGCAGCAGAGAACAATCCCACTACGGTGGTAGCGAAAGCCACCTGCATATTGTAAGCCATCGAAGCAATATCACCGGTAGAAAGACCTACCAGGGCTGGACCCATCGGAATCAAGGTACCCATCAAACCGAGCATCGGACCCATCTTCAGGAGTGTAGAAGGAAGAGAAAGATCCTTCTCAACAAACTGGGCATACTGGTCGAGGATGCGGTTCACCTGCGCCTTGCTCTGACGGTTGTCCACGAGTTTCTTCATATAGGAAACGATGACAGCCTGCTTGTTCTTCGGCAAGCGATCGCCCAGGGTATCGATGTTATCGAGTGTCAGGGTGTTCATCTGTTCACGAATCTCCGCACCCGACTTGCGCTTTACAAGATACTGTCCGAAGAAACCTCCAAGGAGCAGCAAGGCTCTGAGGAAGAAGAAAATCAACAAAATAATCACAGGAACCAGCATGCCTGTGGAAATCCAAAACAATACGTCTGATATGTAATTCATTATACTCTATATTTTTTAATTTGATAATTGTAAATTGCCCATCCTATTGCCATTCCTACGATGACGATGGCGATGACGCCGAGAAGCGAGAGGGCATCGAAACTGTTGAATCCTGCCACCGCTGTCCTGCCATTCACCGTACCGATGATGCCCATCAATCCGAGCAGCACCTCTACCAGGAAAAGCAGTTCCAAACGGATTGGTCGCTCCGGCAAGAGCCATCTCAAACCGTAGGTGAATACCGGTATCAAGACCAGCAGCACTACGGCAAGCACCCATGCTACTACCTGGAACGATACGCCGGGAAGCAGGAAGATGGTCATCACCAGAACACTGAACAACACTGGGAAAACCAGCAAACCCGGGAAATACTTCAGGAAGATGAAGAACATCCATTTGCGGCGGCTCACATGTTCTGAAGTCTTCACATCTACGTGGTGCACACAGAAAAGCATCGTGAGTGCCACGTCGATACTCAGCAGCACCGCCATATCGAGCATCAGCTTCTGGTCGGCTATCCAAGCCGCAATCTGCGTCTTCGATTGCTCAATGGCGAATGGCCAGGTCATTCCCACGAAAAAGGCTACGAGCACCGAGATGATCATAATCTCCTTCACTCCGTGGAAGGTCTGCTTCAGCACAAAACTGAAGCAAACCAATATCATCATTACTAAAACTAATGTCTCCACTTTTTTTAAAAATGTTGAATGTTAAATGTTGAATGTTGAATTATTCTTCACTGTTAAGTGTTGAATTATTCTTCACTCATCATTTTGCGACGACGTCGCAAATATACGGCGAGCACAACGAAAGCTACAATGACGATGACACCTACTACGATGCCGCTCACCACAGTGGTGGTCTTCTGAGCTTCCTCATTCAGCGTCTCCTTCTTCATCACCATACCCTTGTCGCTGCTGTTCTTCGCAGCCTCAGCATCGCGGATCTGCTCTACATTCTGCTGATATTCCTTGGCAGAAGCAGCATCGGTCTTGCTGGCGATATAGTTGCGGAGCTTGGCATTGTCGCAGACGAAACCGGAGCATGAAGGCTTATACTTGTTCACGGTCTCGGTATGAAGCTTGGCAATGTCCTTGAGCTGCTGAGGAGTAGCCTTCCACATTCCCTTGCGGGCACTCTCCATCATCACGGCGGTCATCTCCATCAGCGCTGCCGGATTCTGCTTGTCGAAGAACTCCTTGGTGCCGAGATTGTACTTGTCCTTGACATATACATTATATATCTCGTCCCACATCTCCTTGTCGATTGCCTTTGGCTTCATCACATTCCAGCCGTAGGTGTTGGTTACGATTTCGGCAAATGTGCTGGCACTGCTGGCTCCACCCTTCATCTTTTCCTTGATATAGGCAGGGTTGAAGATGGTGGTTCTGCCCTCGATGCCGATAGCCTCCTTCACCTCCTGCATTCTCATATTGCTATGGTTGCGATAGTCGGCGAGATAAGCATCCGGATCCTTACCGGTTACGTTGCGCACTGCGAGGTTCATACCTCCCATAAACTCATATACGTGGTCGAGACTCAAGGCACCCCAAGTGTTGCTCTGTCGTGGCTGAACCACCACATCAGTACGGGTCAGCGCTGCCTCGAAAGCAGCCTTGCGAACGGTCTCCCAGTTCTTCTCATCACCATAGAAGGCACCCATATTGTTCATATAGACCTCGGCAATCTGACTCTCCTTATCCCAGCGGTCGCCTGCGGTTACCATCTCCTGGATACCGGTACCATAGTTGCCGTTTACGCCACCAAACACTCGATACATACTTACCTCGCGTGCCTCCTTTGGCGACATACCCTTCTCTACAAGCACTCTTTCGGATTCGGTAACACCGGCTTTCACCAGGTTGTCATACTTATCACCCTTGGCATTTGCCGCCATCTCTATCGCCTTGTTGATGAGGAAGAGACGGGATGCTGCCAGGTCGCGGAGCTGACCGGAAGTCTGAACTACGACATCGATGCGAGGACGGCCCAACTGCTTGGATGGGACGAGACGCAGATCGGTAACACGACCGAAGGCATCTCTTACCGGTTCTACACCGAGCATATAGAGAATCTGAGCGATGGTAGCACCCTCTGTTTCGATAAACTCGCTGCTCCAGAGTGTGTAGCTTACCTTACGAGGATATTCACCCTTATGTCGCTCGCAATACATCTTGATGGTATTGTCGCAAAGTTCCTTTGCCTTCTCCCAGGCATCCTCCGAAGGTGTATTCTCCACATTGATGGAGAAGAGGTTTCTACCGGTAGGCAGGGTGTTCGGATTCACAATCAGATCACCACCAGGAGATGGAGCGGTAAAGCCGCCATTCAGGGCATTCATCAGAGAAGACATCTCGTTGAACGGACTCTGACGGAGCGCCTCCGAATACTTGCCCACATTCTGCAAGGCATGCTCTACGGTAGTAATCGCCTGAGCCAGATGAATCTGCTGACGGGTATATTTAGGTGCTTTCGACATCATCATACCCTTATCTTTAGAAGATTTTCCGGTCTGAGATGACTTGCCCTTACCGGCTTTTGCCATCTTCGCCTTTTTCAAATCCTCCTGATACCATTTCTGTCCCTTCTTGATGGCTTCCATCATCTTGTCTGGGAAGCGACCGGTCTGCTCCATCTTCTCAAAAGCCTCACGACTCATCTGCGGAATCTTCTTCTTATGAGAAACCTTGGCAGCACGGAGTTCGCTTACCGTACGATGATCCACCCTCTTCGGCTTCGCCTCCTTCGCTCCACCCATCTGGTCTGCCATCTGCATCATCATCTGGATAGGATCTGGAGCAGCCTGCATCGCCTCTACCTTACGGGCCATCTGGAGTTCGGCAGGAGTGATTCCTACATAACGACAGATGTATTCATCAGAAACCGAGGCTGAACCCAGAAGCTGGGTCACGGTATTGCGTGCCTTGCTCAGATAGAGCCGGTCGAAAAGCTGCTTGTGCTTCTCCACACCTTCCTGAGCACGACCTTTCAGCTTATCTACTGCCAGCATTCCGTAGGCAATAGGATCTGTAGCCATCGCATAGACACTGGTGCGGACATCATCGTTATCGTATGGCACACCCAGAGTATAGAGTTTGCCGGTAATCTTCTCGTTAGCCAACTCTTCTGCATAGTTCTCTACTCTCGCTATTTCATCTGCAGAATAAGGCTTGTTCATCTGCTTGGCATCGAGACCCAGTTCTCGGGCGATTCCCATCTTCACGGTCAGCGCCTTCACCTTGAGCGACTGTTCGGCAGATGCCTTCTTCTCGTATGACTGGATGGCATCGCTCAACTGCTTATAGGTCTGTCGCAATTCGCTCTCCTTGAAAGGAGGAGTGAGATAGCTCTGGGTCTGGGCATAGGTGCGGCGCTTGGCAATCATCGCCTCGCCCACATTGCCGATGGTATATATATAAAGATGTGGAACCACACCAATCAATCGGTCACTCCAGTCGTCGCTGCCGAGTGCCACCTGCTTTCTCGGAGTATATTCCAGCGAGCCGTGGGTTCCGAAATGGATGAGTGCATCGGCACTGAAACCATAACGTGCCCAGAGATAAGAGGCAACATAAGTGTAAGGAGGTGCCTGGTCGGTGCCATGCACAATCTTGAAGGAGTCGCCTCCCACGCCTGCCATCACCTGTGGAAGCAGGGCCACATTACCAAACTGCAGTCTTGCCACCGCCAACTTTCCGTCATCGGTAGCCATATATTTGCCAGGGAAGGAACCATAGAGCTGGTTCATCTCCTTGATCATCTTCTTAGACAAAGCCTTCTGGGTCCATCCGGCAAACTGCTGAGCAGTAACCAGGGCTGGATGTCCAGACTTCAGGAACTGGGTATAAGCACCCTCCGCATAGGTTCCAAAGACGGCACCCTGAGCCTGGATCATCTTTGCCAGTTCCTGAGGATTGGCTGGCAACTTGCCTACATTATATCCCTCATTCTTCAAGCGAACCAGGAGATTGTAGAGCGATGGAACCACTTCCATTCCCGAAGCGGTAAGAGCATTCTGACCCGGACCCTTGAAGTAGAAGATGGCGATACGTTTGCTGCTGTTCTTCTTGTTCTTCAGATTCACATAGCCCTGCACGCTCTCTACGAAACTCTCCATTCTGTCTGGGATGCCGTAAACCTCCTGCAATCCCTCCTTGTTGATGCGCTGTCCGAAAACCACGTATGGGCGGATGGCACCATCAATCTCCGGAGTCACGATGCTCTGCGACATGAAGCCGCCGTTCATTCCCTGCTTGTCGTTCTCCCACTCAGTGGTCAAGCGATTGATATTAAGAGGTGAGAACAGTGGAATATTCTTCTGCTTCAGGAACTCAACGACGTAATCGCCCAGTCTGCCATGCGCCATATTTACTACGGCATTCGCCTGGATGCTGTCGGCATGATGACCGGCGATAAAGCTCTGCAGCTGGTTGATGCGATACACCATGAATCCCTTCTTCTCGAAAGCCTTCTCCATATCAGGAGCCGCACCCATAAAACCGGTGAGCAAGATGGTAGGAGCACCTTTCTTATATAATCCGTTCTTCGCCAGGAAGGCATTGTACTCACGGATGCTGTTGAAACCCAATTCATCACCATTTTCATCCTTCAGGTCGAAATGAGTCAGGAGATAGTCTGGTCGCTCATCCACACGTTCCGGTTCTGGAGCCATGAACTTCTTTCCGTCAATAAACTTACGGATGTAAGCGAGCATACTGTGATAATTCTTCTTGCTGCCGTTCTCGATGTACTGCATCAGATAATCTGCATCGAAGTTATCTACCGATACGATATTGTTGGCTGGGTTGGTAGCAGCATGAGTCAGGGTTGGCACCTTGTAGGAAGCCTCTTCCAACTGCTTGCGCTGGTTCTCGTCAATTCGGAGTCCCATACCATTCACGATAATCATATCATAATCATCCAGATGATCGAAATCATCGGTCGTAATCTCACTCAGTTTAATCATCGCATTGTCGTTGGCATGCGAAATCTGTCCCAGCTCAATAGCCTGATAGTTGAGGAAAGCGATGCGGGTAGTACCCACCCAGGCAGAGTAAGCCTTCGCCAAACCTCCCAGAACAATCACAGCCAACAAGGCCAGGAAGATGTGTTTCTTTTTAATCTTTCTGATTTTTCCTAATCCTTTTTTCATATCTATTTTTTTTTTCGGGTTGCAAAGGTAAGGCTTTTTTAGAAATTGTACAATACCGAGAAATTGCGATTTTCACATTTTTTATACTTAGAATTAAGTATCAGGTTAAACGCATTAATATAGTCTGTACTAATAAATAAGTAGTGTTTTCAGGACTTTTTCTTTCATTTCAGCCCTCAAAAAGAGGAATTATTCCGAAATATGCAGAAAGAGCGTAATCACCATTACGGCAATCACGCTCTTTCTACTTATAAACATAAAACATTACGATGATGAAAGAAAAGCTTAGCAAACCTTCTTCTTCCGCTCACAATAGCGTTCGCATTGGGCACAGATGTCATATCCCAGCATGGCGCCCAAGATGAAATCCTCCTCCGGCGTCAGCTGGCACAACGGTTTGGTGATTATCATGCGGATAGCATCCAGACATTCTTTCTTACCAAAGAAGAGATTCAGACGGTCGTTGCCAACCGGCTGGATGATATAATCAATGTTCTGACGCTCTAATCTAGTTATGGCAAAAGACTCATATTTCTTGTTGAAGGTGTAGAGCACCAGGCGGCGCACGCCCTTCTTATATTCATATATATGATTCATCAGAACCTTCAAATCTACTGGTGTTGCGATTTCCTGCTGCATACTATCCGAATTTATCTGTTTTTAAACCAAGAATCAGAGAATTCCATCATTCTCCAATTCTTGAAAAATATTTTTGTAAAATTATAACGCTGGCTTGATGTCCTCGAGCCAGGCATCGATACGCTCCTCTGTCTTGTCGTCCTCGTTCACCTCGTCGAGTGCGAGTCCCAGGAACTTGTCGCCATCAATTGCCTCACTGTCATCATAGGTGTATCCGTCTGTAGAAACACCAGGCAATACGGTAGCACCAGCCTCAACGACAGCATCATAGAGTTCCTTCATGCCGCCACAGAATGTATCAGGGTAAGACTCGCTGTCGCCACAACCAAACAGGGCAACAGTCTTGCCAGCCAAGCCGGCACTCTTCAATGTCTTCACGCCATCATACCAGTCATCCTGCATCTCACCGGCACCCCATGTAGAAGTACCAAGAAGAAGATTCTCATGACTTGTGATAGTAGCGTCATCGATGTTAGCTACATCTACAGCTTCCACGCCCAACTTAGAGGCGATGGTTTCGGCAATCGACTGGCATGAGCCAGTAGAAGAGCCATAAATTACGATTGTTGTTTTCATTTGTCTATCTTACTTTTAGTTACATTTAGTCGAGTAAGGGGAGGGATTTTCACCCACCCTTCTCTCGGAACCGTGCTTGAAAG
>JAJXBQ010000168.1:0-7439 GCA_021640525.1 Segatella copri
GAAGATGAAAATCAATCTAATAATTTAATTAAATATAAACTATGAATAGATTATCAATCTTAGCATCGATGCTCGCGATGGCGTGCCTACCTATGATGGCACAGAAAACGGGCAGTAAGGTTCAGGAAAAGCCTGATCCTAATTTTCAGATTTATCTCTGCTTCGGACAGTCGAACATGGAAGGAAATGCGGCTATCGAAGACATCGACCGAACGGGCGTGAACCCGAGATTCCAGGCTATGTATGCCGTGGATGATAAAAAGGCGGGATGGAAGAAGGGACAATGGCACACCGCTGTGCCGCCACAGGCAAGACCTTCTACAGGACTGACTCCTGTTGACTATTTCGGAAGAAAGATGGTGGATAACCTGCCAGACAGCATCAAGGTGGGAACCATCACCGTGGCCGTGGGCGGAGCCAGCATCGACCTCTTCGATAAGCGTACCTATAAGGCTTATCTCAAGAAACAACCCGACTGGATGAAGAACTTTGCATCCCAGTACAACGGAAATCCATACGCCCGACTGATAGAACTGGCAAAAATAGCCAAGAAGCAGGGTGTTATCAAGGGCATCCTCCTGCATCAGGGCGAAACCAACAACGGCGATGCCAACTGGCCTAACCGAGTAAAGACTGTTTATAACGACATCTTGAAGGATTTGAATCTGAAGGCAGAAGACGTACCTCTGCTCGTAGGCGAAACCGTACAGAAGGATATGGGCGGAAAATGCTGGGCACATATCGCCATCGTTGATGATATTGCCAAGACCATTCCTACAGCCCACGTCATTTCTTCAAAGGGCTGTCCACAGCGTGGCGACGGTCTACACTTCATTGCAGAAAGCTACCGCACCATGGGCAAGCGCTATGCAAATATGATGCTCGCCCTGCAGGGAATCATTCCAGACAGCAACTATCCGCGTGTAGATAAGGACCGCAGAGCTTATGTAAAGCTCCATGCTCCTGAGGCAAAGAAAGTAATCTTCGACATCTGCGGCAAGCAATATGAGATGAAAAAAGATTTGGATGGCGACTGGTACGGCGTGAGCGATCCGCTGGTAGTAGGATTCCACTACTATTTTCTGAATGTAGATGGCGTGCAGGTTGTTGACCCTTCCAGCGAAACCTACTTCGGCTGCTGCCGTGAAGCAGGCGGTCTGGAAGTTCCAGAAGGAGCAGAAGGCAACTACTATCGTCCTCAGCAGGGCGTAGCCCATGGTCAGGTTCGCTCAGTATCTTACTATGCAGGCTCCCAGAAGCAGTTCCGCCGCGCCATGGTTTACACCCCTGCCGAATATGAAACCAATACCACCAAGCGCTATCCTGTGCTCTATCTGCAGCATGGCATGGGCGAAGACGAGACGGGCTGGAGCAAGCAGGGAATGATGCAGCACATCATGGACAACCTGATAGCAGAAGGCAAGGCTGAGCCTATGATTGTGGTCATGGAGAGTGGCGATGTAAAGAAGCCTTTCGTTGCCCGTCCAGGCAAGAATGTAGATGAAGAGCGCAGCCACTATGGAGCTTCTTTCTATGATGTGATTATCAAGGATCTGATTCCGATGGTTGACAAGACATTCCGCACTTATACCGACCGCGAGCATCGTGCGATGGCAGGTTTGTCATGGGGCGGTTGCCAGACATTCAACACGGTATTGCCTCACATGGATAAGTTTTCTGCCCTTGGAACCTTCAGCGGTGCACTCTTTGGCGTGGATGTAAAGACCTGTTTCAATGGAGTATTTGCCGATGCAGAGAAATACAACAAGAACATTCATTATATGTTTATGGGCTGCGGTTCGGAAGAGAACTTCGGTACCGAGAAGATGGCACAGCAGTTGAAGGAACTGGGCATCAAGCTCGATGTTTACGTATCACCAGGCACTCATCATGAGTGGCTCACCTGGCGCCGCTGCTTCAAGGAATTTGTTCCTCACCTCTTTAAGTGGTAAACAAATTATCAGACACAATAAATCCCAGAACTGCTTGGAAGAGCAATTCTGGGATTTATTTATATACTTCTTGCCATTGAATTCCCGCACTTTCCTTGATGCCTACCAGAACGCTTCTGAAATTATGCAGCCAAATGAAAGATTTGGGCACGAAAACGCACTTTTTCTCGAAAAAAAAGTGAGAAAAAGTGCGTTTTCGTGCCATTTTAAGTAAAAAGGTCGGTCGTGTCTTCTCGACACAACCGACCTATCACGACTAACATCATTTCGGTTAATCCTTTATATGATAAAACCTAAACTAATGTTTCTTTATATTAGATGGCGTGAGCCATAGGATAGGCTCACACCACAAATATTACTTGGCTTCCTTCCAATATTCTGGAGCACCGAGACCTACAGCGAAGCCTGCGTAAGTGTGCTTGCGGAGATAGTTGCTATCCCAAAGACCTGTAGGGCAACCTGCACGCCAACCTGAATCCTTAGGAGAATCAGTAGCACACCACTGAGTGATACCATACTGCTGAGCCTGTGGAATCAGCTCGAAGTACTTCTGGATGATGAATGTATAGAAGCTACGCATCTGCTTGTGCTGCTCCTCAGTCATCTTGTCGAAGGTAACAGAAGTACCAGCCTCATCCTCATAAGCCATATCAAGCTCAGAAATCTTGACGAGCTTACCTGTCTTAGCCAGCAACTTAAACATCTCTTCGATGTTGCTCTGAAGCTTAGCCTGCTTAGTTGCATCACCATAGCATGTTACGTGCATCTGTGTACCAATACCATCGATAACAACAGGCTCCTCTGCATTAGGATCTTCCCACAGACCAATCCAGTGGATCAAGCTCTTCAGCTTAGCGTGCTGATCCCAGTAACCTTCCAAGTTGTAGTCATTGATAAAGAGCTTCAACTTAGATGGATCACCATTGTGCTCAGCAAAGCTCTTACGTGCATCTCTTACGGCTGTACGAACATAGTCGATATCACCGAGATAATCCTGCCAGTAGAAGCTGTTCTTTGCATCCTCTGCAGAAACTGTACCACGAGTAGCTGACTGAAGATCATTCCAGCCATCACCATCCTTATCCTGACCAGATATAGCCTCGTTAACAACATCCCATGATGTAACGTAGCCATCGCAAGTTTCCATCATTCCATCGATAAACTTGCCCATTGCCCAAGTCAAGGTATCCTTCTTCTCCTCGTCAGTGAGAGGAATAGAGTTCATCTTCGTCACCTTACAGATGCTCAAACCATGAACATCCAAGGTAGCACCTGCAGTCTGAGGCTTCAAGATGAAATCATAGTTGCCACCCTCAACCTCAGGAAGGTTCAACTTGATATTGTTGCGACCTGCCTTAACAGGTACATTCACTGTCAGCTGCTGAGCCGAACCACCCCATCCATTCTGAGCGGTCAACTGTACGCCTGAAGCATCAGCTGATGAAGTCAAGTCGAGATAAGCGACATAGTTGCCTGCATCCAAGTGATTGTTGCTTCCTGGGCTGATGAAGAACTGAGACCAAGTGCCTGTTGGTACAAAGTGAATGGCACCATTTACTACAGGAGGCTCACATCCCATTGCAAAGAATGGGAAAGGTCCATCAGTATAGCTCTGGCTGCATACCTCTTTCTCCACCTCCATTACAGGTGCCTCTGAGTGAGAAATGGTAACTGACTTCCAGTAAATCTTACCAACGAAGTCACCATGCTGGAAGAAGAGACCATTACTAGCCATCGTAGGAGTCACATTGAACTCAATCTTCTGATAACCCTTGCCTACAGGAATGGAGAAGTTCTTGGAGAATCCTCCACCCCAATCACCAAGTTTAAAGCGGATATTGGCATCTTCCTTACCTTCAGCCTTACACTCGATGGTCATCTTATACTCCTTGCCTTCGGTCAACGTAATACCATTGACCAACCAATATTGAAGAACATACCAAGGATCTACAGCCTCTGGATTGGTGATAACCATCGCTCCATCCTTGTTCCACTCAGTAGTAACTGTAGCAGGAGCGCCCGTCCAACTATACCTAGAAAGCGTAGAGCAGTCGAGTTCATAATCCACCTTATCTACCTTTTGGCTAGGATCCACCTTGATTTCCTTATCGGCAATCAAAGAGTTGAGGTACTTATTGTTCTGCTGAGAGTGCCAAGCGAGGGTATGACCATAAATGGTCAAGCCTGCATCCTTGGCATTGGCAACAAAGGAACTGACATTATCAAAGTTCATTACACCCTTGTTATCCACACAAGAAGCATACTTCATAGCATTGCCGGCGGTCATCTCGTCGAAGTTGCTACCAGCCAAGCAATACACGATGCCCTGTTCGTTGAAGTCGGCTGCGGCGAGCGCAATGCCCAACTTAAAGTCGGGATTGCACTTGCCAGCGTCTTTCAAGTCCTGTACATATTTCTTCAAAGGCTCATAGTTATTGAGATACAGATAGTCCTTCTTGTTCTGGGTCATATCTGTACGGAACTCTGAGAACTTGTCGTCAGCGCATGAAGACAAAGCCAAGAGAGCTACCAAGCCTAGTCCAAAATTAATTCTTTTCATATTCATGATATAATCTTATTTCGATGATACTAACCCAGCATCTTACTGCTGAACATATTTAGTATTGAAGGTGACGACACCATTGATGTTGCCACGAGTCTGAGCTACGAACTGGTCACTGGTCTCCATCGTGATGCCACAACCGAAATCAACCTTGTAGTTGAGGGTGAGCAAGTCACGATCCTTGTTACCCCAAGCCAACTTGGCTGCCTTCTTCTCAAACTTGCCAGAACCTGTGGCTGTCATGCCCTCGGTATCAGAAGATACAGTGACATTGCCATCATTGTCAAAAGTAAGTTTCAAGTTGCAGGTGTATTTCACAATCTTATCGCTGCCATCTTCATTCTTACCTTCCACCTTGCTCACTGAGACAGGGAAGAGAGCCTCTGTCAAGCTCTTGGTGGTAATCTGACAAACCTCATCCTTCTCGATGGAAGCACCTTGACGAGTTACCTCCTTGGTCTGACCATTCTCGGTAATCTTATCAGTACCACGACGGAGATAGAAGCCCTCCCAAGGGTTCATGTATTTTACCTTATAGAGTACATAATCCTGAGGAGTTTTTGACCATGCCTCCAAGTTTGTTCTAGAAGGAGTCTCACCATCTACCATAGGCTTACCACTCAGGATAGAGTCAGCTCCCACCTGCTCCAAGATACGAACAGGAATCACATAAGAACCCTTGACGCACTCAGGGTCTGCGAAGAAAGCATCCTCCAACTTCACCTTCAATCTGCCAAGCATCTCACCATTATAGTTGATGGTATTGCCATCCAAGGTGTAGTAGTTGGTAGGCATTGGCTTCACTGGAGTCACGCCGTCCTCGAAGAAGAGGTTGTCACAGAGAGACTCATCGACAGCCACCTTCAAGGTGATGTTCTTGCCATTACGAGCACCACCCATCGTGGAGACGATACGGATGATATGGTTGTTATCGTCTGTGGTGTTGAGGGTCTCAGCATCACCCAAGACCACAGTGCGGTCTAGGAACTGATGGGCGAAATATACATTGACACCACCCTCGTAATCAGGGAAGTCAGCATCACCGTTCTCGCAAGAGGAGAAACCGAGTGCCAAGATTCCCATGACAGCCATAGCTAAGATTTTCTTCATTTTCATAATTAATCGTATTTAATATTAGTCGTTGTTCTTTACATTCCAGCCCTTGTTCTGCTTCAAGTTACTCCACTTGAGCGTCTCACTCTGTGGGATAGGACCATAATACATATAATCGCTATAATTTCTTGTCTCTACATCGATTTCTTCGAATGTAGGAATACCATCTACCTCGGTTACGTTGACACCCTTGGCTGTCTCGGCAATGTTAGCCTTCCAACGGCGGAGATCCCAGAAGCGGTGATTCTCGAAGCAGAGCTCGATACGACGCTCATTGCGAATCAACTCACGCATCTTTGCCGGATTTTCTGCACATTCATCGAGGTAGCCAGTATCGGTGATGCCAGCACGTTGGCGGATAGCCTTGATGACATCGTAAGCAGAATAGTTGTGAGTACCTTTACCCTTTGGTCCCCAAGCCTCGTTGGCTGCCTCAGCGTAATCCAAGAAAATCTCGGTGTAACGGATGTAGGCATTGTAGTGAGGCTGTGCATTGAGGTTGTTAGGGTCTGCGCTACAGTCGTCACGAAGCAACTTCTTCAGATAGTAACCAGTACGAGTAGAGGTACTAATCTTATTGAGACCGTCATTGGTTTCTCCAGTTGCTGTCGTGTTGATGGTCTTGCCCTTGTACTCAGAACCATTGTGGATGATATAGAGGTCGAGACGTGGGTCACGATTGCTATAAGGATCAATGTCATCAAAGTCACTATTCTCCTCATCTGTGATAGGATAACCATTCGCCATAGGGAAGGCATCCACCAAGTTCTGAGTTGGATTGATGCGACCCTTTCCGTAGAGTGTAGGAGGGAAATTGTTCTTCTCTTGGATAACACCGAGGTCATAATCTTCCTTACCCTCATTGACATTACTACGCCAAATGATTTCTGCTGGAACAGCACCCGACTTCAACTTCTTGATTTCATCCTTATTCGTGTACCAGGTGTTACCGTTGGCTGCCATTCCAGAGACACCACCGATGCGGTCGAGTACCGTGGCTGCAGCGTCGGCAGCATTGGCAGCTGTAACATCACTGCCACCCTTGTAAGCCTCGCTAGATGCCATCAAGGCAACCTGCGCACGGATAGCCTCTGCGATACGACCACTGATACGACCAGCCAAATGCTCACCGAACACACGGTCATAGACGCTCAAAGAAGCACCCAACTCCTTATAGTAAGCAGGAACCTCAGACTCTGAGTGCTGCTTGTAGTCGAGAGGCAACAACTTGATAGCCTCATCCAAGTCGGAGTTAATTTGGTCGATGCACTGTTGGAAGGTAGCACGAGACTGATTGAAGTCGGTGTTGGCATCTTCCACAGTGGTTGACAATGGCACACCCAAGAGTTCACCATCCTCTGACCAACCAGCATGAGCCTGAACGAGATAATAAAGATTCAAAGCTCTCAAAGCATAAGCCTCACCCTTGCGACTCTCAGCGAACACCTTGGCAGCAATAGGATCATCTGCCCATTTCACGTTGTCAGCGATAGCAAGGAATTGGTTCAGATACTGGATAACAGAACGGCGACCATTCCATTGGCTCATTGGGTCGTTGTTAGCAGCCCAAGCACCTTGCGCCATTTTCGAGTAAGTGCTAGCCAAATCATTGGTCACTGCATCATCGGTGGCAATGTCCGTCGCGCTCGAATTGGAATATGGCAGATGAGAATAGGCATAGCCCAAGAGACCTTGTGCAAATGTAGGCTCCTTAAGCATCGCCTCTACACCTCGGTTATTCTCCTCGGCAGGCTCAAACAAGTCGGAGCAAGATGCCAACGACAAGGAGAGCGCAGCCAATAATATAATAT
>JAJXBQ010000480.1:0-1040 GCA_021640525.1 Segatella copri
AGGTAAAACCATTTTTTTTCTTTTTAAAAATCACTTTTGTCCTTTTCACTTCCTCATTTCAAAATAAAATTTGTACTTTTGCATACATATTAACACGATTAAACGATAATCTTGGCAGATGCCAAATACAAAATAAGAACGAAATGGATACATTATATTTACTGCAGTTCGCCTGTTTTCTATTTATGCTCATGAATGTCCTCATCCTGGGTATTACCCGATTGCACATGAAGTGGATGAACCGGCGATATGAAGTTTCACGATGGCTGATTCTCGGAGCCATGGTAGGTCTGGCTTTGCAATATCTCATGCAGATGCTCTTGGGCTTCCGGGCGCAAGGCGATTCCGTGGGAGCCGTTTTCAACATGCTGGTCTATCCTCCTTGCTTCTCACTCATCGCTATCGGCATTTACAATATCGAGGCAACGCATGCCAACCGTCGGAAGATGAACATCGTCTGCGCCAGCATCTATGCCGCCATATTGGCTGCCTTCTGCATCGGCTATATCCAGAACGGAAATTTCCATATCGGCAGTTGGATTTATGTGATGATTGTCCTGTTCGGCATCAACGTAGCCTATTGCATCTATATGGTAATGGTAGAAATCAAAAAGCGCAGGATGATGCTGGAGATGATGGCTGGTTACGATATCCTGCCTTACGTGAGATATGCGCGAGCCAGCATATTCGTCCTTTTTCTGCCTGCTATAGCCATGCCTTTTGCAGTCCTTTCCACCAAATCTCTATATGTAATCGGACCTCTGGGACTGCTTGCTGTCTTTTTCTTCACGCTCAGTTTCATGGCTTTGGGCTATAATTACATGCCTACCGAAGAACTTCTGGATAAGGAGGAAGAGGAGAATGCAGTAATGAAAATCAGGGGAGACGCTGCCGATTCTGAACTGCAGGATGAAGAACTTAATGATAAGAAAGAAACTTTACAATCACTGCGTTCAGAAAGACGGAAGAAGATCGTCCGTGAGAAGTTGGATGAATGGTGTGCTGCCAAGGGTTATAGGGATACGTCGCTGAATATGATT
>JAJXBQ010000481.1:0-1039 GCA_021640525.1 Segatella copri
AATAGCCAACCGGACACTGTCTTTCAGAAGTAAATTTATCGCTTCCACTTCAGTTGTGTAGCGAGGGACAATCCCGGCCAAAGGGTACAGGCTCTCAAACACCTCTATCTCTTCTTGTATGATAGGTTCGAAACTCTCATCCGCTGCGATAGATACCACACCGGAAGAATAAGTATCCGTCGGTCCTTTTGATTTTGAGTTACAAGCACTCAAGACCACCAACGCTACGAGTCCTATCAGCCTAAATTGTCTCTTCATCATCTTTTATTGTAATCTAAACATTACCGGAACGGTGAACTTCACACGTACCGCTTTTCCATTCTGCTTACCAGGGAGCCATTTCGGCATGCTTTTTACCACACGAACAGCTTCCTTATCCAAATAAGGGTCTACACCACGAGCCACATGTACGTCAGAAATAGAACCATCACGTTCTACAACGAACTGTATGATAACGCGACCTTGTGTTCCATTCTCCTGTGCAATAGTCGGATATTTGATATTCTTACCCAGGTAAGCCATCAATTCAGTCTGTCCACCAGGGAAAGTCGGCATTTGTTCTACCATATCGAAAACCTTTTCCGGTTCCGGTGCAGCCTGTGTTACCACCTGCTTAAGGTCTGCGATATCTTTACCATTAGCCTCGTCATTACCTTTTACGTCGGCAATAGAGATGGATACTTTAGTAGCATTCAAATCTTCCTGACTCTTGATCTCGTCATCCTCATGCACCTCTTCATCTTTCTTGATGACAGGAGCAGTAAACTTGATAGAACTCTTCAAAGCAGGGGGAGGAGGTGCAACCGGTTCTACGCGTTTCATCTCTTCCTGTTTGATTTCAGGTTCTTCCAATTTTGACAGAGTAGTTACTTCTGTCATCACTTCTTTCTGCTCCGGAGTTGCCAACTTAAGCAGTGTAGGGATACTAAATCCAACCGCTGCTATGACCACTACAATCAACATAGCGACATTATGTCGTTTTGTTGAATTGGCACGCATTCTATATGCGCCGTATGCTTGGTTCTTGCCTTCAAAAATC
>JAJXBQ010000169.1:0-7357 GCA_021640525.1 Segatella copri
AAGAAAAAGTATGAATATCAAGGAGAATTATCAACAATATGTAAGCCGATACGCTTCTGAGGTGGCTGCCCTGAAGCGTAAGAATACGGGATTTATAACTGGCGAGCTGCTGGCTTTTGGCGGCATCCTCGCCTTCCTGATCTGCTATTTCGCTTTGGATGGGAATACGCAGAACTATCTGATGGGGGCGGCGCTGTGCCTGATTGCCTATCTGGGAATCAGACGACTTGACGATAAAAACAAGGAAAAGATAGAGCATCTTTCGGCTTTGCTCAAGGTTTATCAGGACGAAATCAAGGCTTTGGAGGGCGATTTCTCACCTTTCGAGACGGGCGATTCCTATCAGAATCCGCAGCATCCTTATTCCTTCGACCTCGATGTCTTCGGCAAGAGTTCGCTGTTCAACCGCATCTGCCGAACCATCACATCGGGCGGTTCAGAGGCACTCGCCAGGAATCTTACCTGGGAAACGCCTCTGACTATGGAGGATATCAAAAGAAGAAGGGATTTGCAGAAGGAACTGGCTGGAGAAGGCGAAAACTGGCGAATGGAATTCCTGGCACTTGGCGAAAAGAACAGAAGCCAAACTGCGAATGGCAAGACGAAGAAGATTGATTCTGCTGCGGTGGTGGATGCGATGCAGAAGGTTTCGAAGATGGAGGTGCCGGCATGGTTTGGGTCTCCGGTTTCTCTCGTTATCGGATGGATGCTGATTATCGGAGTAATCGGTTCCGTGATTTTATCGATATGCGATATGGTTTCGGTGAATTTCGCCCTGTGGTGGGTGTTGGTTCAATACATGGTGGTATTCTTCGTCTGCAAGCAGACACTTGATAAGATAGACAGCAATGGCGGCAAACTTCGCCATCAGCTCATCGCCTATGCCCAGATACTTCAGCTTATCAACAGGCGCAATTTCCATAGCGAATCAGGCAAGGAGATGCAGAATTTCCTGTCAGATGCCCTGCCTTCCTTTGCCCAACTGGAAAAGATATTGAAGGGGTATGACAGAAGAGGCAACTTCCTGGGTCTTTTCTTCACCGATGCCTTCATGCTGAGCGATTTCTTCCTGGTTCGCAGTTTTCTGAAATGGAAGAATACCTATATGATGAAAATGGAGGAATGGATGCATATCATCAGCGAGATGGATGCAATGGTTTCAATGGCGGATTTCAGATATAATCATCCGGAGGCAGAAGAGGCAGAATTTGTTTCGGGAAGTCCGGAAGCAGATACAGAAAGCGATGTTTCAGAAAATGCAAAAATCGGAAGTCCGGAAATCGTGTTCGAGGGAAAGAATCTCTATCATCCTTTCCTGGGTGCCAAGGCGGTGAAGAACGATTTCACCATCAAAGACGACAACTATTATATCATCACCGGAGCCAACATGGCTGGAAAGAGTACCTTCCTCCGTTCGCTGGGTGTGAACTATATCCTGGCAATGGCGGGTATGCCGGTGTTTGCAGATCTGCTGAAGATTTCCCGTTTCAGATTGTTCTCGAGTATGAGAACCACCGATGATTTGACGCATGGCATCTCTTACTTTAATGCTGAGTTGATAAGACTGGAGGAGCTGCTGAAGTTCTGCAGGGAAAGTGCAGAGGGAAAGTGCTGCAAGAAAAGTGGAGAAGACAATAAGGAGCCACTCCGAACGCTGATTATTCTGGATGAGATTCTGAAGGGAACGAATTCATTGGATAAGCTGAATGGTTCGAGAAAGTTCCTCGAAGCCATTGCCAAACAGCCGGTGAGCGGCATCATCGCTACCCACGATCTGGAGCTCTCCAAGATGGAGAATGATGCATCAGGAAAATTCCACAACTATTGTTTCGAGATAGATTTAGGCACAGATGTTACCTATACTTATAAGATACAGAAGGGTGTGGCAAGAAACCAGAATGCCACCTTCTTACTGAATAAGATTCTGGAAAAATATTAGAATAAAAAGAGAAACTCCCGATAGTTTGATCAGTTTCAAATTATCGGGAGTTTTCCTTTTAAATTAAACATTATAGCTCCACGCTATCCAGGCGGAATTTGAGCAAGCCGGCTGGCACCTTTACCATTACCTCTTCACCTGCCTTCTTACCCAGAAGGGCCTTGGCGATAGGCGACTTGATGGAAATCTTGCCACTATGGAGATCTGCCTCGTGAGGATTTACTATGGTATAATTCATGCTGCACTTGTTGGCGAGATTGGTAATCTTAATCTTGCTCAACAAGCCAACGGTATCGCTCTTCAATCGAGACTTGTCGATGACACGGGCATTCTCCAAGACCTTCTGCTTGAAGCTGATGCGGCTCAAAAGCTTGCCCTGCTCACGCTTGGCTGCATGATACTCGAAATTCTCACTGAGGTCGCCCTTATCGCGGGCCTCAGCTATCGCATCGCGAACGGCTGGCAACTCTACGTTAACCATGTGTTGAAGTTCGGCCACGAGCTCATCGTAACCTTCCTGAGACATATATTCCATTTTCTCTGATAATCTTAATGAATGATGATTTTAATTTTCGGGGTGCAAAGTTACTAGTAATTCATGAAAACACCAAACATTTTTGATAAAAAGTAAATAAAAAAAGAGAAGATGTGCAGCCATGACAGACAACACATCTTCTCCTTGAATATATCATTATCCCCAAACTTCCTCGGAAATCTCTCTAACCAAATCTATCTTTGCCCACTGCTCAGCATCGGTCAGTTTATTACCGATTTCGCAAGAGGCGAAGCCGCATTGAGGACTGAGACTGAGCCGATCGAGGGGGATATATCTGGCTGCTTCTCGGATGCGGGCGATGACCGTAGCCTTATCTTCCAACACCGGAGATTTGGAGGTTACCAGACCCAGAACCACCTTCTTGCCATCAGCCACATACTTCAACGGCTCGAAACCACCCGAACGTTCATCGTCATACTCCAGATAGAAGGTATCTACCTCCTCCTGAGCGAAGAGATAAGGAGCTACGGCATCGTAGGCACCCTTGGTGGCATAGCAGGAATGATAATTGCCACGGCATACGTGGGTGTTGATGGTCAACCCCTCAGGTTTGCCCTCGATGGCTAGATTGTTCACCTTCAGATATTGCAGGGCTTCCTGCTCAAGGGTGAACCCTGTGCCCACCTTAGCCTTCCAGTAATCGCTATCCACAATCATTCCCCAGGTGCAGTCATCCAGCTGGACGGTACGGCAACCGGCTGCATAAATCTCCTGGAAGAAGGTGCGGTAAGCCTGGGCTATGTCTTCAATCAGCTGAGTGGTATTAGGATAGAACTTGCGGGTATTCTCGGCATTCTTGCCACGGAACAGTTCGGCAAGAAACTGAGCCGGAGCAGGAACCGTCTGCTTTGCCTCGAAGATATATTCGCCATTGGCATCCAACTCCTCAAACTGCTTTACAAAGAGGAAATCCTTGATAAAAGGATGATTCTCGCCGGTAATCTTGCCGGTCAGTTGGATAGAACCCTTGGTTGTCTCCTCGCCATGAAACTGGTAGCCATGCTCCAGTTCGATATGCTCCACGCCATTGAATCCCCACATAAAGTCGAGATGCCAATAGCTGCGGCGGAACTCGCCATCGGTGATATAAGGCAGGCGATGCGCCTTCTGCTGACTGATGACCTCAGTAATCAGCCGGTCTTCTTCGGCGCGAAGGTCGGTGGCAGAAATCTTGCCATCAGCAAACTTAGCTCTCGCTTCCTTCAACTCTGCAGGGCGCAAATAGCTGCCCACTGCCTCAAAATGAATATTTCTTACGTTGCTCATATTTTTATCTCCTTTTATTATTTGATGTGAATGACTCTTTATCCTGTCATTACCGATGAATGACGCTTTGCATCCGGAATTGCGGGTGCAAAGGTAAGAAGAAGAATTTTATTTGCCAAATATTCTCCGTAATTCAGAAAAATATACTATCTTTGCAGCGAATTAAGCAAATCAACAGAATATTATTCTGTAAGAATCAGTAAAAACAGAAATAAAGGAACAATGACAACAGAAGAAAAACTTGATGAAACAGACATCAGAATACTGAAGTTACTGCAGCAGAATTCCCGACTCACCGTCAAGGAGCTTGCTGCAAGAGTACACCTCTCCCCTTCTCCCACCTTCGAGCGACAGAAGCGGCTGGAACGCGAGGGATACATCCAGCGATATGGAGCCATCGTAGACCATCACAAGTTGGGGCACAACGTAATCGTGCTCTGCAATATCCGGCTCAAGCAGCATACCCATGACCTGATTCAGCAATTCATGGATACCGTGCAGGCCATCGACCAGATAACGGAGTGCTACAACACCACCGGCGATTATGACTTCCAGATCAAGGTATATGCCCGCGACATGAAAGCCTATCAGGACTTCATGCTCAACACGCTGGGAAACATCGACTGCATAGGAAGTCTGCACAGCATCATCGTGATAGGTGAAATCAAGGATTCGCATTATATTCCCGTAGCAAAATAAGGAGAAACGTGATGAAAGCAAAAAATATATTGATGATATGCCTATTTATTTCCGGACTTTTCTGCCTCCCATCCAAGGCACAGCAGCCTGGAGAAAACGTCAGTTCTCAAACCATCAGAAAACTGGGCGAGAAGCATTTCTTCTCCATCTCCACTATTCCTGATGATATCTTCCGCCTGATGCAGGGCAAGACATACAAGAAGAACTGTACCGTAGCAAGAAGCGAACTGCGATATCTGAGATGCCTGCACGTAGATAAGGACGGCAGAAACATCGTAGGAGAGATGGTGGTGAACAGGGCGATAGCGGCAGATGTGCTCGACATTCTGAAAAAGCTCTACGAGGCAAAATATCCGATAGAGCGGATGAGACTTATCGACTACTGGGATGCCGACGACGAAAGGGCGATGAGAGCCAACAACTCCTCCAGTTTCAACTTCCGCTTCATCTCGCATACCCATACGGTATCGAAGCACGGAAGGGGACTTGCCGTAGACATCAACACCCTCTACAATCCTTACCACAAACGACTGAAGAACGGCAAGGAAGTGGTGGAACCTGCCACCGCCCGCCCCTATCTGGACCGCAGCAAGAACCACGCTTATATAATTAAAAAAGACGACCTCTGCTACCGGCTTTTCAAGGCAAAAGGATTCAGATGGGGAGGCGACTGGAAACACAGCAAGGATTACCAGCACTTCGAAAAATAGTTCTGCAGAAAAGGACTGTTTGCAGGAAAGAACAGCCTGCAAGGAAAGGACATAAAAAAAAGACTATGCCTATGTTACATCATTTCTTTAGTAACTATGGCATAGTCTTTTATTATCCTAACGATCTTTTTTATATGTAACACTAATTTAATTCACCTGTTACAGCCTTTTTATAATACATTGTAACTAGCTGTACCAGACTGAATTATATTCTCTACGTTCATCGTCCTCATTATAGAGGTTCTCATATTCAAGGTTCATAGCCTCGAATGATTCCAGTGTCTGTTTCATGATAACTCCTCCTCTATTTATTAAGTTCAACTTTTAATATGGCAAAATTACTAAAAAAACAAACTTCGCCTGTCAATATTTCAGAAAACTTTTGTATTTTTGCACCATCTCTGCACATCAGGGGCAAAAAGTGCAAAAAAAACGTTGTTCAAGAGACAATACAAGATAAAAAACAAGAAACAAGATGAAGATATTACATACTTTACGACTCGACAGAATGAAGTGGCGCCACTGGGTACTGCTGCTGTTGCTCATCCTCGTCACCCTTACCAAGATGATTCCTCTCTGGGGAGTTATCTACACCTACCATGTTTATCCCGTTATCGGCACCCTTCTCTCGCCCATCTCGGGTATCTTTCCCTTTGCCGTGGGCGATATTTTCATAGCTCTCAGCATCGCCTGGGTCGTCCTCTATCCTATCTACGAGATGGGATTACGGAAGAAACTCGCCAGACGATTCATCTTTCTTGCTGCCAAGAGCGGCGGCTATCCGAAGAAAAAGGCGGTTTTCGGAAGGGTAATTGAATATCTGCTGTGGGTATATGTATGGTTTTATGCAGTTTGGGGACTGAACTATTCGCAGCCTGTTATCTATTATAGAGTTGGCATGCAGCCTGCTGAGGTTTCGGAAGAGAAGTTCCGGAAATTTGCCTACCAGTATGCTGACAGCCTCAACTATTTAAGTGAAGAACGAAGAGGGAAGAGTGAAAAATCTGACAGTATCGTGGATGATAAATTGAAGAATCGGGTGCGGGATGCGGTTTTGAAAGAATATAACAAGATAGGATATCATGAGGGCATTAATCCACCTTTCAACCAGCATCCTCATGCCAAGACGATGGTGTTTACGCCCCTCAGTTCGATGTCGGGTGTAACCGGCAGCATGGGACCATTCTTCTGCGAATTTACGCTGAACGGCGATATTCTTGCACACGATTATCCGGCTACCTATGCCCATGAATTTGCTCATTTTCTGGGCATTGCCAACGAAGGAGAGGCAAATTTCTATAGTTATCTCGTCTGTACGGCATCACAGGATAAGGCGGTGAAATTCAGCGGATATTACCACATTCTGCCCCATGTATTATATAATGTATTCGACATTCTCGGCGAAAAGGAAGGTGAGAAATATCTGAAATATATCCGTCCCGAGATGATCAGCTTATTGAAAAGCGACCGCCAGTACTGGCAGAGCAAAAGATGCAAGGCACTGGATGCCGCCCAGGATTTTTTCTTCGAACTCTATCTGAGAGGCAACCATGTAGAAGGCGGCAGGAAGAGCTATGCCGGCGTCATCGGTCTGATTCTGGCATGGGAAGGGGAAAAAGGCTAGTATGCCCTCGCACGCCAGCCTTTTAAAGAGTTTTCGCATATTTTTTCGATGCCAGCTTAATTTCTCCCCTTCTTTCTTCTTTTAATACATAGAGAGGAGAAAAAAGGAGCAAAATCTCCTGTTTCTCAAAGAAAAAGTATATTTGCAAACGAATTGCGGTTATCAAAAAGATATATCGATATGAAGAAAGAAAAGAATTTAGAAAGTTTATCGGATGATGAGATTCTGCAGGACTTCAAGGATGCCGAGCATGATGGCTTCGAGAATATGCTATGAGGAAGCGGCTGAAGAAAGTAACACATTAAATAATAGTAATATGGAAGATATGAAGAAGGGAAGAATCACTCCTAGCTGGATTGATTCATTAAAAGAGAACGAGATTTTTGTGTTTGGCAGCAATCTGGCTGGCATGCATGGTGGTGGAGCAGCCCGCATTGCCCGCCTGCATTTCGGTGCCGTCATGGGACAGGGCGTAGGCTTGCAGGGGCAGAGTTATGCCATCCCTACGAGAGAGTGTAAACTAAACTGTGTCAATCTACAATAAAAGTAGTTTAACACAGTTT
>JAJXBQ010000482.1:0-1034 GCA_021640525.1 Segatella copri
TAGGGGTTCCCCTCTATCATTTAGGGAAACACTCGCTGCCGTTTCGTTTTTTATCCCTACCTTTGCATCGTAAAACAAGTTTCTTCAAACAGAATATATTAATGTATAAAAGAATAAGAATGATGAAAAGATTAGCATTCATCATGATGGCATTGCTCCTGGCTCTGATGCCGGCAGCAGCACAGAATTATCGTGACAGCAGATATTATAACAAGCAGACGGGGCATCTCGACTACCGTTACAACCACAACTACGGCAGCCCGTATTACGGATTCCGCATCGGTCCTGCCTTCACCTTTGTCAATTCCGACGATTCCCATCTGGATGGTGGCGACTGGCAGACCGGTCTGAATGTGGGCGTAGTAGCCGGCATCCCATTGACCGACAGCGCCCCACTCTATCTCGAGACCGGACTTTCATATATAGAGAAAGGTGGCAAGAAGGATCTTCCTGAAGGCAAGAAGATGACCTACGATCTCAACTATCTAGAGATTCCAGCCGTACTGAAGTACAAGTACGAGGTAGACGACCACTTCTCCATCCAGCCTCAGGTAGGCGGCTATTTTGCCGTAGGTGTAGGAGGCAAGATCAAGAACTTTGCCGAACGTGAAGCAGAGAGCTCATTCAAGGATGCAAACTTCCGCCGCCTTGATGGTGGTATCCGCATCGGCTGCGGCATCGGCTACGACATGTTCTATGCCGATCTCACCTACGATATCGGTCTTGCCAACATCTGCCACGACAGTTTCGACAAATCGCGCAATGGAGCCCTCCAGCTCAATTTCGGAGTTAACTTCTAGGAAACCTCGGCAGTAACCCAGTTCTTTAACTTCACGGCTGTAGAAAGCTTAGAGCCGAGCACCAAAGCATAGAAACCGCTCTCGTTGACATAGAGCATCTGTTGGGCACAGAACTGCGGTTCTCCTTTTTTAAAAAACTACCCATGCACCCTAAAACAGGGGGCATGGGTAAGACCATCCGTATTCAGTATTCAGTTATTCAGTTTTTTTTTAAACCCTTACATGGATAAAGGG
>JAJXBQ010000483.1:0-1034 GCA_021640525.1 Segatella copri
GTCGGCTACAGAACCCGGAATACAGAATGCCTGCAGACCGATACCGATAGCTTCAGCAGCTTCAGCAGCGTTCTTGCAGCCCTTCTTAATGGCGATGGCGCAACCTACAACGTATGCCCATTTTGCATTTTCGAAACAGATGGGCTGAGTTTCTTCACAAGTCTTATAAGGATCGAGACCATGAGCTTCGCAGATAGCATTGGCTTCTTCGATGTCTTTGATACCGTTTGCGTTCAATGCAGCAAGAATCTGCTTGATACGACGGTCTTGGCTTTCAAATTTTACTTCTCTAATCATATGTCTTTCCTCCTTATATTATTCGTGACGTGGGTCAATGTGTTTAACTGCACCTTGCTCTTCAGTGAAGCGGCCGTATGTACCGGTAACTTTCTTCAATGCTTCATTGGCGTCTGTACCTTTCTTGATTTCATCCATAAACTTGCCCAGATGAACAAATTCGTAACCGCAGATTTCGTCGTTCTTGTCCAAAGCGATAGTCTTGATGTAACCTTCTGCCATTTCCAAGTAACGAGAACCCTTAGCCAACGTTCCGTATAATGTGCCTACCTGGCTGCGCAGACCTTTGCCCAAGTCTTCCAAGCCAGCTCCAATCATCAAACCGCCTTCAGAGAAAGCAGACTGAGTACGACCGTAAACAATTTGCAGGAAGAGTTCGCGCATAGCTGTGTTGATAGCGTCGCAAACGAGGTCAGTATTCAATGCTTCGAGGATAGTCTTTCCCGGGAGGATTTCTGATGCCATAGCAGCAGAATGAGTCATACCGGAGCAACCGATAGTCTCAACCAAAGCTTCCTGGATAACGCCTTCCTTTACATTGAGGGTTAATTTACATGCACCTTGCTGAGGAGCACACCAGCCAATACCGTGTGTCAGACCAGAGATGTCAACAATTTCTTTAGCTTTTACCCATTTACCTTCTTCGGGAATAGGAGCCGGTCCGTGATTAGGACCTTTCTTCACAACACACATGTGTTCCACTTCGTGTGAATAAGTCATAATTAGCTCTTTTTTTA
>JAJXBQ010000170.1:0-7330 GCA_021640525.1 Segatella copri
CGCCCTGAAAGGGCAGAAGCTCCTAGCCCAGGGCATCGCCCTGGGTATAATGGCAATCGGCAAGACGCCCTGTAAGGGCAAAAGCTTCAAATACCGGGCAAACAAACAAAGCTTTTGCCCTTACAGGGCGACAGGTTTGCGCCTATAAACACCCAGGGCGCTGCCCTGGGCTAGGAGCTTCTGCCCTTTCAGGGCGTGTGGGGCAAACTGTGTGTGTGGGGCTTACATGCAAAGTTCAGTTATGACTACACAAAAGAATCCCCTATACAGTATAAAAGATGTATAGGGGATTTTTCTTTTATTCTTCATCCTCGTCCCAGTCTTCTTCGTCAAATCCAAACATGGCTGGATCTACGAAGGCGTCCAGGGCTCGGCGTTCCTTCTTGGTTGGGCGACCAGTGCCTCTTGCTCTATCTACGAATCCGCTGATGCGGCTCATCTCCAGGAGCTCGTATTGCTTAGGGTCGGTTACGTTTTTATAGACACCATACAGCATTTTTGCGCCTACGCGCTGCTCTATGCAGTCGAGAACCTCGAAAGAGTAGGTGATAGGGGCTTTCTTTACGCTCACCACATCGCCACGCTTGATGATGAAGGAAGGCTTTCTCGTTACGCCTCCTACCATGACGCGGCCATTCTTACAGGCATCGGCAGCAATGCTGCGGGTCTTGTAAATGCGGGCAGCCCAGAGCCACTTGTCTATTCTTGCTGATTCCTTCATAATTCTAATGTTTAATGTTAAATGTTAAATGTTAAATGTTAAATGAATAGCTCTGTCTCGCTAAGTTAACATTTAACACTTAACATTTAACATTGAAAATTACTTCTTCCCTAGCTTGTTAAACTGGTTCATGGTGATGTCGATACCAGCCAATACGAAGCTCTTGATAATCTCTACACCCAGGTCGATGGCCGGCTGCAGCTGCTTCATGTCTTCCTCAGTATATTTGCCCAGCACCCAGTCTATCTGGCCGCCACGCGGATAATCGTTGCCGATGCCCATGCGCAGGCGGGCATAATTCTGACCGATAAGCTGCTGTATATGTCCCAGTCCGTTATGGCCGCCGTTGCTGCCGTTTGCCTTCAGTCGGAAGGCACCCAGAGGCAGGGCTAGCTCATCGCTGATAACGAGCAGTCGGCTCTGGTCAATCTTTTCCTGATTCAGCCAATATCTTACCGCATTACCGCTGAGGTTCATGAATGTGGTAGGTTTGAGCAGGAAAATCTTTCTTCCCTTGAGCGTAGTCTCGGCTACGAAGCCATATCGCTTATCCTCAAAATGAATATTGGACGCTTTAGCAAAAGCGTCCAATACCATAAATCCTGTGTTGTGCCTGGTTCCGGCGTATTCATCGCCCGGGTTACCAAGCCCACAAATCAAATATTTATCCAATGTTTGATAATGCTTTACTCAGGTTCGTAAAATCTCTAGATGACTCAGCGATTAAGCCTCTGCATCATCAGCAGCCTGAGCTGCGAGCTGAGCGTTACGTGTCATCTTGATAGAGCAAACTACAACAGCCTTGCTTGTAGCCAACTCGAGACCCTCGAATGAGAGGTCGCCTACCTTGATGCTCTTACCGATCTTCAACTCAGTAACGTCGATATCGAGGTGCTCAGGGATAACCTGGTAAGGAGCTGTAACGTTGATCTTACGGATAGAGAGGTTCATACGACCACCATCACGTACACCCTGTGCAAGACCTGTCAACTTAACTGGAATACCGATAGTGATAGGCTTCTTGTCGTTAACCTCGTAGAAGTCAACGTGCAGAGGAGCGTCTGTTGTTGGGTGGAACTGGATCTCCTTCATGATAGCTGTGTGGCTCTCACCGTCGATGATGAGGTTGATAACGTATACATGAGGAGTGTAGATGATTTTACGCAACTCAGCGAATGGAACTGCGAATGACAAAGCCTCAGGAGCACCGTTCTCGCCCTTCTTCTCACCATAAAGGTTACATGGAATCAAACCTTCCTTACGCAATGTCTTAGAAGCTTTCTTGCCAAGGTCTGTACGCTTCTGACCTGTTACATTAATCTCTTTCATTTTGTGTTACTCTAAATTAAGTTATTAATAAAAAATGTGCCTTAACTCGCCATCACACGGATTAGCTTTGCTTAAAGCGGGTGCAAAATTACGAAAATTATTTGGAATGAGCAAACTTTTTGCCGAAAAACATGTTCTACAGGCAGAAAAAATATTGAAAATACAATTTTTTGCTTAAATAAACTGAAATTTTTGCCCGTTTTCTTGTCTATTACCTATTTAATGTGTATTTTTGCAAGCGTATTAGGTAATTTAATAAATGAATCTTTTAAAAACATTAGAGAATGATTAATAGGGATTTGATAAGACGTAAGATTGTGCAGTTAACCTACGCATACTATCAAAACAGCGATCATAACATGGAGAACGCTGAGAAGGAGCTGATGTTTAGTCTCTCCAAGTCATACGATTTGTACAACTACATGTTGCAGCTCATCGTTGCCATCACCCAGGAGGCACGCAAGCGCTACGATGTAGATGTAGCTCGTGCCAAGAGAGAGGGTGAGCAGGAACCTTCACCACGTTTCGCATTCAATAAGTTCGCTCTGCAGCTCGAAGAGAACAAGATGCTGCTCGAATGGATAGATGTTAAGCATTCCAACTGGGATGAGGATATCGAAATGGTGCGCAAAGTGTATACTGCTATTACGTCTAGCGATCTCTATGCTGATTATGTCAGCGGTGCTATTGATGAGGAACTCGCCGATCTCGACGAGTACAGCCGCGACCGTGAGGTATGGCGCCGCATCTACAAGCAGTTCATTCAGAATAATGAAGATCTTGATGCATTCCTTGAGGAGAAGAGCCTCTACTGGAACGATGACAAGGATATCATAGATACTTTCGTATTGAAGACTATCAAGCGTTTCGACCTGGAAGCTAAGGCCAAGCAGGAATTGCTGCCGGAATATAAGGATGCTGAAGACAGAGAGTTTGCACGCAAGCTCTTCCGTGCTACCATCCTCAACTGCGATACCTACCAGCGCTATATGAGCGAGGCTTTGCGCAATTGGGATTTCTCACGTCTTGCCTATATGGATGTGATTATCATGCAGATTGCCATCGCCGAGGTTATGAACTTCCCTGGCATCCCGGCTACCGTCACTATCAACGAGTATGTAGAACTTGCCAAGGCATACAGCACTCCTCGCAGCGGCGGTTATGTTAACGGTATGCTCGACAGCATCTGCCGCGAGCTTATCAGCCGCAACCTCATCCAGAAGGAGATGCCTGAGCGCAAGCAGCATCAGCATGCACAGCACGGCGAACATGCCGGCAAACAGCGCCCAGACAACCAGCACACAGCCGGCCATCGTCCGCGCATTCATCGCGCTCCGGGCAAGGGTGAGTAAATAATGGAGGCCTTTCTTGCAGGCCACACCTTATTTATATATAGAACATAAAATAATAATAGATAATACTTTAACGACATGACAAATTTAGTATTGCAAGCAGCTGCCGGTGGTAGCAGCATGAGTTTTCTCATCATGATGGTAGCTATCTTCGCTATCATGTGGTTCTTTATGATCCGTCCTCAGCAGAAGAAGCAGAAGGAAATCCGCAAGTTCCAGAATGCTTTGACAGAGGGTACTAAGGTGGTTACAGGCGGCGGTGTTTATGGCACTGTTAAGCGTGTTGACCTTGAGGCTAATACCGTTGATGTTGAGATAGCTCGTGGCGTGGTAATCACTGTAGCTAAGGGCTACGTGTTTGCTGATGCAGCTAGTCAGACACCTAATGCATAGTATCAAGAGCATATTAAAAGCTGTCAGAAACTTCCTGTTCAGTGGTCTGAATAAGGAGTTTCTGATTTTTTTGTTCTTTCTCGCTCTCAGCGGCATCTTCTGGCTGATGATGACGCTCAATGAGACTACCGAGAGAGAATTCAATATTCCTGTGCAGTTAACGGGCGTGCCCCGCAATGCGGTGATAACCGGCGAACTCCCTGATACCGTGCATATTACGGTGCGCGATAAGGGATTCACACTCGTTACCTATGCTTACGGAGGCAAGATTCATCCGCTCACATTCCGGTTTGCCAATTATGCCGACGAGGAAACGGGAACGGGACAGATTCCGATGGCTGATGTGCAGAAACAGGTGGCATCCCAGCTCTATGGCTCTACCAAACTGATCTCCATCAAGCCGGCAAAATACGATTTCTTCTTCACCTACGGCTCTTCCAAGCGAGTGCCTGTGGTGTTCAGAGGTAAGATTACAACCAGCAAGAGCTATTATCTGGCACATACCGAATTCCTGCCGTCTACGGTTACGGTTTATGCCAACAAGAAGCAGCTCGACCAGTTGGAATCGGTAGAAATCGAGCCGTTCAACATGCGCAACCTGCAGGATACCATTCATCGCAACGTACCTATCAAGAAGATACGTGGCATGAAGATTGTGCCTCAGATGGTGCGTCTGGCGGTATATCCTGATGTGCTTACCGAAGAGTCGGTCGATGTGCCTGTTACGGCCATCAACATGCCTGATAACATGGTGCTCCGTACCTTCCCGTCTAAAGTGGCGGTAAGATTCACCATTGGAGCCAGCCTCTTCAGAACCATCAAGCCGAGCCAGTTTAAGGTGGTAGTAGATTATAACGATCTGGCTAACAACCCTTCTGACAAGTGCAAACTCCAGTTGCGCAGCGTGCCGCGCTCGGTGAGCAAGGCGCATCTCGACCTGGAAACGGTAGATTATCTGCTGGAACAGCAATGATGATTAATAATTTTTAATAATTCATCGTGATGAAGATAGCGATAACGGGCGGTATAGGTAGCGGAAAGAGCTATGTGTGCCGGATATTGGAGAAACTGGGCGTCAGGGTCTACGACTGCGATGCTGAGGCTAAGCGGCTCATGCGTACCGATGCCCGCTTGCAGGCTGGTTTGAAGAAGCTGGTGGGCGAGCAGGTTTACAGTGCAGAGGGCGTTTTGCAGAAGCCCGTGCTGGCTCAGTTTCTGCTGGCTGGCGAGGCTAACAAGCAGGCTGTCAACGATGTGGTTCATCCGGCTGTGGCGCGCGATTTCGAGCAGAGCAGCTATGAGTGGATGGAGAGTGCCATCCTCTTCGATAGCGGTTTCTACCGCCGTATCCACCTCGATTTCGTGGTCTGCGTAACGGCTCCCGTCCCGGTCCGCATCCAGCGCATCATGCAGCGCGACCATATCCCGGCAGAGAAGGCGCAGCAGTGGATAGATGCCGTCATGCCGCAGGAAGAGCTTGTAGCCCGCTCCGATTTCGAAATCGTGAACGATGGCGTGCAGGATATCGAAGCACAGGTAAGGAAATTATTAGATATCATTAATAATAAAGAATAATAGAAAAGACAATGGAAACAATCCTTTCAATTGCAGGCAAGCCAGGCCTTTATAAATTGGTATCAAGAGGTAACAGAAACCTCATCGTAGAAACTCTCGATGAGACTCACAAGCGTATCCCAGCTTTCGCTACCGACCGCGTAACAAGCCTTGGTGACATCGCTATGTATACAGACGCTGATGAGGTGCCACTCTGGGAAGTGCTCGACAGCGTAAGCAAGAAGGAAGAGGGCAAGCCTAGCACTTTCAACTACAAGAAGGCGCCTGTTGCTGAGCTCCACGCTTATTTTGCTGAGGTTCTTCCTAACTACGATCGCGACCGTGTTCACGACAGCGATATCAAGAAGCTCCTCCAGTGGTACAACATTCTTGCTAAGTACGGCATCACCGATTTCAAGGCTACTCTCGCTCCTACAGAGGGTGAGAACGTAGATGATCGTGCTGAGCAGGTTGCTGAGTAAAAAATAAATTGCAGTTGTATTATACTTAAGGGTGTTCATACTTCTAGAAATAGAATATGATACACCCTTTTTTATTCCTTTTCAATCTTTTTCAGTTCCTTCTCAAATCTTCTGCGATACATTTCTCCCGCTATGGTCAGACCGAACGGGAAGGCTAACCAGATGCCCAGAATGCCCAAGCCGCAAGGGAAACCTAGGGTGTAGCCCAGCGGCAAGGAGATGACGAAATAGGCGATGAAGGCATAGAGCACCATCGGCTTTACACAGGCGATGCCACGCAGCGCGTTGGCAAAGGTATACTGCAGTCCGTCGCCAAACTGATATACCATCAACAGGATAATCAGCGTAGCCACATACGCCTGCACCTCCACATTATCATTAAACCAGCCACCTATCTGATGGCGAAGCAGGAACACCGGCAAACCCATGCACAGCGAGAACAGCAGGTTCAGACGGAATCCGTCGTAGGCATTGCGGCGAACTGCCCCGTAGTTCTTCTGACCCATAAAATGACTCACGCGGATAGCCAGCGCTGCCGCCATGCCCGAAAGCACGAGATAGAAGAGCTGCGAGAGGGTAATCATCACCTGATGAGCCGCCAGCGGAATGGTTCCCAGCCAGCCCACCATCACACAACTCAGCGTGAAGGCAGCCGACTCCATGCCCAGCTGCAGCGCCACAGGCCAGCCCAACCGGTTCATCTCCCTGAAGTCAGCCTTGGTCAGAGAACTGTGCAGAATATCGCGTCTGTATTCCCCGAAATTCTTGCCCGTCATCAGCATGCCCACCATCGCCAGCGCCATCAGAATACGGCTCACCAGCGTCGAAATACCGGCTCCCAGCAAACCCAGTTCCGGGAAGCCCGCCACACCGTAAATCAGTACCCAGTTGCCCAGGATATTGATTACGTTGCCGCCAATCATCGCCCACATCGCCACTTTAGTCTGTCCGAGTCCGTCAAGAAATTGCTTCATCGTGAAGAAGATGCCCATAAAGAGCACCGAGGCGAGGTTTACCAGAAAGTAAGGGCGGATGAGCGAGAGCAGCTCTTCAGGCTGTCCGATGTGCCCCAGATTCAGGTAGAGCACAACGAGGGCGAGGGTGAAGATGATGCCCGTCAGCATGTTGGCACAGAAGGCATTGCGCACTTTCTGTCCGATGCAGTCGGTCCGTTCCTCGCCATAGAGCCGTCCGATGATAGGAGTGAGTCCGTAGGTGAATCCCATATAGGATACGAAAACGAGACCGAAGATATTGTTCACCAGTCCGGCAGCCGCCAGTTCGGGTGTACTGTGATGGCCTATCATCAGCGTATCAGCAAATCCCAGGATGATGGTACCCAGCTGTCCTATGATGATAGGAATGCCGATAGCCAGCAGTTCCCGGTAGTGATGTTTCTTGTTCGTCGTTATTGATGTCGTATGATTATTCATATTTGCTTTTAATCCTTATTTCCGCAACACTATAATTTAATATTTTTTATAAGCACCTGAGCAACA
>JAJXBQ010000484.1:0-1031 GCA_021640525.1 Segatella copri
CGATTGATTCCATATCGACTATATTATATTACATAGCGCACTGCTTTTTCAATATCAAGGAGCTGTGCGCTTTTATTTTTTCAGATGGGAGGTCACGTTTTGCACAGCAATAAGAACAGAAAGTTGAAAAAGCCACATGACCCTTGACTACTTCTACGGACAAGCCGGAGAGCTGTTCTCCTTCTACCGCATTCCAAAGGCTCTGTTTCAGGAGCCACGGTTCCAGAGCCTGTCAACCGATGCCAAGACCCTGTACGGTATCCTGCTGGACCGCATGAGCCTGTCCGTGAAAAACGGCTGGCTGGACGAGCAGAACCGGGTGTTCATTATCTTCACGATAGAGGATGTCAAGAGGGCGTTGTGTTGCGCAGACAACAAAGCGACAAAGCTGCTCCGGGAACTCGAAAAGTTTGGTCTGATTGAACGAAAACGCAGAGGTCTGGGAAAGCCAAGTTTGGTGTATGTGAAGAACTTTTCAGCAGAATCGTCAAGATCAATATTCCAGAATCGTGATTTTCACGATTCTGGAGGCTTCAAAAACGCAAGTCAAGACCCTTCAAAATCACGATGTAATAAGACTAAAGAGAATGATACTGAAATGAGTGAGACTGATCCTTTCTATTCTGAAGAAGCGGATGGGATGAGCAAACGCACCCAACTGGAAGAATATTTTTCTCAGTCTTTGGAGATAGACCTTCTGCTCCGGCTCTGCCCGGATGATGAGGACACCATCTATCAGATCGTAGATTTGTTGGTGGACACCTGTGCCACCAAGCGCAAGACGCTGCGCATTGCCGGGGACGATAAGCCCGCCGAGGTGGTACGCAGTCGCTTTATGAAGCTGAACGCTGACCATATCCACTTTGTGCTGAAGTGCCTTGCAGAGAACAGCAGCCCGATCCGAAACATGAAACAATATCTGCTCGCTTCTCTGTACAACGCACCCACCACGATGCAGCTTTCCTACCAGAACCAAACCAACCACGACTTAGCGATGCGGGGGTGATAAAAATTTCAAAGAAAGCAACCAC
>JAJXBQ010000485.1:0-1030 GCA_021640525.1 Segatella copri
CTTAAAGAGTTAGCAGGTAACCCTGTGGGCTACAAGGGTGAGACTTACGCTAATCCCTTTGATGGCAAAAAGGAAGACGGCAATTTCTCTAAGTGGTGCTGCGAGTTTAGCGGCAGCGCCTATGTCATCTTAGAAGCCAGCAAGGCAGGAATTCCTGTGGGCTACATCATCACTACGGGTAATGACAATGCAAATCCTAAATGTGGAGGTCGCAATCCGTTGTCATGGAAACTCTATGGCAACAACGAAGGCAAAGAAGGCGCTTGGACGCTTATCGATAAGGTAGAAAATGACAAGGTGCTCCAGGATAAGAACTATGCTTCGTACAACTTCGACTGCAAATGTTCTACCTCTTATCAATATTTTAAATGGGAAATCTCGGCTATTCATAGTGGAAGCCTATTGCAGGTAGGCGAGTTTGAACTCAAACTCAAAACCTGTACTCACCTGAAAGCCGATGGCTCGTCTGCTCTTGGCGCAACAATCAAAACCGTAGAACCTACTTGCACAGAGCACGGCTATACCACAAAAGAATGCTCCCTCTGTCATTTAATTGTGAAGGAATATTTGAATCTTCTTAAGCCACACACTCTCACTCATCATGCACTGAAAGCTGCTACATGTACAGAAACTGGTTTAAAAGAATACTGGCAATGCAACGTATGCAACAAACTCTTCAGCAATGAAGCCGCAACTACCGAGATTACTGATGCTGCCAACCTCGTGATTCCAGCAAATGGTCATACATTAGACAGTGAAGGCAATTGTACTGTCTGTGGCGCAAATCGCTATGCTTTGTTCAATAATTTGGATGGTATAACCGATGTTACCATTACTGACAATGGCGGTTATCCTTGGCAGATATTGGACTCGAATGCCGAAGGTATGCAGGATCTTGGCTTCACTATTCCTAATGGTAGCAATGTACTGATGTCAAGTAATTATCATTTGGATAGAAGTTCTTCTGAGACAGTAATCAGGTTCAATGTATCTAAACCTATATTACTGACATCTCAGATTCTCGTTTCGT
>JAJXBQ010000486.1:0-1029 GCA_021640525.1 Segatella copri
GATTAAGGATTAGTGATTAATACGTTGCCTATAATTAAGAAACAGTATCACCTACCATTAATCACTAATCCTTAATCACTAACCCCTAATCCCTAATCATTAAACATTATTTATATGATTCTAATAGCAGACAGTGGCTCTACAAAGACCGATTGGTGTGTTGTAGAGAATGGAGTACTTCTCCAACAGATATTCACGAAAGGGACGAACCCTTTCTTTCAGTCGGAAGAGGAAATCAGTAATGAAATAGCAACAGCGCTATTACCTCAGCTGAAGACAAGTGAACTGGATGCCGTATACTTTTATGGTGCAGGATGCGGATTTCCCGACAAGATAAGTATGGTGCACCGTGCCATTACCAAACACCTCAGTGTGAAAAATGAAGTGGAAGTCAATACCGATATGCTGGCTGCCGCACGTGGCCTCTGCGGACATGACTCAGGCATTGCCTGCATCATGGGGACCGGCTCCAACTCATGTTATTATGACGGAAAAAGCATTGTCACCAATGTATCTCCTCTGGGATTCATCTTGGGAGACGAAGGCAGCGGAGCCTGCTTGGGCAAACTGCTGGTAGGCGATATCTTGAAAAATCAGATGACACCCGAGCTGAAAGAGAAATTCCTCAAACAGTTCGACCTGACACCTGCTGATATCATCGACCGTGTCTACCGTAAACCTTTCCCCAACCGTTTCCTGGCAAGCTTGTCACCGTTTCTTGCACAGAATCTGGGTGAACCTTGTGTACGCGCTCTGGTACTGAACAGCTTTAAGGCATTCCTTAAACGCAACGTCATGCAATATGAAGACTATCAGCATCAGAAAGTACATTTCATAGGTTCCGTAGCCTTCTATTACAAGGAAGTTCTGGCAGAAGCTGCCAAAGAAATGGGTATCCAACTGGGTACAATCATCAAGAGCCCCATGGAAGGACTCATCAAATATCACAACTGAAAGTGACAAATCGTAAATAATAAATCGTCAAATAGTAAATAGCCTTATGTTCGTAAAAATCTCAGAGCAACCATC
>JAJXBQ010000487.1:0-1020 GCA_021640525.1 Segatella copri
TGGACCAAATGCCAGCGCCAGCTGTTGCATTTTTCCAGGTGAGGCCTAGTAGGAAGGCAGCGAATGGGCCCGCAGATCTCATGGTGAAAGCAAATACGAGCATTGGAATGATGGCTTTGCTTACGAGAGAGATAACGATGGCGATAATGCCGAGGAATAGCACGCATAGACGGCTATATCTTGTGAGCTGAGCATCTGTAAGGCTTTTACCAAAATGATGTTCCACAATATCCTTGGTAAATACAGTTGCGGCGCCTAAGAGATCGCCTGCGCCTGATGAAAGCGTCGCTGATACGACAGCGGCCATAACGAAGCCTGCCATAATCGGAGGCATGAGGTTAAGTGCTACTGTTGCCACTGCATTATTGGCTTCAATGTTCGGGAATTCAGCCAATGCTACGAGGCCCAATACGGCAGGAACAAAGGCGAATAGAGCCATAATAATACCACAGATGATAGAACCGAGAACAGCGGTTCTTTCATTCTTGGCTGCGAAGTACCGTTGAACTGATTCTTGGCCGGTGGAGAAGGTCATGAAGTACATGATAATAAGGCCGATGATGGTTTTCCAACCAACCTTAGTAAAGCCCAGCTGTTCAGGTGGTAATTTCGTTACAACTGATTCCCAGCCGCCCACATTGTGCAGTACGAACGGTACGGCAAGGGTAAAGCCCCCAACGAGAACGAAGAAGTGGATAACGTCTGTCATCGTTACGCTCCACATACCGCCTGACATGGTGTAAATAACGAGTACCGCGCCACAGATGAGAATGGCGAGCTCTGTTGAAAGCCCGGTAAGAACGCTAATAATGGTTGCTGTTGCAGTAATCTGTACGCCTGCTAAGGTAATGGTTGCGAGCATAGAGAGAATAGATGTTATGAGATGGCTAGATCCACCAAAGCGACGACCGATGATCTCCGGTACGGTCGTTGCCATGGCACGTCGTAACAGTGGTGCGATGAACGCAACGAGAATAACCCCAATCCCTGCAGAGACTACGTACCAACCTGCAGATAAAC
>JAJXBQ010000171.1:0-7263 GCA_021640525.1 Segatella copri
TTTTAAACTTAACAATTTCATTATGAAAAAACTTGCCGCAAAATTATGGGCGGTTTTAATGCTCATGTTGGTCTCCATGCAGACGATGGCTACCGATGTCTTTACAGCGAATCGTACTGACTTCCGAGACGAAAGTATCTATTTTATGATGACCACGCGTTTCTACGATGGTGACACAGGAAACAATGTGCTCTGCTGGGATAACCAGTCAGAGCAGATCAAAACAAAAGACCCTTGCTGGCGAGGCGACTTCCAGGGTGTCATCGACAAACTTGACTACATCAAGGCACTCGGTTTCACTGCCATCTGGATTACACCAGTAGTGCAGAACGCATCCGGTTATGACTACCATGGTTATCATGCCATGGATTTCCAGCATGTAGACTGCCGTTATCAGAGCAGCGATGGTAGCAAGGACGGTGATGCCATGTTCCAGGAACTCATCGACAAGGCACACGAAAAGGGTATCAAGATTATCCTCGACATCGTGCTCAACCACACCGGTAACTTCGGTGAGCAGACACTCTGCAAGGAGTTTGACCGTAATACCGACTTGGCAACTCAGGCACTCATCGATGCTTGTATGATTCCTAACGAGGAGAAGTTGGGTTCCGACTACCTTACAAGTGTCCCTTATGAGCAGTATCAGCGTCGTCTTGGCTTGTTGAAGAACGTCCGTGGTAAGAACGAGGATGTTCACAACTACTGGCACCACTTTGGTGACTTCAACTGGGACTTTCCTAATCGCTGGTGGGCTCAGATTGCAGGCGACTGCGTCGATCTGAACACCGAGAACGACTACGTAGCAGATTATCTCGTAAAGTGCTACGGCAGCTTCATCAAGATGGGTGTGGATGGATTCCGTATCGATACTTCCGGTCACATCTCACGTTTGACATTCTGCAAGCAGTTTATTCCTCAGTTTACAGCCCTCGGTAAGAAGTATGAGGACAAGCGATTGAACAAGGCACCTTTCTTCATGTATGGTGAGGTTTGCGCCCGTTACAGTGATGTCACATACCGTGGTCAGGATAACCTCTCTTGCTATTATTACACATGGGAGGCTCCACAGGACTTGCTCGACAAATGGGATGGTAGCCAGAAATACTGGGATACACAGGTACTCTTTGATAAAGCCAATGGCGGTACAGGTGTGGATGACCATCAGATGGCTCTCTGTGAGTCAGACAATGCCCCAACACCAACAAGTGACAATACCTTTATGGTGAATGGTAAGTGGCATGAGCCAGACTATTCTCAGGCAAGTGGTTTCCATGTGATCGACTTCCCATTGCACTACAACTTCGGTAATGCTGCCGCCGCATACGGTTTGGCAAAGACCGGTGACAAGAGATATAATGATGCTACCTATAATGTGGTATATGTTGATAGCCACGACTACGGTCCTCAGCAAACCAACGACCAATTCCGTTTCTCTGGTGATGATGCTCAGTGGGCAGAGAATCTCTCTCTGATGTTTACCTTCCGTGGTATTCCATGTCTCTATTATGGTTCTGAGGTAGGTTTCCGTCGCGGTGCTCCGATTGACAGAGGTCCTCACGGTCCTCTTTCTGAAACTGGTCGTGCTTACTTCGGTGGTTACCTCACTGGTGATGTAACAGCCAAGGATTTCGGTGACTACAAGGCAACAGGCAATGTGGCTGCTACATTGAATCATGATGTCGCTCAGCACCTCATCCGTCTGAACAAGATCCGTCAGGCTGTTCCTGCTTTGCGTAAGGGTCAGTGGACCGACGATGGTTGTACTCCTGCCAAGGGTGGTATCGCCTTCAAGCGTGCTTATAAGAATGACAGCTATGCACTCGTAGCCATCAATGGTGGTGCAACATTCACAGATTGCCCTGATGGTACTTATACCGACGTGGTAACAGGCAAGACTTACACAGGTACTACTATCACCGTTGATGCTCCTGCTACTCAGGGTCAGCTCCGTGTTCTCGTGAAGGACTGGAAGGGCGGTCAGATAGGTGAGGATGGTCCTTTCATCTATAATGAGACTCCTAAGTCTAAGTCAGAGGCTGATCAGGCTTATGATGGTCATGAGGAAGATGGTACAACATGGGTTGAGCCACAGACTAATGAGTTTGGTTTGAAGTTCTCTCAGAATGGTGGTACTTTCCGCACCAATACTGTTACTGTAGAGGTAAGCCTTAGCGGTAAGGCTACTGAAGGCTGGTTCCAGGTAGAAGGTCAGGACAAGGTAGAGTTGGCTCCTGGCGAGACCAAGACATTCACTATCGGTGAAGGTATGAACTTCAAGCAGACCAAGACTGTAACATGGTATGCTAAGAACGACAAGAGTGAGAAGAATGGTTCTGTATCCTTCACCAAGGTGGATCCTAACGCATCTATCACCGTATATGTAAAGGCAGACAATGCTCCAACTATCTATGCTTGGGTTCCTGGCAAACCTGCTAAAGAGTTGACTGGTGCATGGCACGGTAAGACCATGGATGGTCCTGAAGAGATTGGTGGTGTCAACTACTGGTACAAGACTTTCGATGGAGTAGAGAGCTTCAATGTGATTCTGAATAATGGTAATGACAAGCAGTCAAGTGACATCACTGGTATCACAGGCGATATCTACTTGGAGTATGACGGTGGTTCAAATGTCAAGACGCTCGATGCTCCTGTCAACACAACAGCCAAGGTTACTTTGAGTCCTAACGGTGGTGACTTCGAGAAGACTATTTCAGTAACAGCAACCCTCAGCGACAATGCCAAGAGCGGTTGGTATAAGATTGGCGATGGCGAGCAGGTTGCTCTTACTCCTGGTAAGCCAGTTACCTTCACCCTCGGTGCTGACATGATGGAAGGCGAGAGCAAGACTGTAACTTGGAGCGCAACTAATGCAGAGGATAAGGCTAAGACTGGTACTGCTACCTTCAACAAGAAGGCAGAGGTGGTTGTTCCTACTCCAACAGGTATCTTTGCTTACTTCCTCGCTCCTTCAGACTGGAGTCAGGTAGATTGCTGGGCTTGGAGTGATACAGACAACTTTACCGGTGGCAACTGGCCAGGTGTAGCTTGTACCAAGACTGGTGAGAAGAAGAATGGTCTCGATGTCTGGATGTGGAAGTATGATGGTGATTTGACAGGTGCTCCTACTATGATTATCTTCAACAACGGCGGTGGTCAGCAGACAAAGGATTTGGAATTCGAAAACGGTGCAGTTTATAACCTTGCCGGTAAGACCAATGAGTCTGTCTCAACAGGCATCAACCAGGTAGGTAGCAAGAAGGCTCCTGCTAAGTTGAAGATTTACTCTATCAATGGTGTGAAGGTAGCTGAGGTAGGTAGCATGGCAGATGCTGAGTACATCCTCGCTCCAGGTGTCTATGTTTGCAGTGGCAAGAAGTATGTCATCAAGTAATAAATCTCTTTTCTCTTTTGAGTACGCAAGTTTTCAGATGAAAACTTGCGTATTTTTTTCGTATAATCGTTTGTGTTTGTTTATTTTACTTATTAATGCAATCGGTTGCACGAAAAAATGAGCAGAAGTTGCTTTATTTATTTGTTATCATCATTTATTATGATTAAATTTGTAAGTGGAATAAAATTGACTAAATATCTTAACTTAATTCAAAAAATTTTATGAGAAAGTTCAAGAAGAAGCTCTTTGCAGCGATGCTGCTGCTCCTTGCCTCGTCTAATGCGATGGCGACTGACAACTTCACGGTTAATCGTACAGATTTCCGAGATGAAAGTATTTACTTCATGATCACCACGCGTTTCTACGATGGAGATCCTAAAAACAATGTGCTCTGCTGGGACAACCAGGAAGCACAGATGAGTACCAAGGACCCTTGTTGGCGAGGTGACTTCCAGGGTGTCATCGACAAGCTCGACTACATCAAGGCGTTAGGTTTCACTGCCATCTGGATTACTCCTGTCGTACAGAATGCATCCGGTTATGACTACCACGGCTATCATGCTTCGGATTTCTCCAAGGTAGATTGCCGTTATCAGAGTGGTGATGGCAAAAAAAGCGGTGACGTGATGTTCCAGGAACTCATCGACAAGGCTCACGAAAAGGGTATCAAGATTATCCTCGATATCGTGCTCAACCACTCCGGTAACTTCGGTGAGGAGAAGCTCTGCAAGGAGTTCGACCGTGATACACGTCTTCGTAACCAGGCAGACATCAATGCTTGTATGATTCCTAATCCCGAAACATTAGGTAGTGACTATCCAAGTCTTTTGCCTGCTGCTCAGTATCAGCGTCGTCTTGCCCTGATGAAGAATACCGATGGTCAGAATCATGATCCACATAACTACTGGCACCATTTCGGTAACTTCAACTGGGATGAGCCAAACCGCTGGTGGGCTCAGATTGCTGGTGACTGTGTGGACCTCAATACTGAGAATAATACAGTGGCTGAATATCTTATCAACTGCTATGGCAATTTTATCAAGATGGGTGTCGATGGCTTCCGTATTGATACATCCGGTCACATCTCACGTCTTACCTTCTGCAAGCAGTTCATTCCTCAGTTTGCTGCCCTCGGTAAGCAGTATGAGAACAAGCGATTGAACAAGGCTCCTTTCTTTATGTATGGTGAGGTTTGTTCCCGTTACAGTGCTGTGCAGTACCGTGGTCAGGACAACCTTTCACCTTATTATTATACATGGCAGGCTCCACAGAACTTGATGGATCAGTTTGATGGCAGCCAGTCATACTGGGACACTCAGGAAATTTATGACAGAGGTACAGGCTATGATGATAAGCTGATGCCTCTCTGCGAGAAAGATAAAGCGAATTCTCCAGAAAGCAACAATACCTTTATGCTGAATGGCGCATGGCATGAGCCAGATTATTCTCAGTCAAGTGGTTTCAATGTGATCGACTTCCCATTGCACTACAACTTCGGTAATGCTGCCACCGCATACCGTTTGGCTAAGTCTGGTGATATGAAATATAATGACGCTACCTATAATGTGGTATATGTAGATAGTCACGACTATGGTCCTGGGTCAGGGTCTCGTTTTGGCGGCTCAGACGCTCAGTGGGCAGAGAATCTCTCTCTGATGTTCACCTTCCGTGGAATCCCATGTCTCTATTATGGTTCTGAGGTAGGTTTCCGTCGCGATGTTGTGATTGACAGAGGTCCTAATGGTCCTCTTTCTGAAACTGGTCGTGCTTACTTTGGTGGTTATATCACAGGTGATGTAGAAGCTTCAGACTTCGGTGAATACAAGGCTTCTGGTAATGCGGCTGCCTCATTGAATCATGATGTGGCTCAGCACCTCATCCGTCTGAACAAGATTCGTCAGGCTGTTCCTGCTCTCCGTAAGGGTCAGTGGACCGATGATGGTTGTACTCCTGCCAAGGGTGGTTTCGCCTTCAAGCGTGCTTATAAGGACAGTTATGCACTCGTAGCCCTCAATGGTGGTGCTACTTTCACAGATTGCCCAGCTGGTACTTATACAGACTTGGTAACAGGCAAGACTTACACAGGTTCTACTATCACCGTTGATGCTCCTAATAATCAGGGTCAGGTTCGCGTACTCGTGAAAGACTGGACTGGTGGCAAGCTCATTGATGATGGTGCTTTCATCTACGAAACTGCTGCTCAGCATAAGGGTGATCAGACCTATGATGGTAATGAAGAGGCTGGTACAACTTGGGTTGACGAGGCTCCTCTTATGCCAGTAAGCGTTTCTCTTTCTCCAGCTGGCGGAAATTTCCGCACCAATACGGTAACTGTTACCGCTGAGGTCTCAGAAGATGCTACGTCTGCATGGTATCAGATAGAGGGACAGGACAAGGTAGATTTGACCCCTGGTAAGCCTGTTACCTTCACTATCGGTGAAGACATGAACTTCAAGGACACCAAGACAGTGACTTGGAGTGTAACAAGCTCTGAAGGCAAGGAGAAGACCGGTAAGGTTACATATACTAAGGTTGATCCTAACGCATCTATCGTGGTCATGGTGAAGGCTGACAAGGCTCCTTACATCCACGCTTGGACAACAGGTGTTGGCGGCAAGAATCTGACAGGTGCATGGCCTGGTAAGGTGATGAAGGGTCCTGAGGAGATTGATGGTGCTAAATACTGGACTTATGATTTCGATAACGTTGAGAGCTTCAATGTAATATTGAATAATGGTAGCGGTGCTCAGTCTGGTGACATCACTGGTATTACAAGTGATACCTACTTGGAGTATGACGGTGGTAAAAGTGCCAAGAAGATTTCTGCTCCAGCAAATTCGACAGCTGCTGCTAAGGTGGCTTTCAGCCCTAACGGTGGTGAATTTGAGAAGACAATCACTGTAACTGCAACGCTGAGCAGCAATGCTAAGAGCGGTTGGTATAAGATCGGTGATGGCGAGCAGGTGGCTCTTACTCCTGGTAAGGCTGCTACATTCACACTCGGTGCTGACATGATGGAAGGCGAGAGCAAGACTGTAACTTGGAGTGCAACCAATGCTGATGGTACAACCAAGACTGGTTCTTCAACCTTCAACAAGATTAAAGAGGTAGTTATTCCTACTCCAACAGGTATCTTCGCTTACTTCCTCGCTCCTTCAGATTGGAATCAGGTAGATTGCTGGGCTTGGAATGCTTCTGAGAAGGAGAACTTTACCGGTGGTAAATGGCCAGGTGTAGCATGTACCAAGACTGGCATGAAGAAGAATGGTTTGGATGTCTGGATGTGGAAGTATGATGGCGATTTGACAACTGCTCCTACTATGATCATCTTCAACAACGGCGGTGGTCAGCAGACAAAGGATTTGAAATTCGAAAACGGTGCAGTTTATAACCTTGCCGGTAAGACCAATGAGTCTGTCTCAACAGGCATCAACCAGGTAGGTAGCAAGAAGGCTCCTGCTAAGTTGAAGATTTACTCTATCAACGGTCAGAAGGTAGCTGAGGTAGGTAGCATGGCAGATGCTGAGTACATCCTCGCTCCTGGTGTCTATGTTTGCAGTGGCAAGAAGTACGTCATCAAATAATAAATCACTTTTCTCTTTTGAATACGCAAGTTTTCGGCAGAAAACTTGCGTATTTTTGTGTGCAATCGTTTGTATGAGTTTTTTTTTACTTGTAAATGCAATCGTTTGCATATAAAAAAGAGCGAATATAGGCTTGTTTGTTTGCAATTCCAACGTTTTCTGATTAATTTTGCAAACAAATAATTTTCAACTAAATATCTTAACTTAATATTTTTTTTATGAGAAAGTTTAAGAAGAAGCTCTTTGCAGCGATGCTGCTGCTCCTTGCCTCGTCTAATGCGATGG
>JAJXBQ010000488.1:0-1011 GCA_021640525.1 Segatella copri
GCTCGAACTCCCGACACCTGGTTTTGGAGACCAGTGCTCTACCAACTGAGCTACTTCCGTAGAAATAGCCAGCCCTTAAAAAGACTGGCTATAACATTATCTAATGCTTGAATTAGTTCTCTAATTCTGTGATCTGGCCTGCACCTACTGTACGTCCACCCTCGCGGATAGCGAAACGAAGACCTACGCTACATGCTACCGGATAGATCAACTCAACCTCGATCGTTACGTTATCACCCGGCATTACCATTTCAGTTCCTTCCGGCAAAGTGATCTCACCAGTTACATCCAATGTACGGATATAGAACTGAGGACGATATTTGTTGTGGAACGGAGTGTGACGACCACCTTCCTCTTTCTTCAAGATATAAACCTCAGCCTTGAACTTAGAATGCTCTTTAACCTGACCCGGGTGGCAGATTACCATACCACGCTTGATCTCATTCTTATCGATACCGCGAAGCAACAAACCAACGTTATCACCAGCCTCACCTTGATCCAATAACTTACGGAACATCTCAACACCTGTAACAACAGATTTCTTACCAGCAGCGCCAAGACCGATGATCTGAACTTCCTCACCAACCTTAACAATACCTGTCTCGATACGACCTGTAGCAACAGTACCACGACCCGTGATTGAGAATACGTCCTCAACCGGCATCAAGAACGGCTTGTCGATTTCGCGCGGAGGCAGAGGAATCCAAGTATCACAAGCTTCCATCAACTCCATTACTTTATCTTCCCATTGAGCATCACCGTTCAATGCACCAAGAGCAGAACCACGGATGATCGGAGTGTTGTCACCGTCGAATTGATAGAATGAAAGCAACTCTCTCATCTCCATCTCAACCAATTCCAACATTTCCTCGTCGTCAACCATGTCACACTTGTTCATGAATACAACCAATCTCGGAACGTTTACCTGACGAGCCAAAAGGATGTGCTCGCGAGTTTGAGGCATAGGACCATCAGTAGCAGCAACTACGATGATAGCACCGTCCATCTGAG
>JAJXBQ010000004.1:0-32082 GCA_021640525.1 Segatella copri
GAGTGGGAATGAAAGTTAAGAACAAGCCTTGACACAGTTTAAATTACACCCCCTCTTATTTAAATATCAGTCTAATTGCTTAAACTCAAAATCTGCTTTGCTGCAACAACTCTTCTTATAGTCGAATTGGTACATACGCATATACTGCTCTTGAATCTCTTTCGCTCCATTATAAAATGGATCGCAAGTATATGATTTAGTTGTCACTGTTATCTCCATTTCAGGAGTCAACACTTGTCCATTTGTTCTCTTGATACGCTTAGGGCGTACAGCAAAAACTCTTCCCATAATCTTAACTTTTTAAATTGTTTGACTTATTTTTTTTCAGAAATTTTTCTTATCCATTCGTTTAATTCCTTACCAACCATTTCTGGCTCTAAAGAATTTATTGTTGCCAATGTCACATAGCAATCCGCTATTTCAATCTTATCGATTTTCTCAGGACATCCGATACGTTCCAATGTTTTCTTGAGCATTTCTACATTGTTGGCTCTATTACCTAACTGTACAATGACCTTAGATTTATCATTCTCATCAGGCATGGTATCCATATATACCTTGCCCTCTTCATCATTTTGATACTCACAAGCTAAGGTTGACCAATACCACGTAAAGAGATTCCAATCCTTACGCTCGTCAACAGCATTCATCCATTGTATAGTACGATGCTCCTTTTGGAGAACTCCCATCAGATAATCTACTCTCTTGATAATATATTGCTGAAGTTCAGGAGAAGATTTGAATCTACTGATAAAGCTACCTCTTGGCACATCCATTGCCAAAGGAGGATACTCCCACCACATTTCACGTTGTCTTCTTCCACCATTATCCCATTTCAAGCATTTCGAGAAGTTCCAATCCCCTTCATAACGAGCCTGAATATAATAATGATTATCATAGAATCCCATGTCTATCACACCTGGATTTCCATCATTACGAGTAATCTGTAATGGGCAATCCTCACTTTCAAGCGATGCTACAGTCCAGCGAGCCTTTGTCCATCTCTCAACAGCTTGTTCCCAAAGCGAAGTATTGTATTTTCGTTGGTCAACGACAGTAGCCGCTTTATTCTCCGAAGAAACAGAATTTACTTCGATTTTACTTGAATTCAACATTGCATGATTAACATCAGAAAGGACATTCAAATCTACCAACAGATGTTGCTTTGCTTCCTTTCCTTCGTCTTCATCTCCTTTTTTTGCCTTACTATAAGCCGCATTGAAATTTCCAATCGTTTGTTCCTTTACATCATTAGGGAATGGCTTAAAATCCTTAGCATACAAATCTTTGCGCAAAGCCTCAACAACGTCAAACAATGTTTTTAACAAAGCATTCTCGTTAGGACTTCTCTTCTTACTTGGTTCGCAAACTACAGTTATCACCTGATTGACTGCTCCACTAAGTTTTTGGATATTCTCAGGCTCACAATGCATTGCCACAAGTGATGTCTGATACTGTAGCTCTAACTTTTCAGATTCAGTAAGTTCCCCATCCTTCACAGCATTATACAATGTGTCGAGGAATTTCTGATAAATTTTCAACTTCTCACCAAAGACAGTATTACTTCTATCATGTGCTATTCGCCATTCTTCGGACTTTTTAGCTTGTTTTTCTTGCCATTCCTGCTGATTTTTACGCAGATGTTCTTCCTTGTCCGTTTGTCCTTGCAGCAATAATTGGGTAATAATTGCAGTAATCACGACACCCAGGATGGCAGCCATTAAACGACTTGCTATTTCCAAATCCGTAAAAACCTGAAAAAACCATGCTCCCAAAAGAATCATGACTCCCAAAATTACAGAGCCCCAAAAGAATTTCTTATTATACATATCTATTTCACGTTAAACTTGTTCACTACCTTTATAATGGAATCTACATAATCTTCCCTTTTCACCACTCGTTGAGCAGGATGATAGGTATCCAGGCACAACCTGCCATCCTTGTTATAGACAAACATACATTTGTCATTTCCCAATGGAACCACCTCATGCTCAGTGTTCTCATCTATGCCCCAATCTTTCTTGAAAAGCCACATTGTATTGGCAAAACAAATCACTTGTGGGTCATACAAACGTATCTGTTTTTCAACAATGTCTTTCCACTGCTCATAAGCCTGTGCCAACTCTTCATCAGAAGTAGATCTATAGCCTGGCATCTTATCGACATTGATATAAGCAATATCCTTCAACAAATCAACCATAGACTTATCATCACGAATATATGGCACATCGCTATCACCATAAAGTTTATGATTACGTATGCCAAAGAGACTATAGATAATAGGTTGCCAAGTTGTATTCTTGAAAGCATCATCATTATTGAAAGCACCATAAACTTCCCAACCACCGCCATAGGGTTTACCTTCCTTCATATCATCATACGGCTGTTTTAATATCCACATGATACGAGGAGAAGACTGACAATAGCTTTCGATATTGAACACTCCATCTGGCAACGGCCAAAGGTCATCTGTTGAAATCCCCAATTCTTTAGCCCTTGCATAAATCTCTTCCTTGATTTTCTCCTGCCCTTTGCGAATGTCTTCAGGAGATAGTTTTTTTGAATTTACCATATATCTACAATTATAATATTAAACATCTACCGTTTTGTCATCAAGCTCAAATTAATCGGCATAATCATAAGAGTTTCTTTCTTCCTCGTTCTGCGCTTGCACAACCTTTGCTAAATAAGATCTTAGAGTTAGCCAACCTGAGAACATTTCAACTGGTATTTCTACGCCAGAGCAATAAGCAGAACTTGCTTGTTGAATTCGCCATAAATGCATAAATTATCTTTTTCATAAAATATGTTTTTATAATTTTCATTTACTTAACGATTGATATCGCCTATCTTAACCATAACAGATTTACCATTTTGCTTTATGGTATCGTTGCTAAAAGTTAGGTGATTCAACCCATATACTTTATCCGTACCTTTATACTTATCAACTTCAAGATTCTCTTTTTGATACTCCGCATAAAGGGCTTGTTTTATTTCGTTGACCGTTGGGTCGCTTTCATCATAAACTTCACCGGTTTCTTCATTATGACCATCTACAACTAACGACTCTATATCGTACTTCATACTTATACATTGACCAAGAATTCCTTGCTTGCTCAGTTCCCATGTCCCAGTACACAAACTACCATATTTTATACCGTCATCATCTATTGTACGCATCTCTGTAAACTCCCCATTTTTATTGAATTGGTACATAATAGTAACATCATCTGTTGACAATTCTTTCCAACTGCCATCCATCTTTGACATGGTGAGTTCGCGACTATCTATACTAAGTATTTCATATCCCAAGAAAGCAAAGGCAATAATGGCAACGGCAACAAGTCCCCAAGTTATTCGCTTAGCCAATCTCTTAGAAACAGATACTCCATATCCGGTGTCAACAACCTCATCATCACCATCGGTTGTTGCATCTTCAGGTTCTGGTGCAGGCTCAGCCACAGGCTTGCTTTCAAATTTAGAAACTGCAGGAGCTAACTTTTCTTCTTTGTCATCAGCAATGATGGCTTCAGAATTTTCAAGCCACTCTCCGCAATACTTACACTTCTTTGCTACTGCAAGAATCATTTCGCCACAATAAGGGCAACGCTTCATTTCTTTTTTATCCATAATTCTATTTTTTTTAAGTTAATGTTCAGTTTTGGTTAACCATGGAAGGTAAAATACAGTTTTCTCAAAAACGAGTAGACTCCATAAGAAATGGCCGTAGCCAGTGCTACCGAATGTGGTTTAACTATCGAGTCTGAGAATAACGCTTGCATGATAATGGCACTAATGCCAAGTGACGCGACAAAAGCAATGATACAAAAAATAATTTTAACAAATAAGGGAAGTGACTCTTCTTCATCAACATCCTCTTCTTCAATATCTTCTATCTCATCATCCTTTGAAGACAATTCAAAAGCAATCGCGTCACCAGATGTTCTTAGCCCTGTTTCCGCTATAGATTTAGAAGTCTTTTGCCGTTTTTCATAATCATCAATAATCTCATGACATACTGGGCAAACGACAGCATCTGCATCTATCTCTTCTCCACACACCGGACACTCTTTGGTCTTCTTGGCTTCTGGCTGTGGCTCATCGAGCCATTCGCCACAATATCTACACTTCTTGGCTATGGCCAAGATGGTCTCCCCACAATAGGGGCAAGTCTTTGTTTCGTTTTCTGTCATAGTTTGATATTTTTATTCTGTGATTCTTTTACGGAAGGTTACAATATCTCCATCGTCATATTTCCATTCCATCTTGGTTGGAGAGACAGAGAGAATGTCAACGTCACCATTCATGTCGTCTATTTCGTATTTAAACTCACGTTCCAGTTCTTTCTCTAAGGCCAACCGGTTGGAGGCACTGGCAAGATAAGCATTCAAGAACAAGTTGGCATAGCTGTTACTGGAAGAAACATCGTCCACCCTTGTTATCAAGCTATTAGGGTCGATGTCGAGCGTCATGATTTCTGCTACGGCATCCCATGTACCTTTCATCTTCATGGTCATTGTGACATTGACATCGTAGCCTTCTATCTGCTCTGTTCCTTCCAACTGCAATTCTATCACCATATTATCGTCTTCCTTGAGCATCAGTTTGAAGGTACCATCGTAGCCATCTTCCTCCTCGATGTCGGTTACCCAAGTGCCAAGATAGGGAGTGGGGTCATAACATCCACAAAAGGTAAATAGCGTTATGAGCAGCAAAACATAGGTTCGTATTCGTTTAGTCATAATTTTATAATTTAGAATATTATGAATGTTGCGTGGTGAAATGCAAGGTTACCTCATCGCCTTCGATAGTACCAGTCATCTTGCCGTCACTCACAATATACAATGACACCGACGAGCTGCCATTGGCAAAGGTCATCTCCAAGTGGTCGTCCGAAAGGCATCCCGACAAGTCATCAAAACGTTGATTACTCAAACGGGCAATAACGCTTCCACCATTAATAACACCTTCTTGGTCAATGGAGAATTCCAATTCTATTGGTGTGCCTCCATTAACAAACTTGCCCTTGCAACGCAAGTAGGTTTCAAAATAGGGATTAGTTTCATCATACGACTGGGAATAAGAGTTACCAGAGTTTGATTCATCCGTCGAATAGTCGTCGGAAGACGTATATGTTTCGTCAGTATCCGTGTCAGTCGTATCTACCATAACAGAATCTGCGTAATTCTCATTGCCATCATTACTCATTCTACCTCCACTGGCATGCATGGTAACAGCTATGATAACAGCCAAGATTGCGGCAACAGCAAGAACCACCAATGATGCTACGACATTGGGGCTACTATGACTCTTGAATTCATCAGATTCTATTGGGTCAACATGTTGCTCGCTGTAGTCAGGTGGAACTGAAGTTGGTGGAACCTCCCCTGTCAACCATTCCCCACAATATCTGCATTTCTTGGCTGTGGCCATAATCTCTTCGCCACAATAAGGACAACGCTTGGTTTCTCTTTGTTTCTGCTCCATAATATTTAGCATTTAAAAGTTTTTTAAAACATAACACTACAGATGAGCAGGAAAGGAATAAACAAGACATAAGCCATCTGGGCATATTGCAGTATTCCAATCTCTACCTCGTCCTCATCCAATTCATCCAAACATCCTTCTTTCAAGGAAAAGTTCAATAGTATCAATAATAAAGAATCAAAAAATGAAAGTACTGAATTGTCGGTATTACCGCTCACCAAGAGAACTATCCCAAACAATAATTCCACAATAGTCAAGATACCACCCCAACGTAAAGCCCTTTCACTCTTCACTATCAAAACAATACCAACATATAGGTTGATTGCCAAATAAGCAAAAAAGAGAAAAAGCACAAGAATGAACGATAGAGTTGCCCCATCACTCGCACTCTCCCAGTCCAAATTTTTGTCTGCAAGAATCCCACACAAGCAAAACAAGCCTTCCATGGCAATGAGCGACGAGATGGATACCGTCTTAAATACCTTGTGGTTGGCCCATGCCTGCTGCAAATACATCCAAAGGATGGCGCCACATACAAAAGATATCAAGGTACCCAAATTTTCGGGGATTGCTGCACTGAATTTCCACAGAAGCCCCTTGGAAAAATGAAAGTCATGAGCAAAACTTATCAGTTCGCCTAAAACGACTCCCCCAAACGCTATGTTCAGATAGCGTGAATGATTGTATATTACCATATTCATTATTTTCAAGTTTAAATATCTACTTCAAATGGACATGCATTAATCTTCATAAGCCTCTATTAGCTTTATGTTATCACGTTCTATTTTACTCAATTCTTTAGTAACATTTCTACTTATCGGTGTGTACCAATCATACTGACTAAAGTATTGCCTAAGATCATCACTCTTAAAAATATACCCATGACGAGCAAAGATATAGTTACGCATTATACGCAATTCACGGCTGCTTTTATTTTCCAAATCTTCTGGTTCTGCATACCGCATACATAACCAAGCATATTCGTCATCATTTGAGTCAACATTTGTAGTTGTCACACTTTCATCAGGACCATCTGATTCTGCAATATCCTCCTGATTATTTACAGCCATTGTATCAACAGACAATGTATCTTCACCCTCCATCTTTAGATCCGGAGAACTCATCTTGGACGGATATTCCTGCCACATCTTAATTGTGTCAAACATATATGGCAAACCTTGTGAATAGCCAAAGACGATTAATAATGAACAAACAACAATGGCAATATAGTCTATAGGCTTCGCTTTTGATGTTCCACATTCCAAATCTCCAGACTTACAGAGTTTTATAACCAAAATAAGAGGACCAATATATGGAATAAACAGACTAAGAACCCACTTCCAAGAAAGTTCTGCATCACGTAAACGTCTTACATACAAAGCCAAAGAAGGAATGATTATCGCCAGCTCTACAACTAAAAGCACTAACGAGATTTGCAATAGTGTACGGGACGAATCTAAAAAAGTCACATGTTTATCTACCAATAAAAATGCAAGTCCAAAAATAGCATTAGTAAAGAGCGCAGTCCAAAGCATACAAATCCAAAAATGCTTACGCCCTATAGATGACTTGAAATCACAATAATGCTTGATGAACGGTTGATAGAAGAAATACTCTATCCAACCTGGGATATTCTCTTCCAACTCTTCATCAACATTATTAACTCCCTTGTCTTCTATGTTCGACTTCGCCAAATCCACAGAAGAAGCAAATGGAGGCCTCACTTGTGCTGTTTCTTTTGTTAAAGGTTTGTCCAACCATTCACCACAATAACGACATTTTTTAGCTACAGCTAATATTGTTTCACCACAATAAGGGCATCGTTTCATTTCTCGCTCCATAGTTACATGTTTTAAATTCTTTATTTCGGGGACAAAGATAGTTATTCTATTTGACACTATCAAGTCCATAATGGTTCATAAGCGAAATTTCTTGATTTCGGCTTAACAAAAGTAGTAAAAATCGTTCTGTTTCATTGGTATATTATCATTTTGCCAGGTGTTCCCGAGACTTGGCGGGTTAAGATTTCGGTTTCGGCAAAATAAAAAAGCGTGGGAACTTACCCGTCACTCGTCCCACGGATTGAGGCCTTCGCATTGCCCTGCATTGTTGAACGAGCAACGTCGAAGCCCACGCCGATATGTATACACTTTTCCCTATACGGATATAAGACCTATTGCCTTGACGCAATAAGCCATACCAGTAAAGGGATGTGAATTAACACATCCCGAGAGCACCTACCGTTGCTATGTTCTGACAATGCATGAAGTTTGCGAAGTTTCAATCCGTCAAGAACAAAGCGCTAAGTATGCGCCTTTTCCATTATGTCGTGATTCTTACTCAGAATCATCGGCAAATATACGAATAATGTTTGAAAGAACAAAAGTTTTTTGCAAAAAATCCTCATTGAGGGATAAAATTCATCAAAATCCTCCCTCTCTGAGGGATTTTTCTGTATTTAACCACGCTATGCGAAATTTTTATTGTACTTTTGCACCCGTGCTTGGAAAAGCAACAAATAAAACAGAAGAGTAAACGATATGGCAGAAAAGAATAGCATACCCCAATTCGTGAATAGTGAATCTATTATGTCGGATAGCAACTATGTGAAGTGGCTCTCCGATTTGAAAGGTCGTATTCGCATCGCCCAACTCAAAGCGGCTATCAAAGTCAATGAAGAGTTGCACAAGCTTTATTGGAGCTTGGGAGAAGACATTTGTAACAAGCAAAAGCTATATAAGTGGGGCACTAATTTTATAAAACAGCTTAGTTTGGACTTGCGTTCTGCATTTCCAAATGTAGAAGGTTTTTCTTGGTCAAATCTTTATAAAATACGCAAGTGGTATCTCTTCTATTCTTCGCAAAATGAATTTTTGTACCAAGCTGGTACAAAATTAGAAACCTTAGAAAGTACTAGCGTTCCTATGCCTGCGATTTTGCTTCGTGTACCCTGGAGGCATCAGACTGTCATTGTCTCAAAATGCAAGACCATATTGGAGGCAATGTTCTATCTCAACCAAGTGATTGAAGGCAATTTGAGTCGTAATGAGTTAGAACATATTATCGAAGCCCATCTTTATGAGCAAAAGGGAAAAGCCTTGAATAACTTTGAGTCCACACTCCCTGCGCCACAGAAAGCCTTGGCTAACGAGATGCTCAAAGACCCTTATAAATTAGATTTCTTATCCATGGCTGGCGACTTCTCGGAAAAGGACCTAGAGGATAAGCTGGCTCAAAACATTACTCGTTTTTTACTCGAACTGGGCAAAGGTTTTGCTTATGTTGGGCGACAAATGGAACTTACCACACCAAGTGGAAAATCATACTTCCCCGACATGGTATTCTATCATACCAAACTCAAATGTTATGTTGTGATTGAGCTAAAAGTGGTTGATTTCATGCCAGAGTTTGTTGGCAAACTTAACTTTTATGTTGCAGCAGCCGACGAACTTTTAAAAGACGAAGGAGATAACCCTAGCATTGGTATTCTGCTATGCAAAGACAAAGATTCATCTGTTGTTGAGTGGGCTTTAAGAGGCATTACCACTCCATTAGGTGTTGCAAGTTACCAGCTACAAGAGGTATATGAACGAACTTTACTCGAAATGAAAGAGCAATCCGCAAAGAATTCCACTAGCAATAACAACGATTAAGAAAGCATAAACAGAATATGGTTTTAAATTACATTTGGATAGCATTTTTCGTGATTGCGTTCATCTTCGCACTCATCGGATTGGCAATGGGAGATACGACTATCTTCCAGAAGATTGTAGATTCCACCTTCGACTCATCCAAGAATGCCTTCGAGATTTCTCTCGGACTGACGGGCGTGCTCGCCCTCTGGCTTGGCATCATGAAGATTGGAGAGAAGGCGGGAGTTGTGAATGTGTTGGCCAGAGCACTCAGCCCGGTCTTCACCCGTCTCTTCCCCGATATTCCGAAGAACCATCCGGTGATGGGAAGCATCTTCATGAATATCGCTTCGAATATGCTGGGACTCGATAATGCGGCGACGCCTACAGGATTGAAAGCGATGCAGCAGATGCAGGAACTCAACACGAAGAAGGATACGGCGACGAACCCGATGATCATGTTCCTGGTTCTGAACACCTCAGGACTCACCATCATCCCTACCACCATCCTCGCCTTCCGTGCCTCCTATGGAGCAGCCCAGCCTACGGATGTCTTCATCCCTATCCTGATGGCTACGCTCGTGGCTACGCTTGCCGGAATCATCATCACTTCGCTCTGGCAGCGCATCAACATCCTGCAGCCGGTATTGCTCGCTACTCTGTTGGGAATGTGCGCCTTCGTAGGCATCATCATCTGGGGATTCGGACAGATGGACAAGGATACGATGAATACAGTTACTACCCTGGCTTCGAATATGATTCTCCTGGGCATCATCCTCAGCTTCATCCTGGCTGGTTTCTGGAAGAAAGTGAATGTTTATGATGCATTTATCGAGGGAGCGAAGGAAGGTTTTACTACTGCGGTGAAGATTATCCCTTATCTCGTAGCGATTCTCGTGGGCATCGGCGTGTTCCGTGCTTCGGGAGCGATGGATATGGTGATTCAAGGCATTTCGTGGTCGGTAGAACAATGCGGCTTGAATGCCGATTTCGTAGGCGCCCTGCCTACTGCCATCATGAAACCGCTGTCGGGAAGTGGCGCACGAGGCATGATGCTGGAGGCGATGAAGAACTATGGTCCTGATTCGTTTGTGGGCAGATTGAGCTGCATCTTCCAGGGTTCCACCGACACCACCTTCTATATATTGGCAGTATATTTCGGAAGCGTAAGCATCAGGAATACCCGCCACGCCGTGGCTTGCGGCTTGCTTGCCGATTTGGCAGGAGTCATCGCAGCAATCGCTATAGCATATTTATTCTTCGGATAATAAAAAACAAATTAATATGGCAAACCTCAAAAGTTTAGCAAAGGATACCGCCATCTATGGTTTGAGCAGTATCATCGGCAGATTCCTCAACTATCTGCTTGTACCACTCTATACGGCTAAGATCAGCGCCGCAAGTGGTGGTTATGGTGTCATCACCAACATGTACGCCTATACGGCGTTACTCCTCGTTATCCTGACCTACGGAATGGAGACCACCTTCTTCCGTTTTGTCAACAAGGAGGGAGAAAATTCAGAAAAGGTTTATCACACGGTATTGAGCATGGTGGGCTTCACTTCCCTACTCTTCATCGCCCTGGTATTCCTCTTCATCACGCCTTTAAGCGATGCGATGGGCTACGCCGACCATCCGGCTTATGTATGGACCATGTTCGTAACCGTGGCTATTGATGCCTTCCAGTGCATCCCGTTCGCTTACCTCAGATACAAGAAGCGCCCATTGAAGTTTGCTGCCTTCAAGTTGCTCTTCATCGGTCTGAACATTGCGCTCAACCTGGTTTACTACGTCATCATGGATGGTCACGATGTGGGTTATGCTTTCTACATCAATCTGGTTTGCACCGCATCCATCACCTTCTGTTTCTACAAGGAACTGAAGGAAGGATTCATGGGCGAGAAATGTTCCTGGAGCGAATGTAAGGTGCTCGTCAGGAAGATGATGGGCTACAGCTGGCCTATCCTCGTGCTCGGTATTGCCGGTATTCTGAACCAGACAGCCGACAAGATTCTCTTCCCTTACATCTATGAGAAGGGCGATGCGCATGCACAGCTCGGAATCTACGGAGCAGCCAGCAAAATTGCGATGATCATGGCGATGATTACCCAGGCTTTCCGCTATGCTTACGAGCCGTTCGTATTTGGCAAGGCGAAGGATAAGGACAATCGACAGACTTACGCTTCGGCGATGAAATATTTCGTCATCTTTACCCTCTTGGCTTTCCTGGTGGTAGTAGGTTATCTGGATGTATTGCGCCATATCATCGGTCGCGACTACTGGGATGGTTTGAAGGTTGTGCCTATCGTAATGGCTGCCGAAATCATGATGGGAGTATATTTCAACCTCAGTTTCTGGTACAAGCTCATCGACAAGACCATTTGGGGTGCTTACTTCTCGGGCATCGGTTGTGCGGTATTGATTGCCATCAACGTTATCTTCGTACCTGTTTATGGTTACATTGCCTGTGCCTGGGCCGGTTTCGCAGGTTATGGAACAGCCATGCTTCTCTCCTACTTTGTAGGTCAGAAGAAGTATCCTATCAACTATCCAGTGAAGGAGATTATGATTTATGTGGTTCTCGCCCTCATCCTCTTTGCCGGAATGACCGAGGCTAACAGATACTTCTCCAGTGGAATTGCCTGCCTCATCAACACGGTGCTCATCCTCATCTTCGCCGCTTATCTCGTGAAGAAGGATTTCCCATTGAAGAGTCTGCCAGTGGTGGGTAAGTTCTTTAGAAAGTAAGAGATTCCAATCATTGAGATTATATTCCAAGAAGTCCGTGGACAATGTGTAAGTCCACGGACTTCTTTTGTTTATATTATACAGAACCTTCGCATGCGGTTCAAGAATAGACAAAAGGACCCAATGTTCCTGGTCCCGAGCAATACTCAGGATATAATAGCAGCCAGCAAGGCGCCCTGTAAGAGCTAAAGCAAACGGCTGAGTGAACGAAACGAGACGACTGAGTATTTTGAAGGATATGACTATGCAAGCTGAAGGATACGGCTCCGTTAACCGAAGGATACGGCTCCGTAAGCTGAAGAATATGACTGCGCAAGTGAAAGAAGGCGTCTGATCAGGTTCAAAGAGATAGAATATGGAGTTCAAGGAGACTGCTTCTGGAAAGTTGCCACTAGGCTCAACAGCTCTGCTGAGCCTAGTCAGCAGGTCTGCTCACGGCAGTCAGCAGGTCTGCCGAGCATACTAAGAAAGCAGCTGGTATGCGCACTTGCATATCAGCTGTTTTTGCACTTTTTAGTTCGACTTGTTGTAAAATATCACACTTTTAAGGACGACCTTTTGTGGTTTTACACATTTTTAAGGACGTTTTTTGTGGTTTTTCAAAAGAAATCAGTATCTTTGCAGCAATATTCCCTCACAAAAGTGTTGGTAATAAGGCATTATTCCCTCACAAAAATATACAGACACAAATATCATTCCCTCACAAAAGTGTAGCAAACATGAAAAGATTCATATACAACCATCTGAAAGACTGGAAATTATCCAGTAACAGGAAGCCACTCATCATGTATGGAGCAAGACAAGTTGGCAAGACCTATATCATCAAAGAGTTTGGCAACAACGAATTTGAGAATATGGTTTACATCAACTGTTACAAAAACAAAAGCATTGCTCAACTTTTTCAAGGTGACGCAAATGCAGAAAGACTTTCCATCGGCCTTGCTGCTTATGCACACCAAGACATCACTCCTGGCAAGACCCTTGTATTTCTCGATGAGATACAAGAGATTCCACCTGTTTTGTCCTCGCTGAAATATTTCTGTGAAGACAAGCCAGAATTGCATATCATCGTAGCAGGATCATTGCTCGGTGTCATGAACATGAAAGGAGAATCCTTCCCTGTCGGTAAAGTTGACATCATGCACCTCTACCCCATGACTTATGAGGAATTTCTACTTGCCAATGGAGAGAAACAACTTTTGGATTTATTGCAAAGCGGAGATAAGGAACTTATCAACAGCCTCGCCCCAAAATTCATAGAATACCTTCGACGATACTACTTTGTTGGAGGTATGCCCGAAGCAGTATTGGAATTTACACAAAATCACAACCCAATGCAAGTAAGGCAAATTCAACAAAACATCTTGAATGCATACGAGGCAGATATCAGCAAACACACCGAAGAACAGACACAAAGAGTAAGAATGGTATGGCAATCAATCCCAGCCCAACTGGCTCGCGAGAACAAGAAGTTCATCTATGGTGCAATAAGAAAAGGAGCTAGGGCTAAAGATTTCGAGATTGCAATACAATGGCTCATTGACGCAGGACTCGTCCATAAGGTAGAAAGAACAAGAGATGCCAAATCTCCATTAAAATTCTATGCAGACATGGATGCTTTCAAATTATATGTGCTTGATGTAGGTTTGTTGGGAGCACTCACAATGGCACAACCTGACCAGATTCTCATTGGCAACAACGTGTTTAGCGAATACAAGGGGGCGTTTACTGAGAATTTCGTGCTTCAACAGCTGAAATCTCTTCCTTACTTACCCATATATTATTACAGTAAGCCAAGCTCTACCCAAGAAATTGATTTCATGGTACAAGCCGGCAGCGAAATCTTACCAATAGAAGTAAAGGCTGAGGAGAATGTAAAGGCAAAATCACTAGCAGCATTTATCACTCACGATTTTGCCTCCTATCATCTCAAAGGTATCCGTTTCTCCATGCGAGGTTTCCAAGACCAAAAATGGATGGAAAATGTACCACTATTCGCAGCTAGAGAATTTGTTAAACACAAGGTAGAGAAGAGTTTCATCATCAAATAAGCCATAGAAGCATGAGGAAGAAACTGAATAAGAAACTTTGCATGGATGACATCTATGAGATTTGTATTCTTACCCATGGTAATAACCGTAAAAAAGCTCATCTTTATCAACTAACATTTGATGAGGACGAGCGAATATCCACAAATGCCCTGTGGGTATTCACTCATTTCGACATGCAGAACAACGAGTGGCTCTATGCCAAGCATGATGACCTGATAGACCGAGTTCTCGTAGAGAAGAATGAGACTAAGCGCCGCCTGATGCTCTCCCTCCTTCTTCGTCAGCCTTTCGAGGAAGAATCACTTCGTTCCGACTTCATCGATTTCTGCATCGCCAAGATTACCGCCTGTTCCCAGCCCCACGCCATCCGCTGCTACTGCATGAAGCTCGCCTACGAGCAGATGAAGTACTATCCCGAACTCCTCGAAGAGTTAAGAATGGCATTGGATATGCTGGAGCAAGAGGTTCTCTCTCCAGGAATGTTATCGGCAAAAAAGCAAATTATGAAGAAAATCAAGCGAAGCCTTGGAAAATTCGGGAAATAGTCGTAACTTTGCAAACGTAATATTCTAACAATATAATACATAAATGGATGGAGATACAACTGAACGATTATCACAAGAAAGTCAATGTCCAAATGCAAAAAAGCATGGCTTATTGGCGAGAGCATCCGCTTTCGCTGGAGGAGTGCTTAGCTCAATTCAAGCGCTTGCGGGAACAACGAAATGTTCGCCAAACACTCCTGGTATTTCCGCAAAGCCCTGGTTCGTGCCAACTATCGCAACATTCAGAAAGGCATTGATTACTCTCCTATCTACCTGGTTCGTTTCTTCAGGAACTTACTCCTAAAAGATAGCTGGGTGCTCAAAAACAGATACTTGCATATTCGGCCGACTGATGATTGGAAAGAGCAGCCGAACTTAAATTCTCAAACAGGAAGTGGACAGAAAAACAACTTCATAAATAAAGAAGGAGAAGAAAATGTCCCAAGTTCGTCCCAAGTTCGTCCCAAGTTCGTCCCAAGTAGAAGAACTCATTATTCGTATAAATAAAGATTATCTATCCATCGGTGATATAATGAACCTGTTTGGATTAAAGAACAGAACCAGATTTAGAAAGGAATACATTACCCCTGCCCTAGCCGAAGGAGCCTTGGAGATGAAATACCCAAACACCCCAAGACATCCACGCCAGCAATATCGGATGACAGAGCTGGCAAAGACTTGGAAAGAAGGGTATGAGAAAAAGAATAAATAACATCATAATAAAAATAGAAAACAAAAACAAGTAATGAAGAAAAAAGCAACGGTCCTTATCGCCTCTATCATGGCGTTCTGCGAAATCAATACCGCTCACGCTGACGAGGGAATGTGGACGATTTACAACTTGCCTAACGCTGTGTATGAGATGATGCAGCGCGAAGGCTTCAGTATGACTTACGACCAGCTCTACAACGGCGAAAACGCCTTGAAGAATGCTGTGGTCAACTTCTCTGGCTATTGCTCGGGCGTAGTCGTTTCTCCTGATGGTTTGGTCTTTACCAACCACCATTGCGGTTTCGAGGCTATCAGAAGCCACTCTACCGTGGAGCACGACTACATGCTCAACGGTTTCTTTGCAAAATCTTACGCAGAGGAATTGCCTAACGAGAATATGTTCGTCAGCTTTATGGTTGAACAGAAGGATGTAACCGATAAGGTGATGAGCCTCGGATACGAGAAACTCGACAACAAGAAGCGCGATGAACTCATCGATTCTCTGGAGAACGAGATGACCCAAGAGGCGAAGAAGAACGATTCTACCCTCCATATCACCGTCCAGCCTTTCTACGAGGGCAACAAGTGGTACGCTACTACCTACCGCGACTTCACCGACCTGCGTCTGGTTTTCACCGTACCAAAGTCTATGGGTAAGTTTGGCGGCGATACAGACAACTGGATGTGGCCTCGCCAGACCTGCGACTTCTCAGTATTCCGCATCTATGCCGACCCTAAGACCAACGGTCCTGCTGCCTACAGCAAGGACAATGTGCCTTATCATCCAAAGCGTTGGGCACAGGTTTCACTCCAGGGTTACAAGGATGGCGACTATGCGATGACCATGGGTTACCCAGGCAGCACAGAACGTTATCTTTCAAGCTACGGAATCCAGACCATGCGCGATGCTGAGAATGCTCCTCGTGCCCAGATTCGTGGCGTGAAACAGGAAGTAATGCAGAAGCACATGCGTGCTGACGAGGCTGTCCGCATCAAGTACGACAGCAAGTACGCCAGCTCTTCCAACTACTGGAAGAATGCCATCGGTATGAACAAGTGTATCGACTCTATCGGCATCGTGAATCTGAAGCGTGAGTACGAAACCCGTCTCCGTGCTTGGCAGGATACAGCCAAGGCTGCCAACGACCTCGCCCACAAGGTAGATTTCGACAAGCTCGCCAAGCTCTACAAGGAGAGCGCAGACGTGAAGTATGCCTGGACCAACTTCTCTGAATCTTTCACCAGAAGAAGCAATATCGAGTTCTCTACCCGTGCCATCAAGCTCCAGACCAACATGGAGGTGAAGGGTCCTGAGAAGAACAAGAAGAAGCAGTATCATGAGTTTGAAGATAACTCTGCAGAATGGGATATGGCACTCGATAAGGAGGTGCTCGCTACCCTCTTGAAGAACTACAAGGAGCACGTAGATGCCAAGTGGTTGCCTAAGTTCTACAAGACTATCGATACTGAGTTTGGCGGCAACTACGCCAAGTATGTGGATTATCTCTGGGAGAAGTCGCTCATCATGAAGAAGGGCGCCAAGCTCTATTTCAACAAGAAGGGATATGAGAAGGATCCAGGCGTAAGCTTCGGTATGGATTTGAACGATGTATTTGCAGATTTCGCTGCTCAGATGGGCAGCATCAACGACAGCATCGCTGAGCAGGAGAAGTATCTCTGCGCTGCCAAGCTCCGTATGGAGGAGGACATGCCTCACTACAGCGACGCCAACTTCACCATGCGATTGAGCTACGGTCAGGTAGGCGGTTTCGACCTCGGTGGCAAGCCTTCTGGCTATTACACCACAGCCGAGAGCATCGTAGAGAAGATGAAGAAGGGCGACAAGGTAATCGATTACTACGCTGAGCCTATCATGCACGAGCTTCTCTCTGAGAAGGATTTCGGCAAGTATCAGGATAAGACAACTGGCAAGATGCAGCTCTGCTTCCTCACCAACAACGATATTACCGGTGGTAACTCTGGTAGCCCTATGTTCAACGGAAAGGGTGAGTTGATTGGTCTTGCTTTCGATGGCAACTGGGACAGCCTCAGCTCTGACATCAACTTCGACAAGCGCCTGGCTCGCTGCATCGGTGTGGATATTCGCTACGTGCTCTACCTGATGGATAAGTGGGGTCACGCAGACAGACTCTTGAAGGAGATTAATGCAAAGTAAATCCTATCTCTGAATCAATAGAGATGATATAAAGGTTTATCCTGGGGTAAAGATTAATCTCAGGATAATATAAAAAGAGCGGAAAATCAGCTGTTAACTGTTAACCTGTTAACTCCTGGCTTTCCGCTCTTACTTTTTCTTATAGGTTCGCAACTAATATTGCGAGATATTATTCAGTTCTTTCAAACTAACTTTTCTAGGCTCTTCCTTCAATGTCTTCAGCAAATCAGAGGCTGTCATCTCCACCTGAGGATTGAAATCCACAGAGCGCATGTAATCAATTACACTCTGATAGAAAGCCTTGCCTTCCGGATATTTGGCAGCCTTCTCCAAATCGCTCATGCAGACGAGGAGCTTTCCGGATCCCACCTTCCATTCCATTACCAAGCCAAGTTTATGGTTCCGCTCAATATTATCTATCACCTGAACTATAGGGCGATAATCCTTGGCGAAGTTGTCAAGCACCAGCGGATGCGATTCCTTGATTATCGGGAACCATTGCCAGTTGGTGTGCATCTCCGTAGGGAATTCCTTGAATATCGGATGTTCAGGATTCGTCAGAATGCCCAGGGTTCCTGGAGAAACTTTCTTCTTGTTGTTCTCGCAGATGGTCTTGAACATGCGATAATTCCAGTAATCGGTCTGGAAGAGTCCGCCCACCGTATAAGGAGTGGCGTTATCTGACTGCGAAAGCGTATCATCGGCAGCCACAAAATGACTGGAAGCCGTAGGCATCCAAAGCACCTTTCCGCCCTTTTCCAAGACTTTCACCACTTTCTGATTCAAATCCTTGGCAATAATGATGCCCTTCTTTTCCAACGCCTTCTTCGGATAAACCCAAAGTTCGTAGGAGTTTCTCGCCTCTGTTCCTTCAATGTTTAATGTAAGAAGCAGCTTGGTAGGTTTCTGTACGTGGAAAACACCATTCAGTTCACCCACATCCACCAAACCTTCATCGTATGAAAAGATGTTCAATACCCCCTCATCCTCAGCCATCAAGTCGCCCACATTCTTTCTCACTTCACCATCCTTGGTGCTGTAAGTTCCATCATCCATACAGAACAATCCGTTTTCGGCAGCCAGATGCCATTTCAGTTTCTTGCCCTTCAGCGAAGAACCGCCATAATTGGCTACCTTTACCTTAGCCTGAATCTTCTCGCCATCCTCAAAGCAGAACTTCTTCATTTCCAGCAGAGGAACCACAGGCGAGCACCACTGGCGCCATTCCTCGGGCGTAGTGATTCCCTTGCTCTCCATAAACGCATCGAGGATGCCTACGAAAGCACTTCCCTGACCGGGATAATCCTGAATATCGAGCAATTGGAAGCCCGCCATATTCCGGGTTCTCAAATCCATCTCTATATCGGCTTTATAAAGTTTCACGCTCCATAAGCCCGAAGCCTTGTGGAAATCATCTGCCTGCGAGAGCATTCCGGCTGCAGCCAGACAACGGCGGAACACTTCGAGGTTATAAGGATGAAGCACTCCGGTGTATTTCTTCATTTCCCGATAATCAGGATAGGTCTGAAACTGGCCTGTTTCGTGAGAGATGATTGGAATTCCGGCTTTATCACAAGCCTCATCAAAGTTCAACGTAGAATTAGGATGGAAATGATTGATCATTCCTCCATCGTAGGCATCGGCAAACGAGAAGGAACCACGGGTATGGGTATTGTATTTGCCCCATCCCTCGCCTCCGATTCGACAGGTGGAGAAGTAATCCATTCCTTCTTTTATTCCCTGATAACCGAGATAGTAATTGCTTCCGAAGGTATAGTATTTATCGGGCGCAATCTTGCGGAAAACATCCACAAACTCCTTCATCTTGTCGATGTCGCCCCAGAGTTCATTACCCAGCGCCATCATTCTGAACGAAGGATGATGACCGTATTCCCTCAGGATATTCTCGCCTTCCTGATGCAGGAACGCCATCAGCCTTTCATCTTTCTTATCGAAGGAACCCCAGAAAGGAAGCTCCGGCTGGAGATAGATTCCCAGACTGTCCGCTGCCACGAAAGCCGCCTCCGGTGGGCACCAGGAATGAAAGCGCACATGGTTGATTCCATACTCCTTGCAGGTTCCGAGATACTTCATCCAGCCTTCCACACTCATATCTACATGTCCCGTCAGCGGCCAGACTGCCGCATCGTGCTTACCACGAAGAAATATCCTATGACCATTGGCGTAGAAGTGGGCGCCCTCAATATGGAAATCCTTGGCGAAATCAGGCATCTGAAGGGCTGTAGGAGAAGCTACAGAACGGCTAGGGATTGCTCCTGCTAGTACTTCTGCCGATTTGCTATCAGCAGAACCGACAAGCTGGAGTTCAATCCTTCCGATAATTCCATTCCAGTTGGTCTGCGTATCTTCCGTATAAGCATGGCTGGAACCGTAAACCTGCTCAGGCACACCTCTTCCATTATCCACCACGATTTCCAGAAAATGCTTGCCCGGCTTCACCTTCTTTGGCAGAAGATAGCGCTGGGGAGTAGAGATGAAGTTGCAGGAATCCACCAGTTCTCCATCCACATACACCCAGGTTGGTCGGGTACGTTCCAGGAAGAGTTCTACCGGCTTCTTCTTCCAGTCCTTCGGGATATTGATGGTTCTGGAATATCTTGCAGCTCCTTTATAGGCATAGAGTCTCGTAAGATGCGTTGTTTCCATCGTATCTTTCGGAGCGAATCCCAGATGGTTCGTATCGATAGTACCGGGAAGAATGGCACGCTTCACCTCACCCTGCGAGGCACGCTTACTCTTGGCAAAAGCGCTACCGCTCTTTCCCAACTCCACATTCCATTCACCAGCGAGCGAAATGCTCTGTGCTTGCAAGCCCAGACTTACCAGTCCCAGACAAGCGATAAGAATAGTTTTCTTCATTAACTTATTACAGAATATCTTTTAGGGTTAAAATGCGTATAAAGATCATTAAATTTGATGCTTACGGCTGCAAATATACAAAAATTGCGGTAAAAACACCGCAATTTACCAAAGAAATTGCTGTATTTTTACCGCAAAATATGGATATTGCATCAAAACATCCCTTTGATGCAGACTTTCATCTTATTATAAATCGCTGCCTAAATTACTTCTTCTTAGGTCTGCGACGGGCCCAACCTTCTTCCTCGAAGTTTGGCTCCTCACCCTTGAACTTCACGTTGTCGTTGTTCTGGAAGAATTGGCGCCAATCGCCTGTATCCTCCTGAGAGCGAGATTTTCTGCCGCCACGAGATTCACCACGGCTTCCACGTCCTCCCTTTCCACGAGAATCACGAGAGTCTCTAGCATCATCAAAAGAACCTCTGCGGCTGCGGCCGCCTCTTTCTGAACCACGGGCGCCTCTGCCCTCAGAACTGCGTCCTCCGCGGGCTGCTCTGCCATGCCCTTCCTCATCAGCATCGTTACATCTTACGGTTCTGCCCTTGTACTCAGTACCGTTCAAAGCCTTCATCACGCGCTTAGCATCCTCCTCAGGCACCTCGATGTAGGCAAACTTACTCAGCAGGTCGATGTGACCCACCTCCTGGCGACCCTTCACGTGCTTGTTCAGATACTGCATGATTTCGCCCGGATAGAAACCATCCGCCTTACCCAGGTTGATGAACAGTCTCTTGAAACCAGCCTCAGTCTCATGCTTTCTGCGGCCATTGGAAACCTTGCCACGGCCTTCGCCACGGCTTCCACGACCTTCACCGCCACGGGAACCCTTGCCGGTCTCAGGCTTGATAATCTCAGGAGCGTTCTTATAGTAATCGAGGAACTTACCGAAGGTGATGGTTACCATCTTCTTGATGATGTCCTCCTTGTCGATGTACTCAAACTGGCGATTGATTTCAGCCATGTATGGTTCAATCTGATCCTCATCCACATCCGTCTTCATGATGTCGTCCATGGTCTTGAAGAGCTGCTTCTTGCAGATTTCCTCTGGGGTTGGCAAAACGCCGTCCACGAAGTCCTTGCCAATCTGCTTCTCTATCTGGCGAACCTTGAACTTCTCTCTGGTATGGATGATAGAGATGGATGTTCCCTTCTTGCCGGCACGACCGGTACGGCCGCTTCGGTGTGTGTAGCTTGCCACATCATCAGGCAAACCGTAGTTGATAACGTGAGTCAGATCATCTACGTCCAGACCACGGGCAGCCACATCAGTAGCTACCAGGAACTGAACGGTATGGTTGCGGAACTTCTGCATGGTGAGGTCACGCTGCTGCTGACTCAAGTCGCCGTGCAGTGCCTCTGCATTATAACCATCCTTAATCAGCTTATCTGCAATATCCTGAGTCTCCAGCTTGGTGCGGCAGAAGATAATCGCAAAGATGCGTGGATAGAAATCCACCACGCGCTTCAGGGCGAGATACTTATCCTTGGCATTTACCAGATAGTAGATGTGGTTTACATGCTCAGCACCCTCGTTGCGCGAACCCACTACGATTTCCTTGTGGTCGTGCAGGTAGTTGAGGGCAATCTTCTCGATGTCCTTGCTCATGGTAGCCGAGAAGAGCAGAGTGTTTCTATCTTCCGGAACGTTCTCGAAGATGGCATTGATGCTCTCAGAGAAACCCATGTTCAGCATCTCGTCAGCCTCATCAAGCACCACATTGTTTACGTTCTCCAACTGAGCCACGCCGCGATTAATCAAATCGAGCAGACGGCCAGGGGTAGCCACGATAATCTGCACACCATGCTTCAGGGTGCGAATCTGGCTTCCGATGTCGGTACCGCCATAAACAGCGGCAATATGCAAACCGTCGATGTACTTGGCAAAACTGTTCAAATCGTCTGCTATCTGGAGGCAGAGCTCACGTGTAGGACTGAGGATGATAGCCTGTGTCTGCTTGCTGCTGGCATCAGTCTTCTGGATAACCGGAATACCGTAAGATGCAGTCTTACCCGTACCGGTCTGCGCCAACGCAATCACGTCGTTCTTATTACCAAGCAAATATGGGATAACTTCTTCCTGAACTGGCATTGGATTCTCAAATCCAAGCTCTTCAATGGCACGGCGAATCTCCTCGCTCACGCCCAATTCTTCAAATGTCTTCAAATCTTTTTAACCTTAATTCATTATAATCAAAATGGAAGGCCGAATTCACCCTCCCAGCCATGAATTAGGGTGCAAAATCCTTCCAAAACGCTTGCGGCAATCCCACACATTTATTAAGATTGCCTAAATTCGGGTGCAAAGATACGAAAAAAATGCGAGTTTCTTGCAGATTTCTGCAATATTTTATTACCTTTGCATGAAAGTTACAACAAACAGATAACCAAGAAAACTTGAAATATATGAAAAAAGTTATTTTCACCCAAGAATGGATTGCTTTGCATCCATACGAAAAAGCAGACGAAACTGATCTGTATTATACAGAACTCGCCAACGAAATATACCACGCTCTTGACGAGGCGTGCTACACCCATAACTTCAAGAATATGGATGACGCCAAGCAGCTGGCACTCAGCATTGCCGGTTATTTCGAAGATGTGATTTCGGGCACAGGCATCTGGAAGACTTTTACGGAAGAATGCAAGCAGCGTTACGGCGTCTACATTCCTTTCTATGAGAAAGAAAGCGAATTCATCAAGAGTCCGCTCAACGAAGATGATCCGGCTTACGACCCTGAGGAAATCAACATCGCTGATGTCAAGTTCCTGCTCTGGCACCATTACCAGCAGAGCAGCTTCGTTCAGGAAGCCGTTCCTTTCCTTTTCGGAACCCTGGAACTGGCTGCCAAACTTGCCTACAACATCCTCGACAGAGAGTATGAAACGGCCCCGGAAAACGAGCGCCTTCTGACTTATCTCAGCGAAATGCCTGAGATAGAGGGCAACGCTGAAACGACCGAAGAGGAAATCGAGAAGAACAAGGAGTTGGATGAGATTCACCGTCGCGACACCCTGGCGTGGTTCCATTATGGCTGCTATTTCAACGTGGGCAACCAGAAGCGCCTGCAGTTTACCCTCCAGCAGATGGCAAACTCGCCTCAGGGTCTCACCGAACCGCTCGCCTATTCTGTGCAGATGGAAATGACCATCGCCGGCAGAAACAATCTTCTGGCGCTCACTTCTTACGAATGGCTCTGCAAGATTTGCAGGAACATGCCTACCCATAAGCTTTGGGAGGATGAGGAGTTCAGAAAGAAGGCTACAGAGCAATATGAAAAGGTGGATCATGAGAAGGCGATTCACGACTACAATCTGCTCAAAGCGAAGGGATACGAAGACAAGTTCATCTTCCTGGAAGATGTGAAGACGCTGAAGGAATTCCTCAAGGAGATTGAATTCGAGTTGCCAAAGGACATCCGATTCCCTCAGAAATACGAGAAGGGCATCATATTAAGCGGAAGTCCGTATACAGGCATCAACATCAGTTTCGGTCTGGCTCATTGCATCGCATCGCCAGAGAACCCATACTATGTACAGGAGCGTGCAGAGACCGACAGCTTTGGCATTATCAGCGGCAATGGTCTCCCATTCCCTTACGAAATTGTCTGCAAACTGATAGAAAACAACCTGATTCCTGACGCAAACATCTTTACAAGCCAGTATGTAAAGGAAGAAGGCTTGAAGATTACGCAGGCAAACCTCCAGTTCCTTGCCGATTACTACCTGATGGGTAGAAAGGATAAAGACCTGTCGCCTAAGGAGTTGTGGTAAAAATGCATTCAGCATACTCAAAAAGTTCACTACGCTAACGCCATTTTTTAAGGGGTTAGCGTAGTAGACTTTTACAGATTTATAGAAGAAAGAACGGAAAATCAGCTGTTAACTGTTAACTCTGTTAACCCCAGCTTTTCTTCCGCTCTTTTTAATTTTAGTATTTTCTCAGTTAGTTATTTCAAAATCACTAATTAAAAAAATCCCTGCGCTTGATTATCCAAGCTGCATAATCGGGAGTAATGGAATAAAGACACAAGCAAAACACTTCTGCTCTTGCTCAGTCTTGAGCAAGAGAAGCGTCTTTCCGATACGCCTTCTGCCTATCATCACAGTGAAAAGGGAATGCTTAGCCGATTTTTCCCAGTTCCTGCGCAGTATCTCTATCTCCTTTTTCCGATCATAAAACTTCATAATGTAACAGCCGTTAAATTAATGTGTGTTAAATAAACTGTGCAAAGATACAATATTTTGTCGTCAAAATCCCCAAATCTCAAAAAAACACACACTTTTGGGGGATTTAAAGGCAAAAAGTAAAAATCTAAGATAAATTAATCAGTATCTATCGCACATATTCAACAATAAGTTTAGGCAATATGGTTCCTTGAGAATATTTTTTTTAGAAAACATTCTTGATATTCAAAAAGTTTTTGTATCTTTGCAACAGATTGGAAGACTATGCATCTATCCTTTCTTACAAGACATTAAATATTAAAAAATAAAAGAGCATAAGAAAATACATTTTAATAACATAATAAGAAATCGCGTTTGCTATTTATTCGGTTGATTCCTGAAACCTGAGAAATTTCATAGAAACACCTACCGAAAGAATAAGTCTGTAAACGTCTGCGCTTTGGTGTGGACGGGACTTATCGGTATGTGTGGGCTTTCTCAGGGCCTTGGAATCAGATAATTTGCCGTTCACGCCATTTTATCTTTTCCATAGTCCACCTAAGAAATCCCACGATTCCACCGCTAAGATAGTTTTTCGCCCAATTAGCGCTTCAAAATGAAAAGACTCCATTCATTAGATGGGAGAGTTGTATCCATACTCTTCCTCTTTGGTGGTGTTGTATCCGTACATGCACAAGATAGCTTGTACCATACAACACTATCAGATTCTGTTGTCTCAGACAACACTCATCGTCTCAAGTTGAAAACATTAGTTGTACCCATTGTCCTCACTGGAACCTCAGCCTTCTATGTTCATAACGGATGGTTGACCAAACAACGTGAGAACATACAAGACAAATTATCAGCCAAGGGGAAACATAAGGTAAAAATCGACAATTACATGCAGTACTCCCCCATGCTTGCCGTCTATGGTCTCAACTTATTAGGTATTGACGGAAAGCATAAATTTTGGGACAGAACTGGTATTCTTGCCTTTTCGTATGCCACCATGGGAATAATCGTAAATGGCATGAAATATGCTTTTAAAGAAAAGCGTCCTGACAACAATGCCCGTAATTCATTCCCATCTGGACATACAGCAACAGCCTTCATGGGAGCTGAATTTCTATACCAAGAGTACAAAGATATTTCGCCGTGGATAGGATATTCTGGCTATTTGATTGCAGCTACTACTGGATATTTAAGAATCTACAATAACCGCCACTATCTCAATGATGTTGTTGCAGGAGCTTGTATTGGTATTATCAGTACAAAGTTTGCATATTGGCTTTATCCGAAAGTATTCACTAAATCCAAATGCCATCACTCTAACTTTCATACGATAAGTACACCTTTCTATGCAGATGGTAAAGTTGGTGTAAATGTCTGTATGTCTTTCTGATTATAAAGTATAATTCGTAAAATAATAAAACAATGAAAACATTACTTTTCATAAAGATGGAACAGCCACATTGTCAGCACATTCATGGATTCCAATAAAATAATACCCTTTACACTATGACACTTCAAAAGCAATAGACAAATCGAAAAGAGCAGAAAGCAAACTGGAATCCAGTTACTTTCTGCTCTTTTAAGAATATATCTTCCTCTGTTCTTCAACCAAAGAACTACCTACTTCTTATTTCAGATTCTTATCCAGAAACTCCAGCATTTTCTCCTGCGCCTTCAAACCGCAGGAATGAGGGATTTCCCAAAGCTCCGTATCCAGCAGATTATCTGCTCCCTGACTCTTCCAAACCTTGTGCATCTCGGCGAAAGCATCTTCTACGCCAGGCACGGGGAAGAGCTTGTCTTTTGTGCCATTGATGAAAAGCATCGGTTTTGGACAGGCGAGGGAGGCGATATGAGGATAGTCAAGATATTGGCGAAGACCGGGGATGCAATTCGCAAAACCGCCATTCTCCTTTCTTCCGAATTTCCGGGTAAGCTGAGCATCCGTGGTAATCATCCAGCAGATGGAAGCACCCGCCTTGATTCTATCCGATAAGGCCGAGAGCATCCACGAGCGATAGGCTCCCATCGAACACCCCACGCATCCGATACGCTCCGTATCCACCATCGGCAGCGAAGCCAGAAATTCGGTGCTGGAAATATCATCGTAGGTCATGAAGGCAGAGAGGTCTCTACCCAGCATCATCATGTTGCCGGCTATCAGGTCGTATTTGTTTCTATCCACGCCCTCCTTTCGGCCTCTTTCTCCCCACATCGGAGCATCTGCAGAAAAGACCACGTAGCCATGCTTCGCCAGGTAATCGCCCACATACTGATTATCGTAAAGCTGTTTTGCCCACGCATCTGCATCATCAAGAATCTCCTGACAGAGCGCCTGCTTCTCCGGAGCATCTTTCTCTTCCGGAGTAAAGAAAGGACGAATCATCTTCTCCTTTCCTATAAAGAGATGAGCACCATGGTCATGAAGCGCATTCACCGTTGGGAATGGACCCTTGCCATCCGGAATCAGGAGATAAGCTGTAATTCGGGAATAGGCGTTGATATTGAAGGCGATTTTCTGCGCCTTGTATCCGTCTCTCTGTTCCTCGCCCAATACTTCCATATCCCAAGCCGCAGCCGCCTTCGGAGGCGTCATCATGCATTCAAACACCTTCGCCCTTGCCGCCTTCTTCCACTTCTTGAAGTTCTTTATCGGGCTGTTTCCCCAAGCCATCGGATAGGTCAGTTCCTTCTTCAGCGTTTCTACATAAGTAGGAATCTCTCCCTGCCATTCATACTTCTCCCGCTTCTGAAGCTTCGGCTTCGAAGAGGTTTGTGTAAGCGCCACAGAGGTCTGTGCAAACGCCACCGACGCCTGCAACAATGCGATGATACTATATGCGATAATCCTTTTCATTCTCTTGTTTGTTTTATAATTTGTTTATAATTTTATTGATAGGAAATCTATCTTCCTGTTTATAAGATTAGTTATAGTTTGCAAAATTAAGAAATTATCCGCAAAAAGAGCTCAATAATTTCGTTTTTTTTGCGTACCTTTGCCTAAACATCTATAAATAACGGATAAAACATTATCAAATAGAAGATAAACATCAATAAACAACAGATAAAACATCATCAAATAGAAGATAAAGCAATATGAAAATAGCAGTTTTTTGTTCGGCAAATAAGAATATCGACCCCGACTTCTTCAAGTTGACAGAAGAGATGGGAAAGTGGATGGCAGAGAACGGCCACGACCTGGTTTTCGGTGGCTGCAACTCCGGTCTGATGGATTGCATTGGCAAGGCAGTAAAGGCGAATGGCGGAAGAACCATCGGTGTGGTTCCTACGCTTGTAGAGCGAGGAGGCAGAACCTTCCCTGACCTCGACATCGAGATTCCGTGTGATAATCTCAGCGACCGCAAGGACCTGATGCTTGCCCAGAGCGACATCTTCGTAGCCCTTCCTGGCGGCATCGGCACCCTGGATGAAATCTTCACCATCGCTGCCTCTCACACCATCGGCTACCATCACAAGATGGTGATTCTCTACAACATGAAAGGTTTCTGGAACTCCACCATTGCCTTGCTGGATGATATGGCTGATAAAGGTGTAATTCGTGGCAATTGGCGAGATGTGATTGAAGTGGCGGATAACCTGGAAGAGCTGGCAAAGCTCTGCGAGGCATAAAAACCACTATAGAAATCATCTATAGAAATTTAGTAAAGCTACCTTCTGACGAGAATACAATTCATCAGAAGGTAGCTTTACGTTCTTACAAACCAAAACTCTTCTTGGCTTGCCTCAATGTATTCTCTCCCACCGTATAAGCATAGCAGGCAGAAGGAATGAAATGAAGCGTACCAAAATCCAGCTCCTTTGCTCCTCCCTTACTGATGGAAGTTACCAATGCCTGAGACAGATGATTCTTCTCCATAAAATACTGTAAGGACGAAAGTTCAGAAGGTCTGTCGAAGAACCTGTCCGACCATTTGATTTCCACCGCCCAATAAGGCTTCTGCAAAGCATCATTGATGCCCACCAAATCCACCTCGCCCTGCGAACGCCCCATCTTCCAGTTGGCATAGGCGATATGTTCCTTTCTCGGAATCCACTGCGAATAAATGGCGGTTTCTATCATGTCTCCGATATTGCCATCCATGATCTTGATTGGCTCAAACAGCGCACATCTCAGCGAAGGATTCGTCAGATAAATCTTGAAAGTAGTTTGGCGCTGGAATCGCTTTGCCGTATCATCCGTTCTTGTCACAACCTTTATCAGGAAAGCTGCCTCCAGATACTGGACGTACCTGCGAATAGTTTCCTTCTTGACTCCCGATTCCTTCGACATACTTTCATACGAAAACTCCATACCGCTATGATAAGCTATCATCGTAAACAACGAATTCAGTTCCTGCACATCCGAAATGCCATAAAGACTCGGCAAATCTCTCAACAATACCTTATCTACAATATCGTGGCGAACAAACTGCCCCGGGTCTTCCTGCATTCGGGAAGAAAAAGCCACCTCAGGATAACCGCCATAATTGATATAGTCGAGGAAGAGACTGTTCAGCTTATCAATATCTATCGTACTATAGATATCGCTCTCTATCCCATCCCATTCTACCTTGGATTGGCGCATCAGATGCTCATATTTCTTAAGATGGATATACTCGAAGAAAAGCAACGGCGGCAGATTGAAATCGGTAAACCTGCCCGCTCCGCTTTCGTTGCTGCTCTTTTTCAATGCCGCAGCAGCAGAACCGGAAGCCACAAACTTCACGTTGTGATAAGTATCTACCAGGGATTTCAGATTGATCTCCCAGTCTTTGAGATACTGTATCTCGTCGAAGAATACATAAAATTCTTCCTGGCTGTTTTCCTTATCCAATATCTGTTTTGCCAAAGAAAACAACTGCTCCAGGAGGATATTATTATAAATAGGGGTTTCCACCGAAACATAGATGATATTCTGAGGCGATACGCCCTCGTCTATCAACCGCTGGATGGAATGATAGAGCATCACCGTCTTACCCACTCGGCGAGGTCCCATCAGGATGAGGGCACGCTGAATGCTGACATCCCTTACCAGCGGATAGAAGATGTCGAGATAGAGGCGAGGACTCATCTCCTGATAGTAAGAAGGTATTCTGCCTTCCGTCCACCAAGGGTTGTCTATCTTCAACCTACCCAATATCTGTTTCTCTAAAAGTGCCGTATATTCCATAATTCTAACTATTTTAGGGCACAAATATACGGATAAATTTCTTGATCTGCAAGTTTTGGTAAAAATAAGCCTTTTTTTTTATGCTTAATTTGCATTTCAAGGCGATTTTTCAGGCAAAAGCGTGCATTTTAAGGAGAAAGAAGCTCAGATTTGCTCATTCTTTATATTAATTTTCACTTATAACTTTTTGAATATCAGTAACAAAAGCAAAGCTTGCAAATTAAGCATATTGAGACATGCTTAATTTGCAACCATATAGAACTCTAGAGAAAGAGCGGAAAAACAACTGTTAACTGTTAACTCTGTTAACCCCAGTTGCCTTTCCGCTCTTGATATTTTCTTCAAGACCATCTATCCCTTATTTTCTTTCCCCAAAAGGAAATCGGAGAGGCTCATCATCAGAATGCCTTCTTCATTATAACCCGAACGATACCTATCCCCTACGATTATCAGTTTGCGAAAACCATCGTTTACATTCAAAAGAGAAGCCTGCTCCTGATCTACCTTCTCCTTATCCGGCAAGGCGTAAGCCGACTGGATATAGAGGCGTTCATCATGACGGTTCACCACGAAATCAATCTCAAGATTCCTACGCTGCAGTTTGCCATTCTCATCCCGCCTGAAGCTCTCCACCGATCCCACATCCACAGTATAACCCTGCTTCCGCAATTCGTTATAAACCACGTTTTCCATGATATGGGTGAATTCTATCTGTCGGAAATCTACCACGGCATTTCTGATACCGATGTCCTCGAAATAATACTTGGTACCAGTACCAATATATTTGCGCCCTTTCACATCATAGCGCAAAGCCTCGCTGATGATGAAGGAATCCTGCAGGTTCTCCAGGTACCTGCCAATGGTTTTAGTACCGATTTCCACTCCTCCAACAGATTTGAACGTATTAGAAATTCTCTGCACATTCGTACAGGAACCAATCGTAGAAGCCAGAAGACGCACCAACTCGCGCATTCCATCAGAATTCTTCAGGCGATTACGCTCCAAAACATCCTTCAGATAAACCGTCTCATAAATCTCTCGAAGATAGTTCTGTTTCGCTTCCGGAGTTTCCATCTGCGCCACAGCAGGCAATCCACCATAAAGATAATAGGTTTCCAGGGCTTGACGCTCCTCTCCTCCTACCACTTCATAATATTCGGCAAAACTCAGTGGATGGATTCGGATTTCCCAACCTCGACCACGAAACTCAGTTATCACATCCTTCGATAAGAATCGGGCATTGGAACCAGTAACATACACTTCGGCATTTTCCACATAGAGATAAGAGTTGAGCACATCCTCAAACTCCTTCACCATCTGAACCTCATCCAAGAGAATATAATACCTATCCTTATCTTTCATCTGAGCATCTATATGCTCCAGCAAAGCATCAGGGTCACGAAGTTTCTTGTTTCTACGGTCTTCAAGATTTACCTGTATGATATGATCTTCCGCAACACCTCTTTCAAGCAAATGCTTACAAAAGATGTTGAAGAGAAGGAAGGATTTACCACAACGGCGAATGCCGGTGATAATCTTTATCATCCCATTGCCTTCTGCCGAGATGAGTTCTTTCAAGTATGCTTTACGTTCAAAATACATAATCCTATGACGTTTTTTGTGTCATGACACAGTTTTCGGTCACAAATATACGCTTTTTACACGATTTCACCAAGTTTTATCGGAATTACACGGATTTTTTAAAGGTATTTAAACAAAGAAAGAGCGGAAAACAACTGTTAACTCTGTTAACCCCAGTTGTTTTTTCCGCTCTTGATCATTCTAAAATCTTATCTATTATCTCCAATAAGAAATCTCCAATAAGCATACTATACTATTGAACAACAACTTTCTTCACGGAGCCATCGCTATACTTCACGATGTTCAAGCCCTTGGCAGGCACTTCCAATCGCTGACCATCCGCAGCATAGCGAGAGATTTCCTTGGCTTCGCCAGATGTCGTAATATGATCGATGCCAGTTGCATCATACTCTACGATATTAGCAAATATACCCCAATTTGAAAGCCAATAATCATCATAAGTCCCTTTTGGAACATACAAGATGCATTTTTCCGTATTTGCATCCTTAAAAGTAGAAGCAGCAATTGATAAAGGAGATTCCCAACTTACATATATGCTGGTCAAGCCGCTGCAACCTTCAAAAGCAGAACCACCTATCGCGGTGACACTGGAAGGAAGGGCGAGGCTGGTCAAGCCGCTGCAACCTTCAAAAGCAGAACCACCTATCGTGGTGACACTGGAAGGAAGGGTGAGGCTAGTCAAGCCGCTGCAACCTTCAAAAGCAGACCTATCTAGTGAAGTAACACTGGAAGGAAGGGTGAGGCTAGTCAAGTTTACACCTTTATAAAAAGAATAACTGCCAATTTTATCCACACCAGAAGGTATTTCTAACTTTGTAAGTTCCTGCCCATTATGATAGTATTTTATTTCATCAACGGGAATATATTTCCAATCGTGAGTATGAGCAAGGTAGGTTTCTAAATC